>JAEETX010000093.1 GCA_016286665.1 Oscillospiraceae bacterium
GAGCTGATGGAGAGCGGCGGTGAGGAATACCTGTTCTACAAGACGCCGCCCGCCAACGTGGCCTTTATCCGCGCCACCTACGCCGACGAGGACGGCAACCTCTCCATGGAGCACGAGGCCATCATCGGCACGGAGCTGGAGGTGGCCGTGGCCGCCCACAACGCCGGCGGC
This sequence comes from Oscillospiraceae bacterium, assembly GCA_016286665.1. Taxonomy (GTDB): domain Bacteria; phylum Bacillota; class Clostridia; order Oscillospirales; family Oscillospiraceae; genus UBA1774. The sequence continues at coordinate 172 of JAEETX010000093.1, forward strand.
ATCGTCATCGCCCAGGTGGAGGCCGTGGTGCCCCGCAACAGCCTCAAGACGCGCAACATCCGCATCCACAACAAGCTGGTGGACTATATCGTCGTGGCCAAGGACCCCATGAACAGCCGCCAATGCTACGCCACCACCAAATACCGCCCCGAGCTCTCCGGCGAGATCAAGCTCTCCGGCAACGCCACCAAGGTTCTGCCCCTGAATATGCGCAAGGTCATCGCCCGCCGGGCCGCCATGGAACTCACCCCCGGCGTCATCGTCAATATCGGCAGCGGCATCCCCTCCGGCCTGGGCAGCATCGCCTCCGAGGAGGGCATCTCCTCCGCCCTCACCTGCTCCGTGGAATCCGGCCCCATGGGCGGCCAGGTGCAGGAGGGCCTCAGCTTCCCCGGCGTCGCCAACGCCGACTGCATGTTCTCTCAGACGGACACCATCGACATGTACGACGGCGGCATGCTGGACATGGCCTTCCTGGGCGGCGCGGAGATCGACAGTAACGGCGACGTGAACGTCAGCTATTTCGGCGGTAGGTGCATCGGCGCGGGGGGCTATATCGACATCTCCCAAAACGCCAAAAAGGTCTTCTTCATGGGCACCTTCACCACCAAGAGCAGCACGACGGGCAAGAAGCCCGTCATCGAATGCACCGGCAGCGGCCTGGACATCCGGGAGGACGGCGACGGCAAGCTGGTGAAGAAGGTGCAGCAGATCACCTTCTCCGCCGACTACGCCAGGGAAAACGGCCAGGAGGTCATGTATATCACCGAGCGGGCCGTGTTCCGCCTGGTGAAGGAGGGCCTGGAGCTCATCGAGATCGCCCCCGGCGTGGACCTGGAAAAGGACGTGCTGGGAAAAATGGAGTTCAAGCCCCTCGTCTCCCCCGACCTGAAGCTGATGGACGCCCGTCTCTTCAACGAAGCCGTCATGGGCATCAAGGACGAAATTCTCTGCAAAGCTTAAAGAATTTCGGCATCACAGATCAGAGGCGCGCTGACATTTCAGCGCGCCTTCTTTGTCATTCTAATCATTCTGATTCGTTTACAGCAGCTTCTGCAGGGTCTCCATGATCGCCGGGATATGATAGGGCTTTGCCAGGTGCCCGTTCATGCCCGCCTCCATGGCGATCTTGCGGTCCTCCTCAAAGGCGTTGGCCGTGACGGCAACGATGGGGATATTGGCCTTATCCTTGTCCTCCAGCGCCCGAATCTGCTTTGCGGCCTCGTAGCCGTCCATTTTCGGCATCTGGATATCCATCAGCACGATATCGTAATACCCGGCGGGCGCGGCTTTCATTTTTTCCACGGCCTCCAGCCCGTCCCCGGCGATCTCCATGGTGAGCCCCGCTTCGGTCAGAATGGCCTTTGCGAGGATCTGGTTCATCTTGTTGTCCTCCGCCAGCAGCACCCGCTTTCCCGTGAATTGCGGCAGGGACTCCTGCTTTTTCTCCTCCTCCGGCTGCTCCTCCCGGGCCATGAACGGCCTGGAGAGCACATCCCGCAGCTCGGACATGAACAGCGGTTTGGAGCAGAAGGCGGTCACGCCGGCCTCCCTGGCCTCCTCCTCGATGTCGGCCCAGTCGTACGCCGTCAGGATGATGATGGGCGCGCCGTCCCCGATCACCCGGCGGATCCTCCGCACGGTCTCGATCCCGTTCTGATCCGGCATCAGCCAGTCGATGACATAGACCCGGAATTCGTCGCCCTGATCCAGGGCTTCCTTCGCGCGGATCACCGCCTCCTTGCCGTAGTTCGTCCAGTCGGGCCGCATGCCGATCTCCCGCAGCATGGCGCAGACGGAGAGACAGGTGTCGGTATCGTCGTCCGCCACGAGGGCGCGCAGCCCCTTCAGGGCGGGCAGTTCTTCCTGCTTCAATGCTTCGCCGCTGATCCTGCAGGGCAGCTCCACGATGAATTCGCTGCCCTTTCCCTGGGTGGAATTCACCCGGATGGCGCCGCCCATCATATCCACGATGTTTTTGGTGATCGCCATGCCCAGGCCGGTGCCCTGGATGCCGCTGACCGTGCTGGTCTTCTCCCGGGTGAACGCCTCGAAGATCGTTTTCTGGAATTCCTCGCTCATGCCGATTCCGTTGTCCTTGATGCGGAATTCAAAGCTGGCCAGGCCGGCGGCGGGAGAGGGCTTTTCGATGATCCGGAAGCTGATCGTGCCCCCCGCGGGGGTGAATTTGATCGCGTTGGTCAGGATGTTCAGGAGCACCTGATTCAGCCGGAGCTTGTCGGTGACGATATCCTCGTGGACCACATCCTGGGTGTCGATGAACAGCTCCATCTGCTTGGAGGTGATATTGGACTGGATGATCGTCCTGAGGTCGTGGATCACGTCCGGCAGGTGCACGTCCTTCATTTCGATGGTGACCTTGCCGCTTTCGATGCGGCTCATATCCAGTACGTCGTTGATGAGGGACAGGAGGTGCTGGCCGGAAACGGAAATCTTTCCCAGATAGTCCCGCACCTGCTCCTTGTTGTCGATGTGGGAGGCCGCCAGGGCCGTGAAGCCCACGATGGCGTTCATGGGCGTGCGGATATCGTGGGACATGTTGTTGAGGAAGGTGGTCTTGGCCCGGCTGGCGTGCTCCGCCGTGATGAGCGCATCGGACAGGGCTTTCTGGCTCTCCGCCAGTTCCCGGTTCTTATTCTCCAGCTCCTGCCGCGCTTTCTCCTTTTCCCGCATTTCCTTCTTCGTGCGCCGCCGGTCGCGGATCAGCAGAAAGAGGATGACCGCAGCGACGACGAGTATGGCCGTGCCGAAGAGCGCCATGTGGTCCAGCAGGGCGTCCAGGAAGCTGTAGGTGTAGAGCCCGTCGGTATAGCGGAAGGAGATATTCTGCGCATAGTCGCTCCCCAGGATGTGGATGCCCCGGTTCAGCAGCTTCAGCAGGCCTTCGTTGCCGATCTCCACGCCGAAGCAGCGGGCGTCGCTGTAGCTGGTCTGGCGGAGGGAAAGGTCTTCATATTTCCGGTTCCGCAGGATATCGTTCGCCCGCAGGCCGTTGAGCGTCACGCACTGCGCTTCTCCCGCCAGAACGGCGGCGAGACAGTCCTCGCTGGAGGGATAAAAGGTGATCTCCGCGTCAGGGTAATTCGTCCGAATGAAATAATACTGCATGCGGTTATTCTCGTTGGCCGCAAAATGCGCCGTCGTAAGCTCGCTGAACTCCCCCTTATAGACCAGCTCCGCCGGGGAGGAGGTGACGGCGTTGGACAGGTAGATGCCGTTTTCCTCGGAATAATACAGGCCGCCGCCCACGGGAAAGGCCACGTCGATGCTGCCGTCGCTGATGGCCGCGATCATATCGTCATAGCTCCGGTAGCCGCTGTAGGTGACCGTCACCTCCTGCAGCCCCAGGCAGTTCAGGATGTCGGGGATGATCTCCCTGACGACGCCGGTCACCTTGCCCTGGGCGTCCGTGTCGCTGTAGGGCAGGTAGTTTTCCAGATATCCCACATGCAGCGCATGGTGGGCGTCCATCCACGCCTGCTCGGTCGCGGAAAAGGCGCGGGACGTGACGCTGACGGAATAGTATTTTTCGCTCAGGGCGTTCAGATAGTTGGGCTCCTCCGCCTTCAGCAGCGCCTGGGCGGTGTTCAGCTCCGCGAGCAGATCGGGCCGGCGGATGCTGACGCACAGGTAGTAATCCGCCGCGCCGAAGACGGACAGCACCGCCGCATTCTCCCGCCCGTGCGCGCCGTCGCTCTCCGCGGCCAGAACGTCCACCTCACCGTCGTCAAAAGCCCGGAACAGCTGCGTATAATCGGGAAACGGCAGGACCTCCGCCGTCACGCCCTGCTCCGCCAGATACTGCTCCAGGACGCCGACCATGACGCTGTCCAGCACGCCGATCCTTCTTCCCTCCAGCGTCGCGGGATCGGCTGTGACGTCCGCATCCGCAGCGTGCTTGACGAGATAATAGGATTCGCTGCCCATGATGGCGGAAGGATAGCCGATGAGAGAAGCCCGTTCTTCCCGCCAGGCGAGCCCGGCCAGAAGGTCGATCTCCCCGTCCAGCAGCATCTGATAAAGCTCCCCGAAGCCGCCGTAGACATATTCGTATTTCCACCCCGTATATTCGGAGAGCTTCCGATAGTATTCGTATGCGTAGCCGGTCTTGACCGCACCCTCCTGCGCGCCCTCCTGAAACACCTCGTTTTCATAGTAGCCGACCCGCACGATCTCCGGCTCGTCGTCGGCAAGGGCGCCGCTCCCGCAGGCGAAAGCCGCCGTCAGAAGCGCAAGGAGGAAGCAAAGGAAGCGGATCGGGGATGTTCCGCTCCGTTCTTTTCGATTTTTCCGCATCGTTGATCTCTCCTTCCGGGGTGCAGGCGCAGGCTGAGGCTTCCACGCCCCGCAGCGTCGGTGCGATCTTTCTTCCCTATTCTACTATGTTTGCGCGGGCAAATCAACCGGGCTTTCCGCGCCGGCGGCAGCCGCGGCGGAGAAGTGAAAAACAGCACAGATTACAGTTGACAGGCCGCCGCGGCTTAGCATACAATTATTAAATAGAATCCATAGAATGAGGGATTCGGGGCGGGTCATGCCGCCCCGTTTCGGAAGCGTCTGGAGATTCAGCATATGCCTTGTGGAAGAAAGAACAAACCAGCGGGCACGGGAAAAGGCTTCCTCTGCGCTTTTCTCTGCCTTGCGCTCGCCCTGAGCCTCGTTTCGGCGGTCTATGCCGACGGCTCCGGCCGGACCTGCGGGCGGGCGGTGAACGCCTCCGGCGGCGTGAACGTGATCGAGGGGGATCGGGTGACGGCGTCCTACAGCGCCGTGGACGGCATCGCCAATTCCGAGAGCCTGACCGTCGCCGAGGGCTTCCGCGGCGATATCCTCCTGGGGACGGACGGCGGCGGCCTGTACGTCATCGGGGACGGCGGCGTCACCCACCTTGGCAAGGAGCAGGGCCTGTCCTCGGAGATCGTCATGCGCATCAAGCGCGATCGGTTCCGGGATATCCTCTGGCTCGTCACCAGCAATTCCATCTCCTACATGACGCCGGACTACCGGGTGACGGCGGTCCGCAGCTTCCCCTACTCCAACAATTTCGACCTCTATCAGAACAGCAGGGACGAAATGTGGATCCTCAGCAGCAACGGCATCTATGTCTCCCCCACGGAGGACATGCTGGCCGACCGGGAGCTCAAGCCCATCCACTACGGCATGGCAAACGGGCTGCACTGCATCACCACGGCCAACTCCTACAGCGAGCTGACGCCGGAGGGATATCTGTATATCCCCGGCAAAGCGGGGGTGACCAGGGTGAACATCGAGGAGCCCATGGTCCACGTCGGCGACCTCAAGGCGATCATCCCCTATCTCGATGCGGACGGAACGCGCGTGTATCCCGACGCCGGCGGGGATTTCCGGATCGGCCCGCGGGTGCGGAAGGTGACGATCTACAGCTACGTCTTCAACTATTCCCTGGTGGACCCCCAGGTGACCTATCAGCTGGAGGGCTTTGACCGGGAGGCTGCCGCCCTCAGCCGCAGCGACCTCGTCCCCGCGGACTACACGAACCTGCCCGGGGGCGCCTACCGCTTCACGCTGCAGCTCAGCGATTCCCTGGGCTACGGCAGCAAGACCCTCTCCGTCCAGATCGTCAAGGAGAAATCCTTCTATGAGCAGACCTGGTTTTTCATCCTGGCCGGGCTTCTGGCCGCCGCCCTGCTGTTTTTCTGCGTCCGGCTGTATCTGCACCGGCGGATCCGCAGCCTGGAAAAGAGGCATCAGGAGGAAAAGGAGAAGGAACGGTTCGCGACGGAGCTGCATATGGCAAACAGGATCCAGACCAGCATGCTGCCCCACGATTTTCCGCCCTTCCCGGACCGCAGGGAATTCGATATCTACGCCTCCATGGACCCGGCCAAGGAGGTGGGCGGCGACTTTTATGACTTTTTCCTCATCAACGAAGACCATCTCTGCCTGGTCATCGCCGACGTGTCCGGCAAGGGCATCCCCGCCGCCCTCTTTATGATGACCTCCAAGGTCATCCTCCAAAGCTGCGCCATGCTGGGCCAGTCCGCGGCGGAGATCCTAAGAAAGACCAACGAGGCCCTCTGCTCCGGCAACCAGGCGGAGATGTTCGTGACCGTCTGGCTGGGCATCTTGGAGATCAGCAGCGGCAAAATCACGGCGGCCAACGCCGGCCACGAATACCCCGCGCTGATGAAGGACGGGCGCTTCAGCCTGCTCAAGGACAAGCACGGCTTCGTCATCGGCGGGATGGAAGGCGCGAAGTACAGGGAATATGAGATACAGCTGGAGCCGGGAGATAAGCTCTTTGTCTACACCGACGGCGTACCGGAGGCGACGGACGCGGAGGAAGCCATGTTCGGCACCGACCGGATGCTGGAGGCGCTGAACGAAGCGCCGGAGGCGACGCCCCGGCAAATACTGAAAAACGTGCGCAGCGCCACCGACCGCTTTGTGAAGGACGCGGAGCAGTTCGACGATCTGACGATGCTGTGCATCGAATATCGCGGGAATCAGAACGATTGATTTGAGAGGAGCAAGAATGCATGGAAGCCAACCGTAAACTCAGCGGAAAGGCCAAGCTGTCCTACGCCCTGGGAGCCGTGGGCAAGGACATGGTCTATATGCTCTCCGCCAGCTACGTGCTGTACTACTTCCAGGACCTGCTGGGCGTCAACGCCATCGCCATGGGCGTCATCCTCATGGCTGCCCGCGTCTTCGACGCCTTCAACGACCCCATCATGGGGGTGATCGTCGCCAGGACGAGGACCCGCTGGGGCCGCTTCCGCCCCTGGCTGCTGATCGGCACCCTCACCAACGCCGCGGTGCTGTTTCTCATGTTCAGCGCGCCTCCCAAAATGGACGCTGCCGGCCTGGTGGCCTACGCCGCCGTCACCTATATTTTCTGGGGCGTCACCTACACCATGATGGATATCCCCTACTGGTCCATGATCCCCGCCTTCACCGAGGGCGGCCGGGAGCGGGAGGGCCTCACCACCCTGGCAAGGACCAGCGCCGGCGTGGGCAGCGCCATCGTCACCGTCTTCACCATGATGCTGGTGCCCGCTCTGGGCAACCTCTTTGCCGGCTCCGACGCCGGGGCCAAGGCCATCGAGATCGTGGGCTTCCGATGGTTCTCCCTGCTGGTCGCCGCCCTTTTTGTGGTCTTCACCGTGCTCACCTGCCTGAACGTGAAGGAGAAATCCACCGCCAGCATGGAGACCGTGTCCGTGGGGCAGATGTTCAAGGCCCTGGTGCAGAACGACCAGGCCATGACCGTCACCGTCGCCATCGTGCTCATCAACACCTCCATCTACATCACCTCCAACCTGGTCATCTACTTCTTCAAATATGACTTCGGCACCACCGGCTGGAACGACGCCTACGTGCTGTTCAACATGTTCGGCGGGGCCATGCAGGTGCTGAGCATGATGGCCCTCTATCCCCTGCTGCGGCGGAAATTCTCCAGCCTGCAGATCTTCTACATCTCCCTGGGCATGGCGGTCGCCGGCTATGCCGTGCTGCTGCTCCTCACGTTCACCAGCATGTCCAGCGTGTTCATCCTCTTTATCCCCGCCTTCTTCATCTTCTCCGCCAACGGCATGCTCTCCGTCATCACCACCGTTTTCCTCGCCAACACCGTGGACTACGGGGAACTGAAAAACCAGCGCCGGGACGAGAGCGTCATCTTCTCCATGCAGACCTTCGTGGTGAAGCTGGCCTCCGGCATCGCGGCGCTGGCGGCCTCCATCTGCCTCAGCGTCAACCACCTGCAATCCGGCACGGAGGTCAGCGAGGCGGACAAGCTGGTGGACTGGTCCCTGGGCGTCAGCGCCGGGGCCAAGACCGGGCTCCGCTTCACCATGGCGGTGATCCCCATCCTGGGGCTGCTCATCGCCTTCCTCTGGTTCCGCAAGCGCTACCGGCTGACAGATGAAGCCGTCGCCCGGATCGCGGCGCAGGTCCGCATGCGCAGGGAGGGCAAGGCATGATCCGGCGCTTCGACGGGGAAAGGCCCGCTTTCCTGCTGGACACGGAAAACACCAGCTACGCTTTTCGGGTGCTGCCCACGGGCCATCTGGAGCACCTGTACTACGGGCGGAGGATCGGCGCCGGCGGCGCGGAGGCCCTGGCTTCCCTGGAGGAGAAGCGCAGCTTTGCCCCCGGCGGGGTGATCGTCTATGACGCGCGGCACGGTACGACCGTCCCGGAGGACATGTGCCTGGAATTTTCTTCCGCCGGAAAGGGCGACATTCGGGAGCCTTTTCTGGAGCTGGTGCATGCCGACGGGGGCCGGACCTCGGATTTTCTCTTCGCCGGCGCGGAGATCACGGACACAAAGCCGCCCTACGCCACCCTGCCCGGCTCCTATTCGGCGGACGGCAGTGCGGAGCACCTGACGGTCCGGCTCCGGGACGCCCAATACGGGGAGGAGCTGGAGCTCCATTACTATGTCTATCCCGACTGCGACGTGATCTGCCGCAGCGCAAGGCTCCTTAACCTCTCCCGTCAGCCCCTGGAGGTGGACCGGCTCCTCAGCCTGCAGCTGGACCTGCCGGATTCCCCCTGGGCCGTCACCTGCTTTCACGGGGCGTGGGTACGGGAAATGGAGAAGGCCACCCTGACCCTGCCCGCCGGGCGCTTCGTCATGGAATCCCGGATGGGCTGCTCCTCCAGCCGCATGAACCCCTTTTTCCTGCTCCACGATCCGGCGGCCACGGAGGACAGCGGGGCATGCTGGGGCTTCAATCTCATCTACAGCGGCAACCACTATGAGACCGTGGAGGTGAACGCCTTCGGAAAGACGAGGGTCCTCGGCGGCATCCACCCTCAGGGCTTCCGTTTCCTCCTGCAGCCGGGAGAAGCCTTTGAAGCGCCGGAGGCGGTGATGACCTATTCCGACGGCGGCTTCAATGGCCAGAGCCGGAACATGCACCGCTTTGTGCGGGAGCACATCGTCCGGGGCGAGTGGAAGCATAAGCCCCGCCCCGTGCTGCTCAACAGCTGGGAGGCCAGCTACTTCCATTTCACCGAGCGCAGCCTCCTGAGCCTGGCAAAGACCGGCAAGGAGCTGGGCGTGGAGCTGTTCGTCATGGACGACGGCTGGTTCGGCGAGCGCAGCGACGACACCCGCAGCCTGGGCGACTGGGACGTGAACCTGCAGAAGCTGCCCGGCGGCCTGGAGGGGCTGGGGAAAAAGCTGAAGGAAATGGGCCTGGGCTTCGGCCTCTGGGTGGAGCCGGAAATGGTGAACACCCGCTCCAGGCTCTTTGAAGCCCATCCGGACTGGACCATGGCCATCCCCGGCAAGCCCCACAGCGAGGGGCGAAACCAGCGGCTGCTGGACCTGGCGAATCGGGATGTGCAGGATTTCCTCATCGCAAAAATGACGGAAGTCTTTTCCTCTGCCGAAATCGCCTATGTAAAGTGGGATTTTAACCGCATTTTCACGGACGTCTATTCCCCCGCCCTGCCCCCGGAAAAGCAGGGAGAGACCGCCCACCGCTATGTCTGCGGCCTCTATCGGGTGCTGGGAGAACTGACCCTTCGCTTCCCCCACATCCTTTTCGAGGGCTGCGCCTCCGGCGGCAACCGCTTCGACCTGGGCATCCTCTCCTACTTTCCCCAGATCTGGGCCAGCGACAACACCGACGCCGTCAGCCGCGCAAGGATCCAGGAGGGCTACAGCTACGGTTATCCCCTCTCCGCCCTGGGGGCCCACATCTCCGCCTGCCCCAATCACCAGACCCTGCGCAGCACCCCGCTGGACACCCGCTTCAACGTGGCGGCCTTCGGCGTGCTGGGCTGCGAGCTGGACCTGCGGGACCTGAGCGGAGAAGATCGGAAGCAGCTCAGCAGCGAGATCGAGCTTTACAAGCAGTGGCGGGAAGTCTTCCAGTTCGGCGACTTCTACCGGGGCCGGAGCGGGAACCTCCACGAATGGACCTGCGTCAGCCCGGACCGGAAACGGGCCGCAGGCCTGCTGATGCAGGAGCTCACCAGGGCAAACACGCAATTTGAGCGCTACTTCCCCAAGGGGCTGGACGGAGACACGCGGTATCACTTCACCAATGAGCCGCAGCGGCTGAACATCAAGCGCTTCGGCAGCCTGGTGAACACCGTGACCCCCTTCCACGTGAAGCAGGATTCCCTGGTGCACAACGTGATCGCAAAGGTGAAGCACATGCCGGGGGAAACGGAGGACTATCTGGCCGACGGGCAGACCCTGATGGCCGGGGTGAAGCTGAAGCAGGGCTTTTCCGGCACCGGCTACGACGATAACGTGCGCTATTTCGTGGACTTTTCCTCCCGCCTCTATTTCATGCTGGCGGAGGAGTGAAGGGTGCGCTGCAAAATGCGGGCCGCTGCGTTTTTTCCGCAGAGGCCCGCATTTTCAATGGTGATTCTGAAACGCGCTGTTGATTCCTTATACTCAAATTCAATAAAAACATGAAAGTGTTTTTATTGGCCGGATGCCTTCGCATCCGGCGCCTCGCATGGTATGCGAGGCGATTTGCAGTGCAATACGATCTTTTTCCAGCCGAAGG
>JAEETX010000017.1 GCA_016286665.1 Oscillospiraceae bacterium
CCACACCGACCCCCGCCATGAGCGCCGCGGAAAAGAAGGCCATTGCCGAGGGCTATATCGACCGGGCGGTGGAGGACTTGATCGCGGCCATCGGTCAGCCCGAATCCTCGGACTATGCCCCCAGCTGCCTGGGAGAAGGGGACGACGGGAATCTCTATTATGACGGCTTTATCGTCTACACCTATCGGGAAGACGGAACGGAGACGGTGGTTTATGTGGAGTAAACGCATTTGGCGGACGAGCGCCCTGACGCTGATCCTGGCGCTGCTGCTGGCCCTTCCGGGGCTGGCCGCGGTCCATGCGACCCAGCTGCACCTGACCCTGCGCCGGGGGGAGGCGCGGCACGAAGCTTATCTGCACGGCTATGACGACGGCCTGTTCCGCCCCAACGGGTTCATCACCCGCGCGGAGGAGGCGCAGATGATCTATAACCTGCTGGAGGATAAGCCCGCGGACCGGGCGGCGCTGTCGGACGTCTACCGGGGCGACTGGTATTACGACGCCCTGGGCCTGCTGGCGGCGGCGGGGATCGTGAGCCCCGATGCATTCGGCTGCGTGGAACCCAATGCCCAGCTGACCAGGGCCCAGTTCCTGACCATGCTGGTCAATCTCTTCCCCAATCTGCCGGAAGTCGATTGCAGCTATCCCGATCTTTCCCGCTCGGACCCGTGGTACGGCGCGATCGCCAAGGCCACCGCCGCCGGCTGGGTGAACGGCTATGAGGACGGCACCTTCCGTGCCGAGGGCAAGGTGACGCGGGCGGAGGCTGCGACCATCATCAACCGGGCGCTGGGCCGCCGCGCGGACCGCGTACTGCTGGATGCGCAGCTGGTGATCCCCCTGTACGGGGACCTTACCCCCGCCCATTGGGCCTACTATGAGATCATGGAGGCCAGCATCAGCCATCGGGTGGACCCGGAGGAGACCGTGGAGACCTGGATCGAGACGGACGAAGCTGCCCTTCGTTTCCCCAGCGGACCGGTCTTCGCCGGCCTGGAGCTCTACTATGCCGATGAAAACGGCTATATCGTCCGGGATCAGACGGTGGGCACTCTGTATTTCGGCGCAAACGGCCGCTATACCAGCCGGGATGCGGAGCTGGACGACTATGTCCGCGGCATCCTGTCGGAGATCGTCACGGAGGATATGACCCCGGAGGAGAAGCTCCTTGCCGCCTATGATTATGTGGTGGGCGCTTACAGCTACCTGCGCCGCAGCGACGCCTACGATCCCGGCGTCACCGGCTGGGAGGTGGAGGAAGCCCTCACCATCCTGCGGACCGGCAGGGGCAACTGCTACTGCTATGCCGGGATCATGTGCCTCCTGGCCCGCCAGCTGGGCTACGACGCCAAGGCCATCTCCGGGACCTGCAACTGGACCCCCCGGCCCCACGCCTGGGTGGAGATCGAATTCGACGGGGTGCCCTATATCTTTGACACAGAGATGGAAATGGCCTCCAAGGGAAAGTACGGAGATCATCACTTCTATATGCTCTCCTACGATATCGAAGCCACGCTTTGGCCGTACAACAAGTGAGCAAAGCCATGAGCAAAGCCGGAAAATGGATGTTTGCCGCCGCGGTGATCCTGCTGGCGGCCGCTCTGGCGCTGGGTGGAGTCTTCTTCACGCAGCGCCGGCGTTTTATGGAAGCGCCGCTCACCATGGGCGCGGAGCGGCAGATCGGCCTGGAGCGGCAGGCGGACGGTTCCGTGCGCATGGATTGGCCGGGAGAGAGGGGCGAGGACCGGTATTATCTGGAGGTCCGCCGGGCCGGGCAGGCGGAGGGAGAAGCCTTGTTCTCCGCCCTCTGCGACGAATCGGAATGCCTGCTTCCGGCAAGTCTTCCCCAGGAGGAAACGCTGGAAATGCGCGTCTTTGCCCGCAGCGTCTGGGAGATGCTGGGCAGACGAGAAGTGCGCCTCTGCGACGATCCCATCAGCGTGACCTGTCTGCTGGCCAGTCCGGCTGCGGAGGAGCTGTCGGTTGCCTGCGACGCGGCCTCCTCCACGGCGACGCTCTCCTGGAAAGGAAGGGCTGAGGATCGTTATCGCCTCTATTTCCGCCGGAACGGGGAGGAGCCCCGATTGCTGGGGGAGCTCAGCGGGGAGAGTACCGTCCTGCGCATCGGGGAGGGGGGCGACCTTCCCATGCCCCTGCGGGGGGATACCTACGCTTTCTGGCTGGAGGCTTATCGGGAGGAACCGGGCGTCCGCAATCCCGGCGTCAGTACGGAGGAGGCCGCTTTCACCCGGGAGGACCTGCTGGGCGTGACCCTGAACCTCAGCTGCACCGCCGAAGACGACAGCTCCTGGCTTCTGCGCTGGGACGAGACCAAGGGAGAACGCTATCTCGTCCAGCGCATGGACGGGGCTGAGGGAACTTGGCAGACCGTGGCGGAGGTCCCGGCGGGGGAGGAGCGGGTGTTTTTCACCGGCCATCTGCCGCCCTTCGGAGAATTCCGCTTCCGAGTTTCCGCCGAGGGCGGCCAGGTGCAGCCGGACGGGCCCTGTGCCGTTATGCCGGAGGAGGCAAGCGCCAGCACCGCCGCGACCCTCGCCAATGCCGCCGCCTGGAGCGTCACAGAGCTGGGACTTTATGCGGATGCGCAGCGGCAGGAGAAGATCGGCGTCCTTCCCATGGACAGGGCCGTCTGCGTCCTGGGAGAAGAAAACGGCTCCCTGCTGGTGGGCACACCGGCGGGAAGCGCTTATGTGGACGCGAACTACTGCATGATCGATCTGCCGGATTATGTGGGAGACCTCTGCGAATACCGGATCACCAACAGCGTCGCTTCGATCTACATGGTCCACGGCGTTCCCATGGAGAACATGACGGGAGAGATTATCACCGGCTATGAGGCGGTGGCCCTGCCCGACGGCGGCTATCTGGCGCCGCTGCTGTACCCCACGGCGCAGAAGCTCATCGCCGCGGCGCTGGCGTTGGAAGCGGACGGCTACCGGCTGCGCATCTATGATTCCTTCCGCCCGCACATCGCCACCAGGGCGGTCTACGACCAGGCAATGAAGCTGATGGAGGAGCCGGTATCCGATGAGGAAGACGCCCTGACCTATCGCCAGCTCATGACCGGCGACAGCTACAGTCTCTGGGACTTCCTGGCTGCGGGCATTTCCAAGCACAACCGGGGCATCGCCGTGGATGTGGCGCTGGTGGATATCGCCACCGGGGAAGAACTGCGGATGCAGAGCGACATCCACGACCTGAGCTGGCATGCCGCCACGGCGTATAACGACGCCAATGCCGCCATGCTGGCGGGCTATATGCGCGCGGCGGGCTTCGGCACCCTGTTCAGCGAGTGGTGGCATTTCCAGGATATGGAAACCCTGAACAGCCTGGAGCCGCCCTACCGCAGCCAGGGCGTGACGCCGGAGGGCTGGAGAAGGGACGACCGCGGCTGGCGTTACCGCTGCGCCGACGGCAGTTTCCTCACGGGAGAGGCGCGGGAGATCGACGGGAGCGTCTGGTCCTTCGGCGAGGACGGCTATCTGCTGCCGTGACCGCCGTCCGAAAAGAAATAACTGCGTGTACGATGACTTCTCAGCGTTTCCCAGGAAAAGCGCTGCATACCGGTAAGAACGAAATCCCTTCTTATCCGACGCGGGAAACGGAAACGGGGAGGAGCGGCCCGCAGGCGGCTCCTCCCCGATAGGTTTGTGTCGTTATACCGTTGCTTCTTCCTTTTCCGGCAGCTTTTCCAGCTGCTCCGGCTTTTGCAGCAGCTTGCGGAAATATCCGAAAGCGTTGGCGAAGTAGAGACCGGAGGCGATGCGTTCGTCCATGACCACGCCCAGGGGGATGCACCGCTCGAACTTGATCCCCTCGCTGGTGCGCTTGGGGACCTCATGCATGGTGCCGATGGTGACGGAGACGCTGGTGGTGCCGAAGTCATAGACATGGTGATAGATGTGGTTGGTCCGGATGCTGGCCAGGTTGGAGATGAGCATGCTGGCATGGAAGGGGCTGGCCTTCACAAGGCCTCTGGGCAGCAGACCGTGCCGGTCCGCGAAGCGGAGAAGGGCCATGAGGAAGCCCAGAAGGGGCTTCAGCTTGAGCAGGACGCGGATCGCCTTGTCCAGGGACTGATCGTCCTCCTCGTTGCGGCTGACGTCCACAAAGCTCTCGATCTTTTTCTGGACAGAGAACAGATCGTCGGAATCCGACAGCACGATCTTGTTCATGCTCTCGCCGCCGCCGGGCTTCAGCACCACCATGCTGACGGTTTTGTCCACGTGTTCATAAATGGTCTTGTTGCCGATAAAGCGGTTCAGATCCGGATATTTGTCCAGCGTGCGGAGGTAGGCGGTGATGAGCAGGGCCATGTGGTTGACCGGCGTACCTTCCTTCCGCTTCTGGTTCATATAATTCCGCAGGGGTTCCTCCGGAATATCCACCGTGATCATGTTCATGGCGTCATAGCGGTGGGTGAGAAAATAGGGGATCAGATAATAGATCGGCTCGTCCTGGCTGACTTTGCGGCCGTCGCAGCGCATGTCCACTTCCTCCACTGACATTCATAGTTTATTCACACTTTACCCGTTCCTGCGCCGTTTGTCAATGTTTTTATCCGGAAGCGCGACAGACGGGGCCGCGGGAAGGGCGCGGGAGAACGCTTGTCACCGCGGACCTTTCATGATATGATGGATATGCTGAAGGAAACGACAACCGCACGGCGGAACAACGAAAGGACAGAGGAGCATGATCATTCGAATCAAACGCCTGTTTTGCCTCCTGATGGCTGCGCTGCTGCTGGCGTCCCTGGGGGGCTGTTTGGGAAAACCGGAATATGAAAACCGCCCCTATGAGCCAGATACCCCCGCCCCTTCGCCGCTGAACGGCGTTTTCACTTCCGAGGGCGGGAGCATGACCTTCAACGGGGACGGGAAAACGATCGTCCTGGACCTGGAATCCGGATTCGCCGGCCGCACCGGCCTTCCCGCGGGGCACAGCGAGGGGACCTTCGCTTTCGTCCAGGACCTTCCGCCCTACGGTCATGTGGATGTGCGCTACGACACAGCCCATGACCTGGACATCACCGTCGGCGAAGGGGAGGACCGTATTTTTGTCACCCTGGAGATCGGCTATATCAGCGAGGACGGCTCCACCGCCATGGTCTACATCGGCGCGGTGACGGAAACCTGCATCCCGATCCTGCTGACGGAGGGGACGTACGAGAATTTCCTGTTTCAAAAGCAGGGAACGGAAGCAAAATAACAGATAAGGGAAGCAATACTAAACTCCCATTGAAACTAGACAAGGAATTGCGAGGATGACTTGTGTCAGCGGTAGCACACGCGTCCCTGCCAGGGGCCCTCGCGCGCGGAATGAGGCGTCGGACGCAGGCGGGCTATCGCCCGTCAAGGATGACAACGAAGGATGGCGCAAATCAGACCGCAAGGACTGTCGTATTTTAATGGAAGTTTAGTATTAGGAAAAACCGGGCTCCGCAGTTCCTGCGGGGCCCGGTTTGCGTCTTGACCGATCGTCAGCTGGCGGCGGAGACCTTGGAGTCCACGTGCATGCCCATACCGGCGGTGTGGGCGGAGACCTCGGAAGCCAGGTAGAGCACCGCATTGGCGACTTCTTCCGGCTTCGCGTAGCGCTTGTCCATGGCGTAGGTGCCTGCCAGCATTGCCATGGCTTCCTCGTGGGTCATGCTGTCGCCGAAGAAATCCTTCTCGATGCGCAGCATCATGGGGGTGTCCACGGGGCCGGGGCAGATGTAGTTCACATGGATACCCAAAGGGCCGAGCTCCATAGCGACGCACTTGGTGAGGCCGGCAACCGCATATTTGGAGGAGACGTAGGCGCTGTTGGAGGCGGTGGGCTCATAAGCCGCGGCGGAGGCGATCACTACCACGCTGCCGGACTGCTTCTCGATCAGGGTGGGAGCGGCGTACTTCATGGTGAGCATCACGGCGAACACATTGAGCATATAGGTCTGCTCAAAGAGTTCCAGCGTCATGTCCTGCACCGGGTGGGCCTTGCCCTCATAGCCGGCGTTGGGCACGATCACGTCCAGCGTGCCGAAGCGGGCCTTGGCCTGCTCCACGAAGTTCTTGATGTCCTCCTCCTTGTTCAGGTCGGCGACGAAGCCGGCCACCTGGCCCTCAGCGGCTCCCAGGGTGGGCAGCAGCTCGTCGATCTTCTTCTGGCTGGTGGAGGAAAAAGCGACCTTAGCGCCCTCTCCGATGAAGCCCTTCACGATGGCCGTGCCGATGCCGCCGGTGCCTCCGGTGACCAGGACGACCTTGTCCTTCAGCTTGAGATCCATGGTTTCTCCTTTTGTTTATGTGAAAATAGGGTACGCTTACTTCAGAAAGCCCAGCTTGCAGACGATGGCGGGTTCCTTGGCCTGGCCCTTGCAGATCTGGAAGAAGCAGATGATCCGGACGACCAGCAGGATGATGACGCAGATGCCGCCGGCAATGGGCACCAGGATGGTCCAGCACAGCACCGCGCTGCAGATGGCGACGATGGCCTGGCAGACGCAGATTTTCAGATACTGGCGCGCATGGAAATTGGCATAGGGGGAATTCCCCTTGGCCAGCAGGGCGGCGATGAGCCCGACGACGCCCAGCAGATAGGGCAGCATGGCGATGACCTTGTTGTCGGAAATATCGGCGGCGTCGAATTCCGCGGTGTGGTCCGTGGGGTCGACGTACGGTGTGCCGGCGCTCGTTGCCTGCAGGGTCAGGGGATCGCCGCAGTTGGGGCAGGACACGGCCCCTTCTTCCAGCGGAGAGCCGCAGTTGGGACAAAATTTCATCGTATGGTCTCCTTTCGTTAAAAATCAAATATTCCTGGCTATGGCGTCCGCCATAGTGGTGGCCTGCAGAATGTTTTTGGGCGTCAGGCAGTCGCCCAGAGCGTAGAATTCCGGCGCACAGAAGCGCAGGGCGTCGGCTTCCTCCCGGAGGGGCTTCTGCCCCATGGCACATAGGACGCTGTCGGCGGGAAAATGTTCCTCTTTTTCCCCGCGAAGCCCGGTCACGCCGCTTTCATCCACCTTCAGGACGCGGGTGCCCAGGGCGAGGCGGATGTTTTTCGCCTTGATCTCGGCGTCCAGGGCGTTTTGGTGCAGAATGTTGCCGCCGTTGTTGAGCATGGGCAGCATCTCGATCACGGTCACCTCCCGGCCCAGAACGGCCAGGTGGATGGCAAGCTCTACGCCCACCAGACCGCCGCCCAGCACCGCGACCCGCCGGCCGACCTTTTCCGCATGCCGGTAGGCCTCCTCCGCCGTCAGCACGTTGGGACCGTCCAGCCCGGGGATGGGGGGCGCGCTCGGCCTGGCCCCCAGGGCTGCCAGCAGCACATCCGGCCCGATCTCCGCCGCCAGGGCGGGGGTGACGGGGGTGTTCAGCCGGACTTCGATATCCCGCCGGGCGATCTCCCGGCGCTGGAATTCCAGATAGGCCTTGATCTTCTTCTTGAAGGGCACGTCCTCCTCGCAGAGGAGCGCGCCGCCCAGCTTGTCCGTCTTTTCGCAGAGGATGACCTTATGGCCCCGGTCAGCGCAGCTGATAGCCGCCTGCATCCCGCCGACGCCGCCGCCGGCGATGAGCACGGTCTTTGCCTTTTCTGCCCCGGAGGCATAGCGATGCTCCAGCTCCCGGCCGATGCGGGGATTCACGGCGCAGTAGATCTGCCCGTTGGTGATGAGGTGGGAGAAGCAGGTGAGGCAGCGGAGGCAGGGACGGATCTCCTCCCGGCGGCCTGCCCTGGCCTTGTTGGGCAGCTCCGGATCCGCCAGCAGGGCGCGGGCGATCTCCACCACGTCCGCCTTGCCGGAAGCGATGATCTCCTCCAGAAGCTCCGGGTCGCTGTGCGCGCCAACGGTAGCCACCGGCACCTTCACATGGGGCTTGATGGCCGCGGCGTAGCCCACGTTGCAGCTGTCCTCGGAGAAGACGGAGGGGTGGGTGACGCAGAAGACCTCCGCATACTCGTGGTGCCCGGCGGAGACGTGGAGCAGGTCGCAATGGCCGTCCAGCTGTTTCGCGATGGCGATGCCCTCATCCAAATCATAGCCCCGGGGCGTGACCTCGCTGCCGGAGATGCGAACCTCGATGGGGAAGCCGGGCCCCACCCGTTTGCGGATGGCGTCCAGGATCGCCACGGGCATGCGGCAGCGGTTCTCCAGGGTGCCGCCCCAGCGGTCGGTGCGGGTGTTTACCTTGCTGCTGAGGAACTGGCTCAGGCCCCAGCCGTGGCCCATGTGGACCGTGACCATGCCGAAGCCGCAGGATTTGAAAAAGGCCGCGGCGGCGGCATAGCGCTCGATGGTGGCCTCGATGACCTCCTCCGGCATCTGCCGGTATTCTTCACCGGCGGCGGTGACGCCGTCCACCGGACCGTAGACGGTGTGCCCGGCGGCGCGGCTGGCATAGGCGTAAAGCCCCGCGTGGCTCAGCTCCGCGGAGGCGACGCAGCCGTAGCGGCTGACGCCCATGGAGAACATGTTGAACGCATGATGGTTGCCGGGGTCGTCCGCCCGGACCATGTCTTCGCCGAAAAGACCGTTCACGCTGTCCACACAGCAGTCTCCCAGGCAAACGGAGGCCGCGCCGCCCCTGGCTTTCTCCTCATAGAAAGCCACGCACTCGGCAGTGGGCCGGTTTTTGGAATCCAGGCTCCGCCCGGACATGGGGGAGGCAAAGATGCGGTTGCGGAACTGCTGGCTGCCCAAACGGATGGGGGTGAACAGGTGGGGATAGGGGCACTGATACATGGCGATCTCCTTTGTTGGGATAATCAGAATGTCTTGAAGATGGTGATCTCAACCGTGGAGCTCACGATGTTGACGCTGACTTCGTCGGCGAGGTTGGCGACGATGGATTTTTCCAGCTCATCCCAGGCCTCGCTGTTTTCCGCCCCGCGGCTGGCGAGCTCGGCCTTCTGCTGGCTCAGAGACCAGGTGAAGGCCATCGCGCGGGGATTGCGCGTCACGGGAACTGCCGCAGCGCCGTCCGTGCGGCCCATGCCGTCCCCTTCCGGCTTTTCGGGAAGGAACGCGACGTTGATCATATCCCGCAGCCTGCCCATGAAGCCCTTCGCGGCGGCGTTCGTTCCGGAGGAGGAAGCGGCAAGAAGCTGTTTTCTCATCTCCATATGCATATCCACATAGGCTTCCAGGTGGATCTCGAAATGCCGGCCCTCCTGCTGCGCCCAGAAGCTCGCTTCCGGGAAAGCGGTGATGCCGCGCATCAGACCGACCAGCTCCTCCGCCAGAAGACGAAGACGGATGATTTCCTTGTGACCCAGGCCGCTTTCCTGCCCGAGGTTTTCCGTTGCGATCAGGGCTTCCTTCGTGCCCTCGCCGCCGGTTTTGATGATGATCGTCTCTGTGTTCACCATGCAGCCTCCTCTCTTCCCCTAACTATATCGCTGTCGGGGGCTTTTGTAAAGAAAAACCGTGCGCCGGGGCGACCCGGCGCATGGAAAGCATCATCCATCCGCAGCGCCGCGGATGGGCTGGAGAACGACGCCGCCCTTGATGCCGATCCGCTCCCCGGCAATGACCAGAGCGCCCTCCACGCCGGGAATGGCACAGATTTCCTCCAGCGGACCGTCCAGCGCGCCGCCGGCCCGGATCAGATTCCCCAGGCGGGTGGCTGCCGCGTCCGCCAAGGCGCAGTCCCCGGCGATCACCATGGCTGCGTCCGCCGTTCCCAGGGAGAGGGAGTGGCCCACCGTGCCGGAGGAGGTGCAGACGCCGCAGCCCTCGACGGGCTCCACAGAGATCGCCAGCAGCCCGCTGAGGGGGCTGTCCCCGGCCACGACGGCCACGCTCCGCTTCTTCGCGCCGAACAGGAACACGTCGCCGCCGTTTTCCACGACGACCTCCCGGCTCTCTTTCGCCAGGACCCGCCCCACATGCTCCGCGATGGCCCCGGCGACGGCGGCCATCGGCCCCACCTGGGCAAGGGCCCCGGCTTCCAGCATCCGCCGGATGAGGGGGCTTTCCGTCCCGTGGGGCCGCAGAGGCTCCAGAGAAGTGCGGAAGCGGGGCCTGTCGGCGATTGCCTGCAGCACCTGCCGACGGGCGTCCAGCACCGCCGCCAGCGCTTCCCGGCTCAGGTCCCGCTTCGCGCCGATGCTCAGGTCCGTTTCGTCCACGCTGACGCGGAAATAGGTCAGGTCCCCCGCCTCCTGGAGGGCGCGGTAGCTGCCCCGGTCGGCGTAGGGGTCCGGGATCACGGGCTCAGCTCCACCTTCAGCGCACCGGTGGGGCAGGCCTTCACGCACATTTCGCACACGACGCAGCGGGCGTTGTCAAAGGAGAGCATGGCCGTCTCCGGGTCCAGCTGCAGGGCCCGCGTCCGGCAGACGGCGGTGCAGCTGCCGCAGTGGACGCACACCTTGTCGTCCCAGCGGACGACCCGGGAGAGGATGCGCACGTCCACTCCCTGGTCGATGGTGAATTGCAGTGCGTCCTCGATGGCTTTTTCTTCGCCGGTCAGGTCCAGGACCATGCGGCCTCCCTTGTCGGGGCTGATGTCCGCCTGCAGGATGGAGAAGACGAGACCGAAGCGGGTCGCCAGCAGGTGGACGAAGGGACGCTCCGTGTCCGCGGGGGTAAAGCGAAGCCGAATCTTAACGGAATGCTCCATGTTCCCGTCCTCCTTACTTTGGATCGTCCAGCGCATGCAGGACGTGTTTGGTCGTGTCCAGTGGCAGCTTTGCCGCCGGCTCCGTCAGCAGGAATTCGCCCTTCTGCACCTGCCGTTTCAGCTCCAGGGCGATGTCCCTGGATTTTTTCAGGCTGGTCATGGGCGCGGCGGGGATCTTCTTCCCGCAGACCTCCACCGTGCCGCTGCGCAGCTCCGCGTAGCTCACCCGCTGCCGCAGCACCGGGCGGCTCCGCAGGGGCACGGAATAGTCGCTGACTTCGGTGAACAGCTCGTCATTCCCCTTGCTCAGCTGGGCGCACAGATCCTCGTCCAGCACGGGGAAGGGGATGCCCACCCCCACGAACATGCTGACGCCGTACTGATAGATGCAGGCGGCCCGGATGTAATCGGTGCTCATCTTTTTCATGTCGCCGATGAGGGCCAGCGTCGCCCCGGAATAGGAGCGGACTCCGTCCTCATACTCCGTATAGCCGGGGAAGCACTGGGTCCCCTCCCAGGCCACATAGCCCTGGGCTCCGCAGAAGAAGACCCTGGTGCCGATGCCGATGGTCCGCAGCTCCGGGTCCTTCAGCAGGGGGCTCAGTTCCCCGGCGGTGGCGTAGGTGGCGTTGGCCATATGGGGCAGCAGGGTGCCCATGTAGGTGTGGATGATGCGGTCAGAGGTGTTGACGCTGCAGTTATAGTTCTGATAGGCGTTGCGGGGGTTGAAAAGGAAGCACTGGTTCATGTCGCTCAGGCCCACCTCCGCCTCCAGGCTCTTCCGGGGGTAGCAGTCCGTGCCGTAGCTGCGGGCGCTGAGGTGCACCTTTTTCCCGGCGATCAGGTCCTCGATGACGTGGGCTCCGCCGTAGTCCATGCCCCGGGTCTCGCTCAGCTCCGTAGCGCCGAGATAGCAGTCCACCGCTGCCAGGCCCGCGCAGGCGGGTACGTCGTTGAGCTTGACGCCGGACATGCGGATCAGTGGCTCTGCGTGGCCGAAATTCAGGAACGCGCCGGAGGAGCACATGGGGCTGAAGGTGCCGGTGGTGACCACGTCCACCTTCTTCGCCGTCTCCTTCACGCCCTGCTCCCGGGCCATGCGGACGACCTCCTCCGCCGTCAGCACCACCGCGCTGCCGGCGCGTATCTTCTCGTTGATCTCACTGATGGTTTTCAAATCGACGCCTCCCGACGTGATAGGATTCCGGAATATGATTTATAATCGTACCATCGGCGGAAAACCGTGTCA
Source organism: Oscillospiraceae bacterium (assembly GCA_016286665.1). Lineage (GTDB taxonomy): Bacteria > Bacillota > Clostridia > Oscillospirales > Oscillospiraceae > UBA1774. Next base: position 11,881 of record JAEETX010000017.1, read on the forward strand.
ACTGTTTTTCGGCCATCCTGCCGAAAGGCGTGACCGTTGAATGCTGGTTGAGCGGGGCTTGACATATTGGAAAGGCGGCGAACGGCCCCGGCGGCCCTCTCCGGGGGCCGGAAAGGGCCGCCGGAACCCCTGAAAAACGCAGTTCGTGCCGCTTATAATGATTCATTACAGTTAGAATATCACGAATATTGTCAGAAATGGACAACGGACGCTCCGGAATCTGCTGATTTACTGTGAAAGCTGACGAAAGCGTGGGGGTAACCGGCGGGTAACTTGCAGAAGATGCAAAGGAATGTTAAAATACAGTCATCAATACCCATATGGATACTCCTTCTCCTGCCTTGGATGGCGACGTGGAAACGGGTAAGAACCGACGCGACCGGCACTGTGCGGTCTTCAGCAGCTGCTTATCAAATCGGAGTGCGCGGATTGTCGAGTGTTTTTTCGCCTGATGAAGAAGAAAAACCGCCGGAATACATAGTGTATTTCAAGGCTTTTCGGCAAAATCAGGTGGAGAATAAGCCGGCAAGACGTGTGCTATGATTTGATAAACAGCTGCTCAGGCCAAGTCAGATACACGGGGGAGGGAGGCTCGCTGTTCGAGTTCAGCAGCCGAGGCCTGCAGACAAGCGTATGTTTATGCACTTGTCTGTCTGCACGCCTGTCTCGATCAGCGGGACAGGCGCTTTTTTCATGCTGTTTACTGCGAAGCTAATTCATAAGGAGGTAATTCAATGGACGCCAACGAAAGACTGGAAAGAATGGGCGGGTACTGGGACGACGCCGCGCTGAAATTTGACAAGCAGCACGACACCGAAGACCTGGACCAGTGGAGAAAGGTGCTCGCGGAGCTGCTGGGCGACGACAGATCAAAGAATGTCCTTGATCTCGGCACCGGAACGGGCTTCCTTGCCAACATGTGCGCGGAGCTGGGCTTTCCCACCGTCGGGATGGACATCTCCACGGGCATGATGGGCTATGCCGTAAGACATGCCATGCACAGGGGCGTCAGCGTGATGTATATGACCGGCAGCGCGCTGGACCTGCCGCTCATGGACTGCACGGTGGATTATATCGTCAACGCGCGGCTGCTGTGGCTCTGGACGGTGGAGGAATCGGAAAAGGCCCTCAAAAGCTGGTATCGCGCCCTTCGTCCCGGCGGAAAGTTCTTTGGATTTGTCCGCATGCAGGAGGGCGTCGGCATGAAGGTCACCGGCAACCTGATCCAGGGCGTCGACAACAAGATGGACAGCTTTGTCGTCGCTATGGACGAGCTGGAGCAGCTGGTCAGGAAATGCGGCTATGAGGACGTGGCGATCAAAAAGCTGGACGGCCTGACCAGGCCCGACTTCCCGGATTACGATCCCTGGTATGTGATCACCGGCAAACGGGCGGAGACGGAGCGGGAGCGGATCGCGTTCTCCATGGCGGCATTCTGGGATAAAAGCGCCGCCGAATATGAGCCCCATCATGCGCTGGCGGATCATGAGGTGTGGAAACAGGTCCTGTCCGGCCTGATCGGCGAGAACAAGGATGCCAAGATCCTGGATCTGGCCACCGGCACCGGAATGATCGCCAATATGCTGGCGGAAGCCGGATACACCGACGTGACGGGGATGGATCTGTCCGAGGGCATGATGAACATCGCCATCGGCCACGCGGCGGAAAAGGGTCTGAACGTCCGCTATCTGTACGGAAACGCGCTGGAGACGGGGCTGCCCGACGACTGCCTGGACGTGGTGATCAGCTCGAGACTGCTCTGGACCCTTGCGGAGCCGGAAAACGCGCTTCGGGAATGGCTGCGGATCCTCAAGCCCGGTGGACGCATCATCGCCATCAACGAACTGGACGACGGCGCCGGCATCCGCACCCGCTCCTTCACCGACAGCAGGGAGTATCTCAAGGACGTCAGCCCGGAATCCTTCCCGTTCTCCGATATCGACAAGGAAGGGATCGTGGAGACGTTCACGAAATGCGGCGTGAAAGGGGCGCGGGCCGAGCTGATGAAGGGCTGCCGTCTGGAAAGCAGCGACAGGGAAAACTGGTTTGCCTTCGTCGGCACGAAGGGATAAGCGGCGCAAAGAGCCAAGAACCTTTTTCGCGATATCCTGTGAGACAGAAATGCACGCAGAGATTCCATATTATGCAGGAGGTTACCATGAAAAAGAAAACCATTGTCAGGATCCTGACCGTTCTGCTCGCCCTTGCCCTGTTCGCCGGCTGCGCCGGGACAGGGGAAACAACGGGCACCGAACCCCCGAAGACGAACACCCCCGCTCCGGCAAATACCGCGGCTCCTACCAATGCCCCCGCTCCGGCAAATACCCCCGCCCCGGCGGAGGCCAAGCCGGCCGCCAGGGACAAGGTGCTCCGCATCGCCATCACCAGCGTTTTGACGGGTCTGGACGTCACCCACGGACAGGGCTCCACCCAGATGCTGGAGCAGGCCAATATGCTGGAGACGCTGACGGTCCTTGACAAGAACTTCAACGTGCTTCCCTGCCTTGCCACGGAATGGAAGCGCACCGGCGAAAAGACCTGGGAGTTCCGTCTCCGGGAGGGCGTCCTGTTCCACGACGGCACGCCGCTGACCGCCGATGCGGTCAAATGGTGCCTGGATGAGAAGAGCAAGTATGTCGACACCTACGCCGCCTATACCCAAATCGAGTCTATCGACGTCATCGACGACCTGACGCTCCGCTTCAACACCTCCGAACCCACCAGCGAGCTTGCCAACGTTCTGGCCAGCCAGATCGGCACCATCATGGCCCCCACCTCCTTCAAGGCCGACGGCACCTTCGATAAGCCGATCGGGACCGGGTGCTACATGTATGACAGCTTCGACGTCAGCGCCAGCATTCTGACGGCGGTCTTTTTCGATCAGTACTGGGGCGGCGACCCGGGCACGTCCGTGGGAAAGCGCGTGGTCGTCTCCATTCCGGACGCCTCCACCCGGTCTCTCGCCGCCATCAACGGAGAAGTGGACATCATGATGGACGCGCCCTTCTCCGAGCTTGCGAATCTGGAGCAGGACACGAATCTCAGCGTCAGCAAATTCACGACGACCCGTACCTATTATCTTGAGCAGAATATCCGCAAAGAGTATCTGCAGGACGTCCGGGTCCGCAGAGCGCTTCTGTATGCCATCGACCGGCAGACGATCCTCGATTCCCTGCTGATGGGCGTCGGCGGCGTGCCGCAGGGCATCCTGGACGCCAGCATGCCCTGGGCGAACACGGATGTGGACCCCTATGCCTATGATCCGGCAAAGGCGATGCAGCTGCTGGATGAAGCGGGGATCAAGGACAGCGACGGCGACGGCTGGCGCGAATACAACGGGGAGAACCTGGAGCTCGTTCTTATAACGATGACCTTCCGCCCGGGCTGCCCGCTGATCCTCCAGGCCATGCAGCAGTATTATGAGGAGATCGGCCTCAAGTCCGTGACCAAGATCGTGGAATACTCCACCGTCACGCAGATGCGCAACGATAACGAGTATGACCTCAACCTGTCCTCCGCCAGCGCCACCTACGTCCCCACCGCGTCCTACTATCTGAGCTCCCTGTACTGGTCCGAGGGCAGCAACGCCCAGACGATCGGGTACAAAAACGAGAAGCTGGACGAGCTGTATCTGGAATGTCTGGCAGAGGACGACCTGCAGAAGAAGTATGCGCTCGCCAAGGAAGCCCAGGCCCTGGCGCAGGAAGACGCCGTCTTCACGACCGTCATGCTCTACGGCGCCGTCTTCATCAACAGCGCCAAGGTCACCGGCTTCGACTACAGCCCTGCGGTCCATGACTTCATCGTACCGAATTCCACGGACCTGATGGATTGATCCGAATCCTTTGATCTGACCATGCTCTGCCCGGGTGCGGGATCTCCGCACCCGGGCAGAGCAAAAGGAACGGATCCTTCGGCAGCGATGCCAAACATTCCTGCATGGGAGGGCCTATGTTAAAGTATATCGTAAAGCGCCTGCTCGTCATGCTGCTGGTCCTGTGGGCGGTATCGACCATGACCTATTTCATGGTCCACGTGACGCCGGGAGACGCGGCTACCGCCATCGTTTTCAACCTGACCGGCGGGACCAACATGGACGAAGAATTGATCGAGCGCATCAACAAACGCTTCGACCTGGACAAGCCGGTTTATGTGCAGTATTTCAACTGGCTTCTCGGCGTATTCCGAATGGATTTCGGTATTTCCTACCGCTATAATATGCCGGTCATGGACATGATCAAGGCAAGACTGCCGAACACGGCCCGCTTGGGCCTGACGGCGGTTTTCCTCTCTGCCCTGATCGGGATACCGCTGGGGGTTTTGAGCGCGCTGCGGCAGAACAGGCTTCTGGACCACACCAGCAGAGTCGCCACACTGTTTATCGGCTCCGTCCCCGGCTTCCTCAGCGGACTGGTGCTGATCATCATCTTTTCGCTGAAGCTCAAATGGTTCCCGACTTCCGGCATGAAAACCGCGGGAAGCATCGTGCTGCCCGCGGTCACGCTGGCGCTGGGCATGGTCGCCACCACCACCCGCATGATGCGCACCGGCATGCTGGATGTGCTTCGCCAGGATTTTATGGTCGTTGCAAAGGCAAAGGGCATCCGCAGGTCCTCCATGCTGGTGTCCCACGCCTTTCGGAACGCGCTGCCCTCGATCGTGACCGTGATCGGTCTGCAGATCGGGCATATTCTGGGAGGTTCGGTGCTGGTGGAGACGATTTTCGCCTGGCCGGGGCTGGGCAGTCTGCTCAACGACGCGGTGAGCAACCGGGATACGCCCATGCTGGAGGGCTGTGTGATCCTGATCACCTTTGGCTATACGGCCATCAACCTGCTCGTTGACGTCGTTTACGCCTGGCTCGACCCGCGCGTAAAGTACACGGAGGGGTGAGGACGGATATGAAAAAGAGAAGCGCTTTGTTTCATATCAACCGGAAAAACGTGCTCCTGATCCTGGGACTGACCCTTTCCGCCCTGATCCTTCTGATCACGATCTTTTCGCCCTTGCTGGAGACCCACAACCCGACGAAAATGAATCTCCCCAATAAGCTGAAGGCGCCGAGCAGCGAAAACTATTTCGGAACGGACGCCCTGGGCAGAGACGTGTACAGCCGGATCCTGGAGGGCTCCCGCGTCTCCCTGGGCACGGCCTTTGTCGTCGTCATTTTCTCCGCCATCCTGGGCACCGCCATCGGGCTCTTCTCCGGGTTCATCGGCGGCAGGACGGACATGGTCTGCATGCGCATCGTCGATATCTTTCTCGCGTTCCCGACGATCGTGTTCGTGCTGGCCATGACCACGTTTCTGCCGACCAACCAATTGAGCCTGATCCTCGCCATCTGCTGCATCAACTGGGTCCGCTATGCGCGGATCGCCCGGGGCGAAGCGGTGATCATCCGCAATGTGGAATACATCGAGGCGGCCACCGCCATCGGAAACAGCAAGACGGGGATCCTGTTCCGCTATTTCCTCCCCAACACGGTCTCCAAGATCCTGATCATGATGTCCATGGATATCGGCAGCATCATCCTCTACTGCGCATCCCTGAGCTTTCTCGGCCTCGGCACGCAGCCGCCGTCTCCCGCCTGGGGGACCATGATCAACGAAGGAAGGGACTATATCCGCAACGCACCCTGGATCTCCATCGCGCCCGGCATCGCGGTCGCCGTGACGGCGCTTTCCTTCAATATGATCGGCGACGGCTTGCGGGACGCCCTGGACCCCAGGATGCGGGAATCCATCCAGACCGAATGACGGAGGTGAGCGTATGGAACCGGTATTGCGTATCGACGACCTGTGCGTCGGCTTTCATGTGCGGGACAGGGTCGTCAATATCATCAACCATGTGTCCCTGCACATCGGGGAAAACGAAGTGCTCGGCCTGATCGGGGAAACGGGCTGCGGAAAATCGGTGACGGGCTCCGCCGTGCTCCGGCTTCTGCCGGATAACGCCGTCGTGGCGGGGCAGATCGACTACCGCGGGAAAGCGCTGCTGCCCATGAGCGAGCATGAATTCAACAGGCTGCGGGGAGCAAAGATCGTTTCCGTTCCCCAGTCGCCGTCAACGTCGCTGAATCCGATGATGACGGTGGGCATGCAGGTGGAGGAATGTCTGACGAGAAGACCCGACTACAGCAAAAAGGCGCAGCAGGTTCCCGTCAGAGAACGGGTGCAGCAGATTTTTGAGCGGCTGAGGCTCAACGAGCGGGGAAAGATATTCCGGAAATACCCCTGCGAGCTTTCGGGGGGTATGTGCCAGCGGGTCCTGATCTCCATGGGCGCTATCACCAACGCAGACCTGATCGTGGTGGACGAGCCGACAAAAGCCGTGGACTGGATCCTCCGGGCCGGCGTCGTGGACGTCCTCCGTAAAATGAAAGAGGATTACCGCTGCGCCATGATGATGATCACCCATGACATCGGCGTTGCCCGCGCCCTTTCCAACCGGATCGCCGTCATGTACGCCGGGGAGATCGTGGAGACCGGAACGGCCGGGCAGGTGCTGGACCATCCGCAGCATCCTTATACGGCTGACCTGATCAGCGCGCTCCCGGAGAACGGTTTTCATGTCACGGAGGGCTTCATGCCGTCCTTCGAGGAAATGCCCGCCGCCTGCCGCTATCAGGACCGCTGCGCCCACTGCGTCGAGGCGTGCCGCTCAGGCAAACCGGAAATGCATGAGACGGAGCCAGGCCACTTTGTTTACTGCCATCGCTGCAGGGGAGAATGAAATGCTGCTTGAATTACGGAACGTCACAAAAACGTATTGGTCCGGCGTCATGCGGAACAAAGCCTTTCATGCGGTCAAGGATGTGAATCTGGAGATCGGGGAGCGGGAGATTTTCGGGATCATCGGCGAAAGCGGGAGCGGCAAAACGACGACCTGCAAGATCATCATGGGGCTATTGAAGCCCACGTCCGGGGCCGTGCTGTATCAAGGCGAGGATATCACGAAGCTGGGAAAAGCAAAGTGGCATGAGCTTCGAAAGAGCATCCAGATGATTTTTCAGCATCCCCAGATGACCTTCAATCCGAGAAGCACCGTCTATTCCGCCTGCGCCGAGCCCATTCGGATCTACAAGCTGGCAAAGGACGCGGACGAGGAACGGGAAATGGTCCTGGGCATCCTGGACAGGGTGGGCGTATCCCGCGATCAGCTGGAAAAATACCCCCATGAGATATCCGGCGGTCAGGCCCAGCGCCTGTCCATCGCAAGAACGCTGCTGCTCAAACCCTCGCTTCTGATCTGCGACGAGCCGACCTCCATGCTGGATATTTCCGTGCAGGCGCAGATCCTCTCCCTTCTCAAGGAGATCCACGGGAAGGAAAATCTCACGCTGCTGTATATTTCCCATAATCTGGATGTGGTCGCCGCCATCTGCGACCGGATCGCCGTCATGAAGGACGGGGAGATCGTGGAAATGGGCAATACGGACGAGGTCTTCTCCAGCCCGAAGCATGATTATACGAAGCGCCTTCTCTCGGCCCGCATTTGATGATCTTCCGCGGGCACGCCCCGTGCGGCCATCCTGCCGAAAGGCGTCGGAATAGCATCGGAGCCCGGCGGCAGCCGGGCTCCGATATGCATTTGCCGTTCAGAAAAACCAGCGTTTCGGGCGTTTGCAGCGTTCGCACGGACCCCGTATTTCCACCAGGATCAGGTCTTCGCCGATGCGCCGCACGCATTCCCAGCGAATGACGACGTCGTCGCCGGGAAAGAAAAGGCCCAGAAAGCGGCAGGGTCCCGGCGTCACCAGGGCCATCACCCTGCCGCTGACCGTGTCTACCAGCACGTCCTCCACATTGCCCATCCGCATCCCGTCGGCGATGTTCACGACCTCCTTGCACCGGAGGTCCGCGATCCTGCACTGCATGGAGCCGCCTCCCCTCATGAAAACGCGAGGCATGGTCTGCCTGCGATCATTCTATGACGGCCGGAAGGAAAATTATAACTATCATTTTTCGCCCGATTGCTATATAATATCCGTTACAGGCAGGAAAACTGCAAGGAGGAGCATGCCATGTTCATCACGGAAAGAGTCCCCTGGAAGGACCATATGGGCGGCGTCCCGCTGCATCTGGAATACCCGAAGGGCTCCATGTTCGACGCGGTGCGGGAAGTCGCCGCGCAGTATCCGGACAATATCGCTTTCGACTTCATGGGAAAGAGCACCACCTATAAGAAGCTGGTGGAGCAGGTGGAGGCCTGCGCCAAAAGCCTCAAGACCCTGGGCGTTCGGGCCGGGGACCGCATCACCATCGCCATGCCCAACTGCCCCCAGGCCATCTTCATGTTCTACGCGGTGAATCTGGTGGGGGGCGTCAGCAATATGATCCATCCCCTTTCCGCGGAAAAGGAGATCGAATTCTATCTCAACGAATCCGAGAGCTACAGCGTCATCACCCTGGACCAGTTCTACAACAAAATCGAAGCCATCCGCCAGAATACCGGCGTGGTCAACGTCATCATCGCCAGCGTGAAGGATGAGCTGAGCAAGCCCGTGCGGGCGGGGTATATGCTGACGGAGGGGCGCAAGATCAAAAAGATACCCGCCGACGCGCCCGTGATCCGCTGGAAGGAATTCATGAAGCTGGGGCAGGCCTGCTCCTGGAATTACAAGGTGGAGCGAAAGGCGGAGGACCCCGCCGTCATCCTCTATTCCGGCGGCACCACCGGCACCACCAAGGGCATCGTCCTCACCAACCTGAATTTCAATGCCCTGAGCCGCCAGGTGGTGGCGGCAAATCCCATGTTCCGCCCCGGCGACAAGATGCTGGCGGCCATGCCCCTGTTCCACGGCTTCGGTCTGGGTGTGTGCATCCACACCATGCTGGCGTCCGGCGGCCGCTGCATCCTCATCCCGCGCTTCACCGCCAAGAGCTACGCCAGGCAGATCACCAAATACCGCTGCAATTTCATCGCCGGAGTGCCCACACTGTATGAAGCCCTGCTGCGTCTGCCCGACATGGAAAACGCGGACCTCAGCAGCCTCAAGGGCGTCTTCTCCGGGGGCGACAGCCTCAGCGTGGAGCTGAAAAAGAAATTCGACAAATTCCTCTACGACCATCACGCCTCCATTCAGGTGCGGGAGGGCTACGGCACCACCGAGACGGTGACGGCCTGCTGCCTGACGCCGCCCCACATGTTCAAGGAAGGGAGCATCGGCGTCCCCTTCCCGGACACCTATATCAAGATCGTCAGGCCCGGCACCGAGGAGGAACTGCCCTACGGGGAAGAAGGGGAGATCCTGCTTTCCGGCCCCACGGTCATGAAGGAATATATGAAGCACCCGGAGGAGACGGCGCAGACCCTGCGCACCCACGCCGACGGGCTGCAATGGGTCTATACCGGCGACCTGGGCACCATGGACGACGAGGGCTTCGTCTATTTCCGGGGCCGGGCCAAGCGTATGATCATCACCTCCGGCTACAACGTCTATCCCGGCCAGCTGGAGAACATCCTGGACGCCCATGAGAAGGTGCACATGAGCTGCGTCATCGGCATCCCCGATCCCTACAAGATGCAGGCGGTGAAGGCTTTTATCATGCTCAAGGAGGGGGTCCCCGCCACGGAGGAGACGAAGGAGGAGCTCATGGCCTACTGCCGCAAGCATATCGCCAAATACGCCATCCCCAAGGAGATCGAGTTCCGCGTCGAGCTGCCCAAGACCCTGGTGGGCAAGGTGGCCTACCGGGTGCTGGAGGAAGAGGAAGAAGCCAAGCGGGCGGCGAAGATGCAGACAGCGGAGGCGAAGTAAGGCCTATGGATCGGATCGACGAACGGAACCGGGCGCTGGCGGATACGGGCGAACCGGTTTTCGCCCTGGCCGCCATTCTGGAGCGCCGGGGCAAGGAAGCGCGGGACAGGCTCAGACAGCTCACCGGCGCGCAGAACCTCTATGCCTGGCTGACGGACGCAAATAACCTCTCCATGCTGCTCATGGCTCTGCCCGCGGCAGACTACGCGCTCTTTGCACGGGCGGCCGAAGGACCCTTCCTCCAGGAGAAGGAGGTCTTTTTGCCCATGCACAGCGGCCTCATCGGCTTTTGCCTCCTGCAGCCCTATCTGGTGGGGGAGGAGCTGTATCTGGTGGTGCCCACGGAGATCCGCACCCTCTGGGGAGATTTGAAGCGCACCGATCTGCCCCGGCGGAAGCAGCTCCACGACACCCTGGACGCCTATGCCCAGGCCGCCGTGAAGCTCTATGGGGCTTTGTTCCTGGCGGATTTCGGGGAGATGCTGCGTCTGCGGTCGGAGGTGCGGTGGAACGAGGAAGCGGAGGCCATGCTGCGCGCGCTGGCGGACGGCACCTATTATTCCGTGGAAGGAGAGCTCCTGCTGCACCGCGGCCTGAGCCCGGAGGAAGCGCAGCCCTACATGGCGGCGCGGGAAGGGCTGCCCCGCTATCTGCCGGTGCATGAGAAGATCCTGCGCCTGGGGGACGGGGATTATTACGATGTGTTCCATGAGCTGGAGGTCTGGCGGCTGGAGGCAGAGGACCGCTTCCGGGAAGCCGGGGAGGAGGAGCCGGAGGATAAAGCCACGGCGTTCACCGACACCCTCTATGCCGTGCTGCGCATGGAGCTGGGAACGGAGGACCACAGCCCCCTTTTCGAGGAATTCGGCGTTCTGCCGGATGAAGGGCGCGTCGCGGAGATCAAGCAGCAGGTGCGCCTCTGGTGCCTGGGAGGCAACACCCCTTCGGAGCTGCTGGCGGAGTATGCCGCCGGCAGGCTGAAACCAAGGGTCAACGGCCCCTGCATCTGCGGCAGCGGCAAAAAGTTCAAAAAATGCCACGGGATGCAGTCTGTCATGCCGGAATAGCGCGCATCCGCCTTGCCGGAGCGCGATTTGAGAAGAAAAGACAAAAGCGGGAAACCCGACGGATCGGGTTTCCCGCTTTTCCAATCGCATACGCATTGCATATAACGACGCCCTTCGGCGCGTGGGGCAGTTCCGCCCCGGCGAGGCCCGGGCGAAACAGTCTTGGCCGGACAGGGCTATTCTGCGCGCTTTTCGCCGCTTGCGTCCGCGCGCGCTTCCCGTGACCGCAGCGCTTCGTTCAGGGCCGAAAGCTTTTCGGCGTCCGCCTTCAGCACCTTTCGGTCCCAGGTCAGCAGTCCGTTGTGCTCGGCCTCCACGTCGCTGAGCTGCGTGTAGATGCAGGCCTGCAGACCCTCCCTTTTCAGGGGGAGCAGCTGCTCGGTATAAAGCTTCTCCAGGGCGGATGTCAGTTCTCCGCCGCTGCGGACCCGGTGGTAGGCGATCCCCCGCCCGGAAAAGGCGTGACCCTCCACCGTGAGGCTGTAGCCGCCGAATTCCGTGAGGGCCTGCACGCGGGGGTCGGATTTCAGCTTCAGCCTGCCGAAATACCGGTGCCGGCTGCAGAAATCGCCCACGCGCCGGTCGTGCCAGCCGCTGGCCGCGTCCACGCAGCGTTCCGGGTCCCATTGGCGCATTTTCACCGTGAGGGCCTCCGTCTCGAATTGGCCCCAGCCCTCGTTGAAAAGGGTCCAGGCAACAATGGAGGGATGGTTTGCCAGGGCAAGCACGATCTCCTCCGCTTCACGCCGGAACAGCTTCCGGGCCCGCTCGTAGCGGCGGCCGAAGCGTCCGTAGTTCCTGTCGGAGACGTGGACGCCCAGGAAGGGGAGCAGCGCCGTCCAGAAGAAGGAATAGGGCGCGCCGCCGTTGGGGATGTCCTGCCATACCAGCATGCCCAGCCGGTCGCAGTGGTAGTACCAGCGGTCCGGCTCCACCTTCACATGCTTGCGCAGCACCTGGAAGCCCAGGCTCCGGGCGGTCTCGATATCATAGATCATGGCCTCGTCGGAGGGAGGCGTGTAAAGGCTCTCCGGCCAGTAGCCCTGGTCCAGCAGCCCCGTCAGGAAGATGGGTTCCCCGTTGAGGAAAAGACGCCCCTTTTCCGCCCGGAAGGTGCGCAGGGCAAAATAGCACTTCACGATGTCGCTGCCCCGCCGCAGCAGGAGGTCATACAGGAAGGGCCTCTCCGGCGTCCACAGGATGCCGTCGGGGAGGGTGAATTCCGCTCTGCCCCGCAGGTCGAAGACCCCGCTGAGCACCCGATGGCCGGACTGGAACACCGCGTAGGCGTCCCCTTCCATGGCGTCGGGCAGCTGCAGCGTCACGGACTTTCCTTCGCCGGGGGTGATGCGGATGGAGGTGAAATGGTTCACCGGCACGCTTTCCATCCACACCGTCTGCCAGATGCCGCTCTGGGCGGTGTACCAGATGCCGCTGGGCTTCACGGACTGTTTGCCGTAGATGCCGGCGCCCTCGGCGGTCTCGTCCCGCACGGCCACGGTCAGGGTGTTCTCCCCGGCAGGGGAGGTGAAGGCCGTGACGTCCAGGGTGAAGGGGGTATAGCCCCCCTCGTGGGTGCCGGCGCTGCGCCCGTTCATGAAAACCTCGCAGGACTGGTCCACCGCCCCGAAATGGAGCAGCAGCCGGTCCTTCATAAAGCCCGCGGGCAGGGTGAAGCGGCGGCGATACCAGCCGGTCTCCCCCGGTCCGGGGGAACGCTTCGCGCCGCTGAGGGCCGTTTCCGGGGAGAAGGGGACCAAAATGCTGTCCCCGTATTCCTCCGGTATGGCGCCGTTGGGCTGCACTTCAAAATCCCATCGCCCGTTGAGACAGAACCAGTCGGGTCGGACGAACTGTGGCCGGGGGTATTCCCCCAGGGGAATGTCCGGCAGACTTTGCTCGCTCCAGACGGTGCGGAGACCGCTTCCGGTTTTGTGTTCCGCCATGGCGAGACTCAGAGGATGCTGCCGTCGGGCCGGAACAGGGGCAGGGGAGCCAGCACGGTGATATCCGTCCGCTCCGCCGCGTCGCCCTCGGCCAGTACGGCCATTTTGCCGACGATATTCCCCCCGGCTTTGCCCACCAGGGTCTCCATGGCCCGGAGACTCTCCCCGGTGGAGATCACGTCGTCCAGAATGACGATCCGTTTCCCCTTCATCCGCTCCGCGTCGGCAGTGTCGATGACCAGGGTTTGGGTGCCGGCGGTGGTGATGCTCTGCACGTCCACGCGGAAGACGCCGCTCATATAGGCTTTCGCCTTTTTTCGTGCCAGCAGGTAGGGAAGACCGCTCTGGCGGCTCATCTCATAGATCAGGGGGATGGCCTTTGCCTCCGGCGCGATCAGGTAGTCGCAGGGGGGCAGCCTTTTCAATAGCTCGGAAGCGCAGTGGATGGTGAGCTCCACGTCGCCGAACATGACGAAAGCGCCGATGGAGAGGTTTTCGTTCAGCGGGCAGATGGGCAGGTCGCGCTTCATTCCGGCGATATCGATGGTATAGACAGGCATCGGAAGTCCTTCTTTCTTATGGATTCTGAGAAAAGTATAGCAAACCGGGGCGCATTCTTCAACCGGATTTCGAGGATAATCGGGGCGGAATCTGCGGAGACCGGAGCGGCGCGAGAAAAAAACGCCTCCGGGGAAGCTTCCCCCGGAGGCGCAGGATCCGTGCCTTATTCCGTGATGCGGCGCGCGCCGTAGTAATAGCTCGTCCAGTAGCTGCCGCTCAGCTCGCTGACGACGATCTCATGGGAGCCGGTGGAGGCATGGATGAATTCCCCGTCTCCGATGTAGATGCCCACGTGGCCGATGCTCCAGGTTCCGGGGCTGACGAAAAACACCAGGTCGCCCGGCTCCAGCTTGTCCTTTTCCACATAAACGCCCTGGGTGTACTGCCCGGAGGCCGTGCGGTTGAGCTTCACTCCGCTGTTCAGGAAGCAGTAGTACACGAGGCCGCTGCAGTCAAACCCGTCGGGAGAAGCGCCGCCGTAGCGGTAGGGAACGCCCAGGTTTTCCTTCGCCAGGGCGATGACGCTCTGGGCCAGGTCCCCCGTTTCGGGCAGGGCCGCCGTCTCCTCTTTTTCCAGAAGCCGCACGTACTCGGCGAAAAGGTAGCCGGTTTTGCCGCTGGCTTCGACCTTGTACCAGTCTCCCTCCAGCGCCAGCACGGTCACCCGACGGCCGGTGCTGAACAGGGTGTAGACGTCCGACTCCAGGTCAGGCGCGGCGCGGAAGCGGACCAGATCGCGGCTGAGGACGCCGGTGCAGGGGAATTCCTCCTCCGGCTTTTCCTGCTCCGGCTCAGGTTCCGGTTCGGGCTCAGGATCGGGCTCGGTCTCCGGTTCGGGTTCCGGCTCAGGTTCCGGCTGCGGTTCCGTCTCCGGTTCGGGTTCGGTTACCGGTTCGGGTTCCGGTGTGGTTTCCGGTTCCGGTGTGGTTTCGGGTTCGGGTTCCGGCTCATACACGGTCAGCTGCTCCAGATACTGGGAGCTCATATAGCCCTCTGTGCCGTCCCAGCGGACGCGGCACCATTCGCCCAGGTCCTCCAGGACCTCCACCACCGTGCCCTTGTCCGCGTAGCCCAGGACCTCGGCGTCCAGACTCGGAGCCGCCCGGAAGCGAAGGGCGACGCCGGTGACCCTCGCGGTGCCCGGTGAAAGGGCCAGGGCCGGGATCGCCAGCAGGAATGCCGCCAACAGGATAGTGATAACGATACGAATTGTTTTCTTCATGTTCTCGTCCTTTGTATTCGCTGTGCTCGTTCAGCCTGTCGCCAGCGCTCTTTCCAGCCAGACGGCGCCCAGGTCCAGTGCAATATAGAAGCCCTCTTTTTCCGCCTTTTTCACAACCCGGTCTCTGGAACGGATGTCCGGATCGGTGAGCTGGAGCTGCACGGAGACCCGCTTGGCCAGATTCAGGTCCTGCAGCGGCTCCGTGTCCATGATCTGCAGCATCACCACATATTTATCGGACATGTCCCCGTAATAGACCAGATTGTCTTTCCGGCGAAGGGGGCGGCCTTTATAAGTCAGTTTCTTCGCTTCTGCCATTGCTCTTCTCCTTGTAGGGAATCCCGCCGTTTTCACAGCGCCTTATTCTAATCCTTTTTCCCCCCGATGTCAAGCCATCCGCCGCCCTGACGCGCGGCGGCGGAAAAACTGCGGCCCCCGGACCGGGAGCCGCAGCCCTGCAAAACGGTTTTATTGATTCAGATAACTGCGCACGAGCTCCTGCAGAAGCTCGTCCCGGTCCAGATGGCTGATGAGCGTCCGCGCATTCTTATAGTTGGTGATATAAGTGGGGTCTTCGGTGAGGATATAGCCCACGATCTGGTTGATGGGGTTGTAGCCTTTCACCAGCAGGGCGTCGTAGACGGCGGTGATGATCTCCCGCGTCTCGGTGCGCTTGTCGACGATCCCGAATTTGCGCGTGAATTGATCCATGGCACGGCCTCCTTTGCAGGGTCAGTTTTTTATAGACGATAGTATAACCCAAAAAGCACGCCATGTAAAGAACGGTTTCAGCGGATTTTTGCCTGAAGTTTTTCCTCCAAAGCCCGAAGGATCGCCGTCATGACCGGCTCGATCTCCGTGTCCGTGAGGCTGGAATCCTCCTTGCGGAAGCTGAGGGAGAAGGCCACGCTCTTCTTCCCGGCGGGAATGGGCGCGCCGCGGTAAACGTCGAAGAAGCTGACCTCCCGCAGCAGCCTGCCGCCGGCTTCGGCGATGCACTCCGTCAGCGCGTGCACGGTGACGTTCTCCTCGCAGACCAAAGCCAGGTCCCGCAGCACGGCGGGGAAGCGGGGCAGGGGCTGATACAGGGGCTCGGGGGCGCGGCGGTCCCAAAGCAGCTCGAAGTTCAGCTCCGCTGCGGCGGCGGGGGCGCTGATGCCGCAGCCCTTGCGCACGTTGGGATGCACCTCGCCGAAGGTCCCCAGCACCGTGCCGTCCTCTGCGAGGATATCAGCGCAGCGGCCGGGATGGAAGGCGAAGTGGCTCTTGTCGGCCTCGTAGCGCACGTTCTTCACCCGCAGCAGCCGCAGCAGGGCTTCCACGCAGCCCTTCAGGGCGAAGAAGTCCGCCCCTTCCCCGTAGACGCCCAGGGTCAGGTGCTTTTCCTCCCTGGCGAGGATGTTTCCCGCCTCTTTGAGATAGACCTTGCTCAGATCGAAAAGCTTCACGTCCTTGTTCCGGTGGGCGGCGTTGAGGCTCATGCACTTGAGGAGGCTGGGCAGAAGGGTGGTGCGCATGATGCCGGTGTCCTCTCCCAGGGGGTTCAGGATGGCAAAGGAATCCCGCAGGGGGTGGTCCTTGGGCATCCCCGCCAGGTCATAGTCGCTCTGGCCCATGAAAGAATAGGTCAGGGTCTCGCTGAAGCCCATGTCCCGGCAGAGGTGACGAACCTCCCGCTCCGTCTGCTGCTTCTCCGTCAGTCCGCCCTGGGCGGTGGTGCCCTTGAAGGAGGTGGCGGGGATCACGTCGTAGCCGTAGAAGCGGGCGACCTCCTCGGCAATGTCGCTGTAGTGGCTCACGTCGCCGCGCCAGGAGGGAACGGTCATTTCATCCCCGTCGAAGGTGAAGCCCAGGTCCGTCAGCACCTTTTTCATGAATGCCGGTTCCGTGTGGACGCCCAGCAGCCGGTCGATCTTCTCCGGCTCCAGCTTCAGCTTCGTGGGAGCGGTATCCCGGGCGATGACGTCGATGGTCCCGTCCACCACCTCGCCGGCCCCCAGGAGCTCCACCAGCTCGCAGGCCCGCTCCACGGCGGGCAGGGTGCCCAGAGGGTCCAGCCCCTTCTCAAAGCGGGAGGAGGCGTCGGTGCGCATGCCCAGGGCAATGGCGGTCCTCCGGATGCTGGGACCGCTGAAATTGGCGGACTCGAAGACCACGGCGCGGGTATCCTCGGTGATCTCGCTGTTCTGGCCGCCCATGATGCCCGCCAGACCGATGGGCTTTTCTGCGTCGGCGATCACCAGCATGCCGGGCGTGAGCGCGCGGGGGCTGCCGTCCAGGGTGGCCATCTCCTCGCCCGCCGCAGCGGTGCGCACGACGATGCGGCTGCCGCTAATGCAGCGGTAGTCGAAGGAGTGCATGGGCTGGCCGTATTCCAGCATGACGTAGTTGGTGATGTCGACGATGTTGTTGATGGGGCGGATGCCGCTGGCGCGCAGCCGCCGCCGCAGCCATTCGGGGCTGGGGGCGATCTTCACGTTCTTGATATAGCGGGCGGTATAGCGGGCGCAGAGCTCCGGATTGGCGATCTCCACGTCCAGATAATTCAGGATGCTGTCGCCGGAGCCCTTGACGGCGGGCTCGTGGAGCTTCAGCGCCGTGCCGAAGGTGACGGCGGCTTCCCTGGCGAGACCCCGGACGCTGAGGCAGTCGGGCCGGTTGTTGGTGATCTCGAAGTCCACCACGCTGTCCCGCAGGCCCACCACATCCCGGATGTCGTCGCCGGGTTTGCAGTCCTCCTGCAGGATGAAGATGCCGTCGGCGACGGCGTAGGGATAGTCGTTCACGGTGAGGCCCAGCTCGCCCAGCGAGCAGAGCATGCCCTCGCTGACGACGCCCCGCAGCTTGCCCTTTTCGATCTTCACCCCGCCGGGCAGGGTGGATTTGTGCAGCGCCGCGGGCACCAGGTCTCCCTCGCGGACATTCTGGGCTCCGGTGACGATCTGGACGGTCTCCGGCCGCCCCACGTCCACCTGGCAGACCCAGAGATGGTCGCTGTCGGGGTGCCGCTCGGTCTTGAGGACCTTGCCCACCAGCACGTTGCTGATCTCGCTGCCCAGCACCTCCACGCCCTCCACCTTGGAGCCGGACATGGTCATGCGGTCGCAGAATTCCTTGTCGGAAACGTTCACCTCGGTGAACTCGCTGAGCCAATTCCTGGAAAGTTTCATTCTCTTTTCCTCCTATCCCGCTCAGGAGAACTGGCGCAGGAAGCGCACGTCGTTTTCAAACATCAGGCGCAGGTCGCTGATGCTGAACCGGCGCATGGCCAGGCGTTCCAGGCCCACGCCGAAGGCGAAGCCGCTGTATTCCTCCGGGTCGATGCCGCAGCCGGCCAGCACCCTGGGGTGCACCATGCCGGCCCCCAGCACCTCGATCCAGCCCTCGCCCTTGCACACCCGGCAGCCCTCGCCGTGGCATTCGAAGCACTGCACGTCCACCTCGCAGCTGGGCTCGGTGAAGGGGAAGTGGTGGGGGCGGAAGCGGGTGACGGTGTCGGGCCCGTAGAGCCGCTTGAGCATGACGTTGAGGGTGCCCTTGAGGTCGCCCATGGTGATGCCCTTGTCCACCACCAGACCTTCCATCTGGTGGAACATGGGGGAGTGGGTGGCGTCGATCTCGTCCTTGCGGAAGACCCGGCCGGGGGAGACGATGCGGATGGGCGGGGTCTGCTTTTCCATGACCCGGACCTGCACGGGGCTGGTCTGGCAGCGGAGATGGACCTTTTCGTCCTCCGTGATGTAGAAGGTGTCCGTCCATTCGCGGACGGTATGGCCCTCCGGGATATTCAGCCGGTCAAAGTCGTATTCGCTCAGCTCGATCTCCGGGCCCTCGGCCACCTGGAAGCCCATGCCGATGAAAATGTCCACGCACTCGTCCCAGACGATCTGCAGCGGGTGCCGCGCGCCCAGCTCCACCTTTTTTCCGGGGATGGTCACATCCACGGCCTCCTCCTGCAGCTTCCGCTCCAGCAGAGCGCTCTGCAGGGCTTCGGTGCGCGCCTTCAGCGCGTCCTCAATGGAAGCGCGGATCACGTTGGCCATCTGGCCGATCTGGGGCCGCTCCTCGGCGCTGAGGCTGCCCAGCTGCTTCAAAACGGCGCTGAGACTGCCCTTTTTGCCCAGATACTGGACCCGCAGGGCGTCCAGCCCGCTCAGGTCCGCCGCCTCGCGGATGGCCCTGAGAGATTCCTCCCGGATGCTCTCCAGCTTATTCTTCATTCTTCCTTTTCCTCCAAGCAAAGAATCATAAGGCGATGCCGAGAAAAAAAGAAACCTTCCGCCCAAACCATGGGACGGAAAGCTCCGCGGTACCACCCATATTCGCGGCGGGACGCCGCGCACTCCAGGGAACGATCATTCCCCCGGCCGGTAACGGGGCCAACCGTCGGCCATTACGCCGCAGCTCCCGGGCGAACCAAACGGGGCGCGGATCAGGCGCTTTCAGCCCGGGGCGGCATCCGCCCCCTGCGCCCGTCTCTGCAAACCGCGAGACCCGTTATTTTCCCGCTCAACGCCATTTTGGCAAAGTATAGCACGTTTGTTTTCGTATTGCAATATCGTTTTTTTCGGATTATACTACGGGAAAGCAATGCGGAAACAGAGGAACGGACAATGGCGATCAAGACTTATCACGACGTCTTCGTGGAACAGCTCATCCGGCGGGAACGGCCGGGGGGCGAATTCCTTTTCAAGTGCGGCGCGGTGCTGCTGGGCCTGGTGCTCATCACGGCGGCGTTCGTGCTGGCGAGAAACTTTTTCCCCTTCTTCTTCGCGCTCGTGGTCATCCTGGAGTTTTTCGCCTTTGTTTACACCGTGAAGGAGTTCGAGTATTCCTTCATGAACGGGGATGTGGATTTCGACGTGATCCAGGGCAAGCGGCGGCGGAAGACCGTCTGCTCCTTCAGCTGCCGGGAGGCGGTCCTCATGGCCCCCTGCGAGGGGCACGACGGGGATATGAGCGGCCATTTCACCCTCCGGCTGGACGCGTCCGTCTCTCCCAAAGCGCCGGACCGCTGGTTCATCATCCTGGAGCGGGAGGACGGGAACCGGGAGCTGCTGATCCTCAGCCCCAACGCGCGGCTGCTGGCGGCCTTCAAGGGTGCGCTTGGCCGGAAAATGGAATATCAGCTGCCGAAGGAGCATACGGATACGGCAGACTGAGCGGCCTGCGGGGCCGCCGGAGGAGGCGGTATCCATGGGCCGAGGGCGGCATTGGGCGCTCCTGCTCCTCAGTCTGCTCCTGCTGGGCGGCTGCGGAGGAAGGAGCCACGGGGAAAAAGCGGCTTTCCTGAAGCTGCGGGCCAAATGGCTGGAGCAGGGCGAAGTGTCCCTGCGAAGCGAGATGCGGGCCGACTGCGGGGACCGGGTCTATGACTATCTCCTGCGCTACGAGGGAAGCGGGGAGGGCGGCGTCCTGACGGTGGAGCAGCCCCTGATGCTGGAGGGCGTGGAAGCGGAGATCGGGGAGAAGGGCGTCACCCTCCGCTATGACGGCTTCCTGCTGGATACCGGAGCCGTCCTGGGCAATCTCAGCCCCCTGGAAGCTTTCCCCCTGCTGATCCGCTGCTGGCAGAGCGGCTGCGTCACCGCCTGCTGGCGGGATACCTGGGAAGGGGAAGCCTGCCTGGCGGCGGAGTTTGATCTGACAAAGGCCGGAGAGACGGAAACGCGGCTGTGCCGCAGCTATTTCCGCGCTGCCGACGGCTTCCCGCTGGCGGCGGAGCTTGTGGCGGACGGCTGTACCGTTCTCCTCTGCCGCTTCCTTCCGGAATCGTAAATCAAGCGGTATAATATCCGCCCCAGCGTGGAAGAATCAGAATGCCGGACATAAAATGGATCGGCAATCTGAATCGGCGGAGCGTGAAAAGAATGCTGGGGACCGTCAGAAGAGGCGATATCTATTATGCGGACCTGAGCCCCGTGGTGGGCAGCGAGCAGGGCGGGATGCGGCCTGTACTTATCGTGCAGAACGATATCGGCAACCGCTATTCGCCCACCGTGATCGCAGCGGCCATCACTTCCCAGACCGGGAAAGCCCGGCTGCCAACCCATATCACCCTGCAGGGCGCCGGCTGCGGCCTGACGAAGGACAGCGTGATCCTGCTGGAGCAGATCCGCACCATCGACAAAAAACGCCTGCGGGAACGCATGGGAAAACTGGACGAAGATATGATGAGCCGGGTGGACGACGCCATCGCCGTGAGCTTTGGCCTGGGAAACGCCGGGAGCGCCACATCCTGAACCGGGGGACCTGTCAGGGCCCCCGCGACGAAAGAGAGAAAGCAGCATGAAAAAGACGATACGGATCGTTCTCATCGCCCTGGCGGCGATGCTGGCGCTGGGCATCGCAGCCCTGGCTGTGGACGCGGCGACCTCCGCGGGGACGGAGGACGATCCGCTGGTGACCCTGAGCTACATAAACGACGTGTTTGTGCCCTATGTGACGGACCTTTTCCGCAAGGACCTGGAGGAGAAGGAGACCGCTCTCCGCACGGATCTGGAGGATCGGGTCGCGGCGCTGGAACGGGCGGGACTGGAAGCCTCCTCCGACGGCAGCAGGTTCGCTCCGGTGACTCTGGAGGCGGGGCAGACCCTCCTGTGCTCGCAGGGCACGGAAATCCTGCTGCGCAGCGGCAGGGCTGTCGCCGCGTCCTCCGACGGCGCCGGCCTGGCGGACACCGGGACCTCCGGCAGCCTGAGCGGCGGGGAGGCGCTGGCGGTGAACCATATGTATATGGCAACCGGCGACGGCGTAGGCGTCCGCGCCGAGGAGACGGCGACGATCCTGGTGCGGGGCGAATACACCATCTCCTGATCGAACGAAGAAAGGAAGGACCGGCGGAGAGCGCCGGTCCTGTTTTTGTCCATGGAACTGACGGCGCTGACGGGCGTTTATCCGGTCATGGAGGGAACGCGGGAAGCGGGCACCCTGGAGGTGCGCCGACAGGGAGGCTATCTGCGCTTTCAGGCGGCCTGCCGGTCGCGGGGGCGGGAAGTGAAGCGCCTCCTGGCCCGCGGAGCGGAAAATGCCGTGAGCCTCGGCGTGCTGATCCCGCGGGGGGACCTCTGGTGCCTGGACAAGCGCTTTTCCCCGGCGGAGCTGCGCGCCCTGGGTCTGGAGGAGATCCGCGCGTGCTTCCTCCCCCGGCCAGAAGGGGGCTGGCAGCCGGAGCCGGAGCCGGGCAGGCTGCTGGCTGACGGACTCTTGCGGCGTCTTTGCCGGGGGGCGCAGGGCGCGCTGATTTGTCAGGATGCGGGGAAAACGCTGCTGGCGCTGCCCCTCCGGTCGCCCTTCCCCCTGCTGCCGGCATTCTGCATGGGCAGCCCGCGGCAGCTGGAGGGCAAGACCTATCTCGTTTTTTCGGTTTTTGAGGGCCGGTTGGGGATGATTTCCCCAAAGGAGGGGCAGAATAGAAGCGGCGACCCCAAAAACCGATGAAACGGGAGTGAAAACATGGCAAATCTGACGACCAAGGAACTGACCGCGCTGGACGACCAGATCCGGCATGAGCAGGTGCTGGTGAAGAAGTATCAGGCGATGGCCTGCCTCTGCACCGACGCCAAGGTACAGGGCGACCTGAGGAGCATCGCGGACAAGCACCAGAAGCACTGCGACACGCTGCTGGGCTTTTTGCAGTAAGGAGGCGGAGAGAATGACGAATCCCGATCAGTGCGCGAATCTCTATGACGTGAAGGAAGTGCTGGGGGACTGTCTGTCGAGCCAGAAGCAGATCACCGCCGCCTACAATACCTTTGCCGGCGAGTGTGTGGATCCCAGGCTCCGCAATGCCTTCCTGAACATCCTGGACGAGGAGCATTGCATCCAGGCGGACATCTTCAAGGACCTGAACGCCCACGGCTGGTATCTGCCGGAGCAGGCGGAGCAGCAGAAGATCACCCAGACCCGCAATCAGCTGACCCGGGGCTGAGCGGACAGAAGAACGTCGAAGGGCTTCGTGCCCGAAAAACAGCGCGCAGATTTCAGCCGTCCCTTTTCAGGGGGCGGCTGATTGCTTTTTTTCGCGCCGGATCGCGGGATCGACGGCGTTTCGGAAAAGCGGCAGCAGGATTCTGCGCGCAGAGGGGGGTTTTCACTGCCGGAAAAGCGTGCTATAATTATAAAAATATCCGGAAGGGAAAGCGGGGAGGCGGGAGGATGCACCGGTCTGACGAAGAACTGTATCGCGTTTTTCTCGCCGAGGGCAGCGAGGACACCCTGCGGGAGCTGCTGGTGCGCCACCGGGAAAGCCTGACCCTCTTTCTCTACGGCTATGTCCGCAATATGGAGGACGCGGAGGAACTGATGCTGGACGCCTTTGCCGCCGCCGCCGCGCGCACCTCCGTGTGGGCGGGAAGAAGCAGCTTCCGGACCTGGCTGTTCGCCATCGGACGGCACCTGGCGCTGCGGCAGCTGAAGCGCCGGCGGGAAGCGCCGCCCCAGGTATCGGAGGAGGCCGGCGCA
Organism: Oscillospiraceae bacterium; assembly: GCA_016286665.1. Taxonomy (GTDB): domain Bacteria; phylum Bacillota; class Clostridia; order Oscillospirales; family Oscillospiraceae; genus UBA1774. Next base: position 34,900 of record JAEETX010000017.1, read on the forward strand.
TCCCCGGAGCTGGAGCTGCTGCGCGCCGAGCGCAGCCGGCAGCTCTATGAAGCGCTGGAGCGTCTGAACCCGGAATACCGGCAGGCGCTTTATCTGATCTATTTTGAGGATATGAGCGGCGATGAAGCGGCCAAGGTCATGGGCAGGAGCAGAAAGCAGGTCTATAATCTGACGGAGCGGGGAAAGAAAGCCCTCCGCGCCGAGCTGGAAAGGATGGGATTCGATGATGCGCAGCACGGATGAACAGCTTCGGCTCGTCCGGAACAGAGCGTCGAAGCTGCGCATGCGTCGCAGGCGCATGCTTCGCCGGGGCGCGGCGGCGGGCTGCCTCCTGCCGGCGGCGGTCCTGGGCTTCCTTCTGCCGAGCGTGGAGGGAAGCGCTGCGATCGGCGCCGGCGCCGTCTATGGAAGCGTCATCCTCACCTCACCGGCGCTGAGCTATATCGTCGTCGCCATCCTGGCCTTCATCCTGGGCGCGTGCGTCACTCTGCTCTGCCTTCATCGCCGCGGACGGACGGGAAGCCCGGAGGAGGAAGAACAGTGATCGGCGAAATCCTCCAGCTGCTGATGCTTCTGCTGCTCCTGATCGTCTGCTTTCGCTATGCGCGCCGGGCGGAGGATAATCTCTATCTGATCTTCACAGCGCTTTCCTTCGCCACGCTGATGCTCAGCGACCTGTATTATCTGACCCACAGTCATCTGCGGGAAGGGATGCGCGTGCCCTTCGCCGCCAATGATATCGCAGACTTCGGGATGTTCCTGCTCATGAGCACCGCCCTCAGCACCGCCCTGGGCAGGCGCAGGCAGCGGACAGGCGTCACCATTGCCGCCATGGCCTTCGCCGCGGCCAATGTCGCCCTTTGGATCGGCTGGTCCGGCGAGTGGGTGCGGGATATCTTCGGCGGACTGTCCTACGGCTGGTTCATCTGCGTCTGCTTCAATTCCCTGTACCAGACGGAGGCGCTGTGCCGTATCGAGCGGACCGCTCTGTGGGCGGCCTGCGCCCTGCTGATCGCGGTGCAGACGGCCGGTTTCTTTGTGCCGGCGGGATTGAAAACGCCCCTGAATACCGGGGCGACCGGGGTGCTGGCTGCGGTGGAAATCTGGCTCCTCGCCCGGTTCCTTCTGTCTCTGCGGCGGGAACACCGCGCGGACGCGACCCTGAGCCTCGGCTTTACCGGCTACATGTGGGTGACCCTCTCCATGTATATGTCCGACGGCGTGGCATACGTTGTCTTTGCCAATGCGTTCACCCTGCATCTGCTCCTGGTCCTGCTGGCGGTCCGAAAGAAGGTGAAGGCGGCATGATCTATTCCGAAAATATCCTGCTCTGCATCAGCATCCCCCTGCTGCTGACCGCCGTTTACACGCGGGGCGCGTCCCGGAGAAGCCTCGCCGCCTTTCTCGCCGGCATGCTGACCTGCCTGCTGAGCAGCTACATCAGCGGATATCTGACGCTGCTGGCGGGGATGGACCTGAATGCCAGCGCCGTCTACATATCTCCCACGGCGGAGGAGATCATGAAGCTGCTGCCCCTTCTTTTTTACCTGTTCGTCTACCGTCCGGGAGAAATGACCCTGGCGACCTTCGCCATCTCCCTGGGGGCGGGCTTCGCCACATTTGAGAATTGCTGCTATCTCCTTGCCACCGGCTCCGAGAGCCTGGCCTTCACCCTGATCCGGGGCCTGGCGGTGGGCGTGATGCATATCGTCTGCATGCTGGCGATGTCCCTGTCTCTGATCATGGTCCGGCGATACCGGGTCTTCACCCTGGCCACGGTGGTTGGCTGCCTCTCCCAGGCGGTGGTCTTTCACGCCCTGTATAACCTTCTGGTTTCCGTTCCGGGTCCGTCTGCCTACGTGGGCTACGTGCTCCCCATCGTGACGGCCGTCGCTTTCTACTGGCCCTACCGAAAGCTCCGGCAGGCCTGGCGGCAGTCATGAGCGCAGGATTTTTCTGCGAAAAAAGTCGATTTTTGGTGAGTAAAACCGCGAAAAAAGGCGACTAAGGAGTAGAAGCACAGAGAATGCGCCGGGAGCGGGCCGGAAAAGGAGGCGGAAGAAATGCGATACGATGCGGATGAAGCCCTGCGGAAAACGCTGGAGCGCGCTTCCGCCTTGCGGAAACGCGCTTGGCAGCGCCAGAAGCTCGCCTTGTCTGCGATCTCGGGCGGCTGTCTGTGCGCCCTGCTGGCGATGGGTTATGCGCTGGCTTCTTCCGGCACTGCCCTGGCGGAAGCGGACTACGGCGCGTTTTTGCTGCCCAGCAACGCGGGCGGCTATGTCCTGGCGGGCGTTCTTGCTTTCGTGCTGGGCGTGCTGGTGACCCTGGCCTGTCTCCGCCGCCGCATCGGCAGCGCTCCTTCTTCCGGGAAGGACCCCGGCGGAGAAGAAGGGGAAGAAGGCCGGGAAGGGACCGGGGAGAGATAAAGTGGGTCTGGTATGCGCCAAGACGGTGCGCTCGGAGATCTGCACGGCGTCGGAAGACCTGGCGGCGCGGCTGAAAACCCTGCTGGAACGCTGGGCGCTCAACGAATGCGTCCGCCTGTCGGTGGAAAGAACGGAAAGCTTTCTCCCTGCCGGCAGCAGGAGCCCGGAGCTGTTGTTTCTGGATATGGACAGCGTGGAGCTGCCGGAGCAGGGAAGGTCAGAGCGGGAGAAGGGCGGCCTGGTCGTCATTTCCAGGGATGCGGGCCGTGCGATCCACTCCTATCGCTGGCATCCCTCCGCATTCCTGAAACCGGATTTTGACGAGCGCCGCTTTTCGGAGGTTATGAGCGCCTGCGAAAAACACTGGCAGGCGGGGCGCATCTGCCTGGAATCGCCCTATCTGCGGCGGGCCTTTCGCCTGCCCCTGGGCCGCATCCGCTATGTGGAGGCGTCGGCGCATTACTGCATGTTCCATCAGGGAAAGCAGCTCGTCCGCTTCCGCTTTGCCGCCGGAGAGCTGGAGGAGCTGCTGCCCAAGCCGCCCTTTGTCCGCTGCCATCGGAGCTATTTTGTCCACATGGGCGCCGTGACGGGGATGACCTACACGACGCTGACCCTGCGCGACGGCGCGGGTCTGCCCCTGGGAAGAACCTATGTCCGCTCGGTGCGGGAAGCCCTGGACGATTGGAAGGCGTGAACCGGCGTTTACGAAAGGGGAAGAGCAATGACGATTTCCATTCTGGTCTGCGACGATCTGCCGGAGGAAAGGTTGAATCTCATCCGCATGCTCCGGCGCTATGAACAGGGGAACGATCTTGAGCTGCGCCTGGAAACGGCGGCGGACGGCAGCGAGCTGCTGAGCATGTGGCGGCCGGAGCGGTGGGATCTGATCTTCCTGGATATTTTCATGCCCCAGATCGACGGGGTCGAGGCCGCCAGGAGGCTTCGCAGGAAGGACGACAATGTGGAGATCGTCTTTGCCACCACCAGCCGGCGGCACGGCATGGACGGTTATGAGATCCACGCGCTGGATTATCTCGCCAAGCCCTTCAGCCAGCCGGATGTGGACAGCGTGATGGACTGGTTCCTGCAGCAGCGCGCCGAGAAGCGCCGGGAGCTGACGGTGCGCACCTCCGCGGGGGAGGAGGTCCTCCGGACGAAGAATATCCTGTATATCGAAAGCCGCGGGCATGCCTGCGTCATCCACGCCACGGAGCAGGAGCTCAGCGTGCGGGGCAGCATCGACGAGCTGGCAGCATCGCTGGATACGTCTTTCTTCCGCTGCCACAAGAGCTTCCTCCTGAATTTCGCCCATGTTTCAAAGATCGAGCAGCGCGCTTTCCGCCTGGACAGCGGCGAAAGCGTGCCCATCAGCGCGGCGAACCTGAGCCGCAGCAAAACGGCGCTGCTGGAATGGCGGACCAGGCTGTCCTGAACAGAACGAAACGGACGTTTTCCCCAGTCGGGAAAACGTCCGTTTTTCATGAGGACCAATACTGCATGCCCATGCCGCCGGACATCGGCATCCTGATCATGGCGTCCTTCTGCTGCAGCTGTGCCTGAAGCTGCTGGATCATGGCCTCCTGCTCCCGGATCCAGGCCTGAAGGGAGGCGTCGAATCCGCCCTCCGGCAACGCGTCTGAGGTGTCCGGGTTTTGCTCAGGTCCACCCGATGGCCCATCTGCTCCGCCGTGGGCGCCGCGGTGCCCGCCCGCAGGGCCTCCGGGGGGGCTGGGCCGGCGCGGTATCCTTCCTCGGGGCGGCGTTTCCCCGCTTGCGTTCTGCGTAAGTATAGCCCCTCTTGAATCTCTTTTCCTCAGTCCTGGGCGGTCAGATCGTCCGCCTGGGTGATGCCCAGCCTTTGCTTATAAGCCTGCATCATGCTCTGCATCTCTTTCAGCTGGGCCTGGAGGCGTGTGTTCTCCGCCTGGAGCGCTTGGATCGTCTCCTGCTGCTGCTGCTGGATCGTGGCCTGCTGCGGGTCCTGCATCATCGGAGCCTGCATCATCGGAGCCTGCATCATCGGGGCCTGCATCATCGGAGCCTGCATCATCGGGGCCTGCATCATGCCCATATCCATCATGGGCATACCCATACCCATGCCCATCATCCCCATGTCCATGCCGCCCTGGGCCTGTGCCTGGGGCTGCTGTGCCGCTGCCGCGTCCGGACTGTGCATCTGCTTGACCTGCCTGGACTGCTCCGCCTGGATCTTATCGATCATATCATTATGGTAATTCCTGGAGGGGCTGTACCAGTTGCTCTTGTCGCTTCGGAACTGCCGGAAGGCCTTCTCATAGGCCTTCGTTCCCGCTTCGGGATCGCCTCTGGCGGGGTCATAACGCTCCTCCCGGAACATCTCTTCTGTGGGGGGGCGGTAGCCGTTTTTCACCGTCCGCTCCTTCGCGGGGAGAGGCGCGATGTACGCGAGCCCTTCGGTCAAGAACTGCTTCATCATATCGTCGTAAAGCATCAGGTCATTTTCGGACAGGGTGCCCCTGGTCTGGTCGTCTTCCTGCCGGTACAAATACTTGGTATGCGGCGCGAGGGCGGCGGGTGCCTGTGCGGCGGCGGGTGCCTGTGCGGCAGCGGGTGCCTGTGCGGGTGCGCCCGCTTGCGCTTGCGCCGCAGGCGCATTCGTTTTGTCCTTGCCCGGCTTATCCTTGGCCTGCATGGGCCCGGCGGCGGCAGCGGCGGTGACGGGGGACATGGCTGCCGTGGGCATGGCCACGGTCTGCCCGGCGGCAGCCATGGC
>JAEETX010000094.1 GCA_016286665.1 Oscillospiraceae bacterium
CCTCGCCGTGGGGGAAGGCGCCGGCTCCGCTGCGGGTATCTGCGTCGGCGGGGGCGGCGCTGTCCGGCTGTTTCCGGAGATACGGTACAGGAACAGAAGCAGCAGGGCGTTCAGCAGCAGGCTGACGATCAGCATGACAAAGAAGGCCACGTTGGTGCCGGAGCTGAAAAGCCCCCTTCGTTCTTCCTGCGGTCCTTCCCCGTCTTCCTCCGGGCCCGCAGGGCCGGCTTTGCCGGATCCGCCGGCGTTGTCGGTCATCCCGGCGGCGCTTTCCAGAACGGCGGCGGTGACGGCGGCCACCGTCTCATCGTCGGCCTCCGGTTCCTGCTCCTCCGCCGCGCCTGCTTTCGCGGAAGCGGCAGTCTGCGTGGGACGAACATCCAGCTCATGAAGGGCTTCCACGGCGGGTCCGTAGCCCTGCTGGGCGGACCGCTTCAGCCAGAGCATGGCGTCCAGCGAATATTTATAGATTTCATCCTCGTCCTCGGTCTGCTTCAGAAGCTTCCCGTAATGCCCGGCCAGTTCATACTGCGCGGCCATATCGCCCGCCCGGGCTCTTTGCAGCAGTTCTTCGGGGGTCATGGCGCACCTCCTCCAGCCTCCAGGTTTTCGCGGTAACTGACGAATTCCCATGAAAAAAGCTCCGCTTCGACAATTATACTACGCGGAGGTCCAAAGTCAAGGGAACCGCCGAAAAACCCGGCCCGGTGAGCGGGCGGAGACATCGGGAAATTCCGCGCTTGCCAGCAGCGCCGGACAGGTGTATAGTAAGTGAATATTATGGAACGGATACGGGGCATGCGCTCCGGCAGCCGGACGGCGAGGGTCTGTCTGCCGTCGCTGCGCATCGCACCGGGCAGGAAGGGGGCGCGGAAGCTGAACCAGACGAATAAGAGCGATTTTTCCCAGGGCAGTCTGTCGGGCAATATTCTGCGCCTGGCCCTTCCCATGATGCTGGCCCTCTTGGTGAACACCCTTTACAGCATCGTGGACCGCATCTATATCGGCCATATGGCGGAGGGGGGCAAGCTGGCCCTCACGGGCATCGGCATCGCCGCCCCCATCCTCATGGTCATCACCGCCTTTCAGGCCCTCTGCTCCACGGGAGGCGCGCCCCTCTTCTCCATCGCCCGGGGAGCAGGGAACGAGGAAAGGGCGGGGCGCATCATGGGCAACGCCTACTGCCTGCTGCTGATCTTCGCCCTCGTCCTCACCCTGGCGGGCTACCTTTTCAAGGGTCCCATCCTCCGCATCACCGGGGCGCAGGGGGAGACCTTCCGCTATGCCGACGACTATCTCAGCGTCTACCTGGCGGGGACGGTCTTCGTCCTCACCGGGGTGGGCATGAATCCCTATATCAACGCCCAGGGCTTCGCCCGGACGGGGATGCTCACGGTGCTCATCGGCGCGCTCATCAACATTGCCCTGGACCCCGTGTTCATCTTCGTCCTTCACTGGGGCGTGAAGGGAGCCGCCCTGGCTACGGTGCTGAGCCAGGCCTGCAGCGCGGTGTGGGTCTTCCGCTTCCTCACGGGGAGGAAGGCCCTGATCCCCCTGAAAAGGGCCAACCTCCGCCTGCGGAGGGACATCGTGGGGAAGATGCTGAGCCTGGGGGTGGCGGGCTTCGTCATGAGCTTCACCAACTCCGCCGTCAGCTTTTTCTACAACAACGGCCTCGCCCGCCTGGGCGGGGATACCTATGTGGCGGCCATGACCGTCATCAACTCCCTGCGGGAGCTGAGCTTCATGCCCGTTTCCGGGGTGACGGAGGGCGGCAAGCCGGTGCTGGGCTTCAATTACGGTGCCAAGGCCTATGACCGCTGCAAAGCCTGCATCCGCATCATGACCGGCATGGTGGCGGCCTACTGCTTCTGCATGTGGCTGGCGTTCATGCTCGTCCCCGGCTTCTTCGTGCGCGTGTTCAACGCCGACCCGGAGCTGGCGCGGGTGGGGGTCTACGGCATCCGTCATTATTACGCCATGTTCTTCTTCATGACCTTCCAGATGGTGGGGCAGAACGTTTTCAACGCCCTGGGACTGGCGAAACGGGCGGTGTTTTTCTCCCTGCTGCGGAAGTTCTTCATCCTGCTGCCTCTGATCCTCCTGATGCCCGCCATCACCGGCCTGGGGGCCGACGGCATCTTCTGGGCGGAGCCGGTGAGCCAGCTCCTGGGCGGCAGCGCCTGCTACATCACGATGTATTTCACCGTTTACCGGCGCTTGGGCAAAACCGAGCGATTGTGATTTTTATTCCTGGAGGACCGTCCATGAACCTTTCCGATTGTTTTCTTCCCGGCGAGATCCTGCTTCCCCGCGTCCGGGACCTGGAGAAGTGGAGCGTGATCGCCTGCGACCAGTTCACCGCCGACCCGGACTACTGGCAGCGGGTCAGCGCTTTCGTGGGGGACGCCCCCAGCACCCTTCGCCTCATGCTGCCGGAGGCCTGGCTGGACCGGGCGGACCGGGACCGGCTGGAGGCCGGCATCATCCGAAGCATGAACGGCTATCTGGCCGGCGGTCTCTTTGACGCTCTGCCGGACAGCTACGTCTATCTGGAGCGCACCCTCTCCGGCGGCGGGCTGCGCCGGGGCATCCTGGGGCTGCTGGACCTGGAATACTACGATTACCGGGAGGATTCCCGCTCCCCCATCCACGCCACGGAGGGCCTGGTGCCGGACCGGCTGCCGCCCCGTCTGCGCCTGCGGAAACAGGCGGAGCTGGAGCTGCCCCATCTGGTGGTTTTCTGCGACGACCCCGGCATGGCGGTCATGAAGACCGCCGCTCAAAACAAGGGCGGACTCCTCTACGACACGCCCCTCATGGAAGGGGGCGGCAGCGTGAAGGGCTGGCGCATCACGGGCGAAGGCGCGGAAGCGGTGCGCGAAGCCCTGGCCGAGCTGGGAACGGAAGACGCCCTGCGCCGCCGCTACGGGGAAGCCCGCTTTCCCCTGCTCTACGCCGTGGGGGACGGGAACCACAGCCTGGCCGCAGCCAAGGAGGGCTGGGAGGAAATACGGGAAAGCCTGACGCCGGAGGAGCGGCAGCGCCATCCCGCCCGCTTCACCCTTGCGGAGCTGGTGGACCTCCACGAGCCCGCCATCGAATTCGAACCGATCCACCGGGTGCTGTTCGGCACGGATCCGGTCTCCTTCCTTGCAGAGGCGGAAGCCTGGTTTTCCCCCTGGAAGGGCCGCGGCAGGCCCTTCACCTGCCTCACCGCCGCCGGGAAAGCCGCCCTGTCGGTGGACGGCACCATCGGGGAATGCATCGCCGCCTGCGAGACCTTTCTGGAGGACTACCGCGACAGACACGGCGGCAATATCGACTACATCCACGGCGCGGAGGACGTGACCGCCCTCTGCCGCAAGGAGGGACGGGCGGGGATCCTCATGCCGGAAATGCACAAATCGGACCTTTTCCCCAGCATCATCCGCAGCGGGCCCCTGCCGAAAAAGAGCTTTTCCATCGGTCCGGCGCGAGATAAGCGTTACTATCTGGAATGCAGGAGGATCAAATGAACCTGACCGACAGAGTGGACCTGCACTGCCACACCTATTTTTCCGATGGGGAGCTGAGTCCTCAGGCCGTGGCGGAGGAAGCAAAGCGCGTCGGCCTCCGGGCCGTGGCCATCACGGACCACGACACCATGGAGGGTCTCAGCGAGCTGACGCCGGTGCCGGGGCTGGAGATCGTGCCGGGCATCGAGCGCAAGGCGGAATGGGGCGGCGACGAGATCCACATTCTGGGCTATGACTGCGACTGGGAAATCCTGCGCCGCAGTCCCTCTCTGGAGCGGGACCGGAACGAGCGGAACGAAGCGCTCATCGAAAAGCTGCGCTCCGACGGGATCGACGTCTCCATGGAGGAGCTCATGAGCCTGAAAAAGGGGATCGTGGGCCGGCCTCATATCGCTCTGCTGCTGGTGCGCAAGGGCTATTTTTCCACGGTGAGCGAGGCCTTCGACGCCTGGCTGGGGAACGGAAGGCCCTACTATGTGCCCATCACCCGGCGGACGGTGCCGGAGGTGGCGGAGGAGCTGCGCAGGGCAGGCGGGAAGATCGTGCTGGCCCACCCGCTGCAGTATGAATTCAGCGAGGGATATCGTCTGGAGGAGCTGGTGGAGCTCTGCGCCGGCAGCGGCTTCCACGGCATGGAGGTTTTCTACTCCAATTACACGGAAGCGCAGTCGGCTTCCCTGGGGAAGCTGGCGGAGCGCTTCGATCTCTGCCCCACCGCCGGCAGCGACTTCCACGGTTCCCGGCGTCCGGACCGGGTGGTGGGCGGCGCTTCGGGGCCCTATGCCCTGCTGGAAGCCCTGCGGGCGAAGGAGCGGCCATGACGAATCTGATGGAGGGCAGCGGCCCCCTGATCGTGCTGCTTGATGATTTGGAAACGGCGGAGAAGCTGAAGCCCCTGCTCCCCCCATGCAGCCTTCTGGCCTTTCCCGCCCCGGATTGGGATCGGGACCTGACCCCATGGGCTGCGCCGGGGCTCAGCAAAAAGGAGCCGGATTTCGGCGGCGGTGCGGAAGCGTTCCTTGCCAAGCTGCTGTCCGCTATTACGGAAGCGGAAGGGGCGCTGGCTGCGCCGCCGCAGACGAAACTGCTCATCGGCTATTCCCTGGGCGGGCTTTTCGCCCTCTGGGCAGGGACGCGAACGGATGCATTCCCCCTGCTGGCCTCCGTCTCCGGCTCTCTCTGGTACGACGGCTGGTGTGAATATCTGGAGACGAATCCCTGCCGGGCCGGGAAAGTCTACCTTTCCCTGGGAGAGCGGGAACCGAAAGCCCGGAATCCCCGCATGGCGCAAGTCGGTCTGTGTACGGAGCGGACGGAAGCCCTCCTGCGCGCCTCCGGCGCAGAAACGACCCTGGAATGGAATCCCGGCGGCCATTTCAACGACCCGGAAGCGCGGATGGCAAAGGCCGTTAGATCGCTGCTGTCATGAAGCTGACCGGCGCGGTGCTTGCTCGCACCGCGCCGGTCAGCTTTGCATAGGATGCAGGGAGGTGATGACCGATGAAGATCGCGCTGGCGCCGGGAGACGCCCGGCAGGAAGCGCTGGGACGGCTTCTGGCCGAAGACGGCTGCGAAGTATGTCCCTACGCCCCCGGTGAGGAGGCGGACGCCTGGCTTTTCCCCCTGCCCACGGGAAACCACCCCGCGCTGGCGGAGCTGAAGCCCGGCAGTCTGGCCCTGACGGCCCTGGCCGCCGGGGAGCACCCGCATCTGCGGCTGCGGGACTACTACAACAAGGAAGAAGTCCTGCTGCGCAACGCCGCCATCACGGCGGAGGGCGCCATCGCCCTGGCCCTGGAGAAAACCGAGCGGACGCTGCTGGGCAGCCGGGTGCTGATCCTGGGCGGCGGCCGTATCGCCCGGGCCCTGGGACCGCGCCTGCGGGCTCTGGGGGCGGAGGTGACGGTGTTCGCCCGTTCCCCGGCGCAGCGCGCCTGGGCGGAGAGCGCGGGCTGCCGCAGCCTGGACCGGCTGCCGGAAACCCCGGCGGGTCATCACATCCTGTTCAACACCATCCCCGCCCCCATCCTCGCCCGGGCGGCGAAAGGGGCCCTCAATATCGAGCTGGCCTCCGCTCCCGGCGGTTTCCGGGACCCGAGCGGGGTGGTGATCGCACGGGGGCTGCCGGGCAAGACGGCCCCCCTCAGCGCCGCGGAGGCGCTGCACAGTTCCATCCAAGCCATTCTCAGGGAGGAAGCGTCATCATGAAAAAACTGGGGCTCGCCATCTGCGGCTCCTTCTGCACCTTCGACGAGCTTCTGCCCCAGGTCCGACGCCTGCGGCAGACATACGAGATCATCCCCATTCTCTCCGAAACAGCCTATGCCACGGACACCCGCTTCGGCCTGGCTGCCGCTTTTGTCCGGGAGCTGCGCTCACTCTGCGGCCGGGAACCCATCCTCACCATCGAGGAAGCGGAAGCCCTGGGGCCGCGGACGCCTCTGGATATCCTGGCCGTAGCCCCCTGCACGGGAAACACCCTGGCGAAGCTGGCTGCGGGTATCGCCGACGGGCCGGTGACCTTCGCCTGCAAGGCCCACCTGCGGAACCAGAAGCCCGTGGTAGTGGCCGTCTCCACCAACGACGGCCTGGCCGCCGCCGCCCAGAACATCGGCGTGCTGCTGAACCGAAAGCATTATTATTTCGTCCCCTTCGGGCAGGACGACCCGGCGGCGAAGCCCATGAGCCTGAAAGCGGACCTCGCTCTGCTGGGCGACGCCGTCGCCGCCGCCCTGGAGGGGCGGCAGCTGCAGCCGGTGCTGCTGGGCTGAAAACGCGGCAGGACGGGGTACTCCCCCGCCCTGCTCTTTATCTTTTCTTATCCCTCTGCGGCCCTGCCCGGGCTGATGACGAACCAGTCCACGACGGTCTCCCCGTCCTCTTTATAAACAGGTATCTCCACCGGTCCCCTCTGCCGGACGTATTCATTCCAGGCCAGGGCCTCCTCCGGGGAGTGGACGCGGCCTGCGCCTGAGGCTTCCTCCAATTCTGCATATCGGATGTAGCCCTCCGCGCCGTTCTTTCCCATGGCCAGCTCCAGGTCCGGCTGTCCCAGCCACTCCGTATATCTGCCGCCGGGTCCGTAGGTCTCCCCCCGCGAATTCACCGGATAGCCGTGCTCGATGAGCTCCGCCGCCGTGGGTACCTTCAGGTCCCCATGGTCCGGGCAGTCGCTGATGCCCAGGTCCTCCAGGCCAAGATCCCGCACCGCTTTTTCCACCCAGGCTGCGCCGCGGTAATCGTAAAAGCAGGGGAGGTCGAAGGCGCCGCTGCCGTCGGGGAAGAGATAAACATAGAAATACCCCATTCTTTCCGGCGTGCCTCCCACGGCGATGAGATGCCGGGTGCCGTCCTCATAGGTGCGCTCCCAGGCGAAATACCGACTGGGGCCGCATTCTTCGGTAATGTCCTTTTCCGTTCCGTCGCACAGGAAGAGGATACGCCCGTCCCGGATGACGCAGACTGCCTCGCCCCCCGACCGCAGCGCCCGGTCCCCCTCCGACAGCACGGTGATCTCATCCCCCGTTGCGGTGAAGAAGCGCCGCGCGGCGGGACTTGCGTAGCCTGCGGCGGCCAGCAGCGCCGTCAGCAGGGCCGCCGCGGCGATCAGCAGAAGACGCCGGGGGCGGACAGCGTGTCGTGGCGGCAGGGCCGCTTCCCTAACCATGTCTTCCTCCAGCTCCCCCAGAGCTTCAAAAATGCTTTCCGCGCTCACAGATATCCCTCCGTTTCCAAAAATCGCCGCAGTCCCTTCCGGGTGCGGAACAGGATGGACTTGACTTTGCTCTCGCTCCAGCCGAAGGCCTCCGCGATGGCGGAGACGCTCTCCACATACCAGTAGCGGCGCAGAAAGACCTTCCTGACCGTCTCCGGCTGGGCCCGGAGGAAGCGGGCGATGAGGGCGGCCAGCTCCGAGGCCTCCAGCCGCTCCTCCGGCCCGGATGCGCCAGAAGGCACACATTCCTCCAGTTCCTCCAGGGCCAGGGCCGCTTCCCCGCTCCAGCGCTTTCCTGCCAGGCTGCGCCGCAGCAGGTCCACGGCGGCGCGGCGGCTGAGCTTCGCCAGGTAGGCGTCCAGGTATTCCGGCTTTTGGGGCGGGATGCTGTTCCAGGCCCGCAGGAGGGCGTCGCTGGCAGCCTCCTCCGCGTCCTCCCGGCTGCCCAGCACGCTCAGAGCCACGGAGAAGCAGAGGCCGCCGTATTTCTTCCGGCTCTCCCCCAGGGCTTCCTCTCTGCGCTGCCAGTACAGCTCCACGATCTCCCGATCCTCCATGCGCTCGCCTCCTCTCACCCGTCAAGTCGTTTTTTTCCGCCAACCGTTGCGCCTGTCACTAAAAAATCATCCGGGAGGGGTTTTCCCTCCCGGATAGCTTAATTCCATAAATGCCTCGCAGCGTTCGCGCCCGCAGGCGCGAAGAATCCGGTATCATGATGTAATTTCATAAAGGAAGGATTCTTCCTTCGCAAACTACAGCCTTCTTCTTTCTCAAGAGTGCATTTAAGTGCATTTACTCACCGCCGACTATGGGCCGGCGGTGGTATGGCCTATTACACTGTGTGCTTTCTTTGGCAACACAAGGCACGATAAATTGACAAAGCACGGCACGCAGATTATAATGCAGCTAACCCCGCAAGGGGCTACCGGGCTGTCCCGGCGAAAGGTGCGCTGTACAAATAAAGGCGGTTAGCCACTTCCCTGCGAAGGGAGGTGAGGCTTGTGGGAAAAGAACGCTGGGCGAGAGTCCTCCGCTTCCTGATATGCTTCATCTTGGTCTTTTGGATCTTGATGCACATATCCCCAAGAGTTCGTTAGCCGCCCGGCTAGGCCCCGGACGGCTAACATTTTGTTGACCATATAGGGCTGACCGCCATGTACAGCGCCCTTTTGTGCCCTTATTATACCATGCCGGAGTGAATTGTCAAGCGACAGGACGACCATTGGCTTTTATTGCCTGTATCTGATTCGCGGCTTTGGGTCAGATAAAAACTGAAAGAGGAATTCCGTTTATCCATACTTGGATGAAATCAGGAAAACGCGGGAGGCAACTATGGAAATCAGCAAACCGTCGATCGACGAAGGGGCAGCGTTCGATTTTGGGCGGACCTCCGAGGTCTATGCGAAGTATCGGGACATCTATCCAGCATGTATGTTTGAGCGCTTGTCGGAATTGGGGATCGGGATCACGGGACAGCGGGTCCTCGACCTGGGAACCGGAACAGGCGTGCTGCCACGAGGAATGTATCACTATGGCGCCCGATGGACCGGCACGGATATCTCGGAAAACCAGATCGCACAGGCAAGAAGACTGTCCGAAGGCAAATCCATCGAATACCTGGTCTGTTCGGCGGAGGAAATGAATTTTGCGGACGATTCCTTCAACGTCGTCACCGCTGCTCAGTGCTTTTGGTATTTTGAGCCCGGGATCGTCGTTCCCAAGATCAGGCGATTCCTGAAACCGGACGGAGTATTTCTGAAAATCTACATGAGCTATGTGAAAGAGGAACCGATCACCCACGATTCCAACAGCCTGGTCAGGAAAATCAACGGTAATTGGAGCGGCGGGAATCCCGCCATCGCCGACTTGAAAACGCATTATTTCGACGACCCGCAGACGGAGATCATTGAAGCGGACTTGCCCTTCACCAGAGAGACATGGCATGGCAGGATGCTTTCCAGCAGGGGCGTTCTGGCTGCGATGAACGAGGAACAGATCAGGCAATTCGATATGGAACACAGACAGATGCTGGAAGAAAAATACCCGGAGCATTTTAAAGTAAGGCACAAAATCTTCCTGACCAGCTATCGGATCACAAAACCATAGGCAGAGCCTATAAACAATGCTCCGAAGGAAAGCGATATGCCTTCCTTCCCGGCACATCACAGTCGGCAGTCACGGAAAAAGCCGACTTGTTGTACTGAACCACAACAGGGACTCGGCCAAGTCTGGCTGAATCCCTGTCGCTCTTTATGATGTGTTTCTCGGTATGATGTGTTTACTGATGAAAACAGCCCTTGACTCCGCGTCAAAACGGAAGCGCCGCTTCCATTTTGAAAAGGACGTTTCGCCAGAATCTGCGGGTATTTGCGCTTGGGCGGAACCCCGCCGTTCCAGCGAATTATGGACGTCAGAACATGACGTTGTGGGGCATGCGCAGCTTTTCCTGATCGGCGACGGAGATGCCGAAGCGCTCCTCGTTGACCTGGTCGATATACTTGCACAGGGACAGGTACACGCCGGGGAACACGGAGCCGGGGCCGCCCTGGACGATGCAGGGAAGGTAGCCGTTGGGGGTCATGCCCTCCAGCGCGCGGCGGACGACCTTCTCGTTGTTCTCGTCGGTCCACTCGGTGAAGTCGCAGCTCTTGTTGTCGATGTTGCCCATGAATGCGATCTGGCCCTCGTACTTCTTCACCAGCTCGGGGACATTGTTGATCTCCATGGCGCCCTGCCACACGTCGATGCCCATCTCGATCATGGTGGGCACGATGTTGGCGCCGTAGGAGTCGGAATGGTGGAGGATGAATTCCACGCCGTGGTCATGATAATACTTGTAGACTTCCTTATAGGGCTCC
>JAEETX010000095.1 GCA_016286665.1 Oscillospiraceae bacterium
ATGACTTCGCCGTCACCATCACCGGGCGCACGCTGAAGGAGGTCGCCTCCTTCGTCTCCGCCCGCCTCAGCACCATCGACGGGGTCACCGGCACCGCCACCCACTTCATCCTGAAGAAATACAAGGAAAAGGGCGTGGCCTTCGAGACCCTGCCCGTCCAGGAGGAAAGGATGAAATTCGTCTGATGGAGTTCCGTGAGCTGATCGCAAAAAAGGTGACGGCGCTGAAGCCCAGCGGCATCCGCAAATTCTTCGACCTGCTGGAGACCATGGAGGACGCCATCTCCCTGGGGGTGGGCGAGCCGGATTTCCAGACCCCCTGGCACATCCGGGACGCGGGGGTCTACTCTCTGGAAAAGGGCTTCACCAAATACACTCCCAATGCGGGCATGATGGTCCTGCGGCAGGAGATATCCAAATACATGCTGCGCCGCTTCGGCCTGCGCTACGACCCGGCGGGGCAGATCATCGTCACCGTGGGCGGCTCCGAGGGCATCGATCTGAGCCTCCGGATGCTGCTGGAGCCGGGGGACGAGGTCATCATCCCCACCCCCAGCTTCGTCTGCTACGGCCCCCTTACGATCATGGCGGGGGGGACGCCGGTCTATGTGGAGACCAGGCAGGAGGACGATTTCAAGCTGACGCCGGAGCTGCTGAAATCCGCCCTGACGCCCCGGACCAAGGTCCTGGTACTGCCCTACCCCTGCAACCCCACCGGCGGCGTCATGGAAAAGGCGGACCTGGAGGCCGTTGCGGAAATACTGAAGGATACGAAGGTGGCCGTCCTCTCCGACGAAATCTATGCCGAGCTTTCCTACGGCGGGAAGCATTGCTCCCCCGCCGCCATCCCCGGTCTTTATGACCGCACCATCGTGGTCAACGGCTTCTCCAAGGCCTATGCCATGACCGGCTGGCGGCTGGGCTACCTCTGCGCGCCGCGGGACGCCATCAGCCAGATGGTGAAGATCCACCAGTTCGGCATCATGTCCGCCCCCACCACCAGCCAGTATGCCGCCATCGAGGCCATGCGCAGCGGGGACAGGGACATCGAGGCCATGCGCGGGGAATACGACCGCCGCCGCCGCTTCCTGGTCCGCGGGCTGCGCGACGCGGGTCTGGAATGCTATGAGCCCAAGGGCGCTTTCTACGTCTTCCCCTGCATCCGCTCCACGGGGCTCACCAGCGACGAATTCTGCGAAAGGTTCCTCATGAGCCGGCGGGTGGCCGTCATCCCCGGCAGCGCCTTCGGCCCCGGCGGCGAGGGTTTCGTGCGCATGTGCTACGCCGCAAGCATGGACGACCTGCAGGAAGCCCTGCGGCGGCTGGAAGCGTTTTTGAAAGAGATTTGAATTTGGATACGGAAAATCAGCGCCCTCCTCCGAACGCTCGGAGGAGGGCGCTGCTGCGGTTATGGGGATGCTCAGTCGTTCTTTTCGGGGATGCGCAGGTTGCGGAAGCACTTGCCGCAGATATTGCAGCGCTTTTGCTTGTCATAGCGGCAGAAGCGCACATTGTCCCCCATGTAGACATAGGTCTTGTCGCTGGCAAAGAAGCCGTTGCCGCCCTTGCCGGGCTCGGCGGGACGGGAGACGATGGTGCCCCAGGTGCCGGACATGAAAGCCGCCTGGAACATGACGGGCTTCTTCATCTTGCGGAACTTGATGGGACAGTGCCAGACATTGGCGGGGATGCGCACCACGGTGGGCCTGGTGATGATCCTGGACTCCATATGCTCCGGGTCGTCCCCGAAGGTCATCTCGATCTCCGCGTCGAAATCGAAGAAATCCAGGGGATTCGCGCCCATGAAGAAGATATACTCCTCGCAGCCCTGGTGGAAATGGGTGTCCTCCGTGTCGTTGGCCCCGGCGAAGATCTGGAAGCCCACATGGTAGGTGGCTCCCTCCATATAGGTTTCGCCCCGGAAATAGGCCTGGGGAGAGGGGCACCAATCGCCCCAGGAGGTCTTCTCCTTGGGGATGGCCAGAACGTTTTTCCGCACTTCTTCGCTGAGGGCGGGCTTGGGAGCCTTCAGCACCGTGGCGTCGGAATAGGGCTTGGAGGGATTGGTGGGGGTCACGACGCACTCGGTGGAATCGGGGGCCTTCTCCGGGTCATAGGCGCCGGTATCGGTGTAGGACGTGACGCCGTCCTCGTTCACCACGGTCCAGGGCACGAAGGTATAGGGACGGGGGGGCACCTTCTCGGGATGGGCGAAGCAGGTGCCGCAGTATGTGCACTTCTTCCCCGGCTCCAGCACGCAGTCTGCCTGGCACTCGTCGCCGATATAGAGATACTGCTTTTCGCCGGTGTCCTTCCGCTGGACATACTTCACCAGGCCGGTGCGGCCGGACTGCATGACCGCCTGGAAGATGAGGGGCTTATCCACCCGGACGAAATCCAGGGGGCTGTGCCACCAGCCCTTGGGCAGATGGATGATGGTGGGCTCGGTGATGACCACCTTTTCCATGGTGTCCAGCGTGGGTCCCAGGTAGAAGTGGACCTCCGCGTCCCAGCCGGAGAATACATCGGGCAGCTGGGCCCCTAGGAAGACCAGATATTCGTCCTCCCGATGGAAATGGGGTTCCGTCTCCAGCCTTACGGGCTTTTTGAAGACCTGGAAGCCCACGTTCAGCCCCGCGCCGGGCATATCCCGGTCGCCCCGGAAATAGGCCTGGGGGGAATGGCACCAGTCGCCCCAGTGGGTCTCCTGGGGCACGAATTCATAAAACAGCTTTTCGAATTTTTCCTGCATTGTGCGCGCTCCTTTCGTCTGCACGGTTTTCTGATGCTATCACTATACACGCTTTTGCCGCAGGGGACAAGCGCATTATTTCGCCAGTACGCGGCAGAGGAACAGCACCACGTCGCAGCGGGGGCACTCCACCCCCGGCGCGACCTTGATCTCCAGGTCCTCCAGCAGCCCGGCGCCCTTGGCCCAGGCTTCCGCAATTTCATACCAGCCGTCGACGCCGACGCCCATGGTCCGGTACAGGAAGGTGAGGATGTGGGCCGTGGAGCAGGTCTGATTGGGGGTAAAATGGGTCTTGTCCGTGCCGTTGGTGACGCCCTTCTCCACCGCCCAGAGGACCGCCTTATAGAAATACTTGCCCTCCGTCACGTCCTCGAAGGGGCTGACCGTGCTCTCCGGCTCCGGGCAGCCCATGGCCCGCCAGAGGAAGGTCACCGCCTGGCCCCTCGTCACGGTGTTGAAGGGTCCGAAATGGGTGGCGTCGATGCCGTTGGTCACCTGGGGTTCGGCATAATAAGCCCACATCACCGCGTCATAGAAATATGCCGTCTCCGGGACGTCCTCGAAGGGGCTGACCGGCTTTGCTTCCTTCCAGACCGCCGTGACCGTCATATCCCCGCTGACCTCGATCCGTTCGCCGGGCGCGCCCTGCGCCCAGGCGTCGAATTCCATTCCTTCCGGCGCAGTAAAGCCGCACGCCGGCAACCGGTAAGTTTTCCCGATTTCCACGGTGACCGGCTCCATCTCCCCGACGCCGCCGGCGGCGTCGAAGCTGACGGTGTATGCCTTCGGCGGCAGGTCCTTCCACAGCGCTACGATCGCCGTGTCCGTCTCGATCACGATCTCTTCGCCCGCTTCGCCCTTGTTCCACTGGTCGAATTCCTTCCCCTCCGGGGCGGTAAAGGCGCATTCCGGCAGTTCAAACTTCCCGCCCTTCTCCACGGTGACGGCTTCCATCTCCCCGCTGCCGCCGCCCGCGTCGAAGACGACGGTCCGCGTCTCCGGGGGGATATCTTTCCACAGGGCTTTGAGGGCCGTGTCCGTTTCGATCACGATTTCTTCGCCCGCTTCACCCTTGTCCCAGCGGTCGAATTCCTTTCCCTCCGGCGGCGTGAAGGCGCATTCCGGCAGCGTGTAGGGCCTGCCCTTCTCTACGGCGACCGCCTCCATCTCTCCGCTGCCGCCGTTTGCGTCAAAGATGACCGTCCGGGATTCCGGCGGGAGCGTTTTCCAGAGGGCGACGAGGGCCGTGTCCGTCTCGATCACGATCTCCGCGCCCGCTTCGCCCTTGTTCCAGCGGTCGAATTCCATTCCCTCCGGGGCGGTAAAGGCGCATTCCGGCAGGGTATAGTTCTTGCCCTTCTCCACGGTGACGGACGCCATCTCTCCGCTGCCGCCGCCCGCGTCGAAGATGACCGTCCGGGTGTCCAGGGGGATCGCTTTCCACAGAGCCTTGACGGCCGTATCCGCCTCGATCACGACGACCGTGCCGGGCGCGCCCAGCGCCCAGCCGTCGAACTCCATGCCCTCCGGCGGGGTGAAGGCGCATTCCGGCAGGACGACGCTGCCGCCCGTTTCCACCGTGAGGGATTCCATTTCCCCGCTTCCGCCGTCAGGATCAAAGCTGACGGTGCAGGGGACGGGCAGCTTCTTCCACTGGGCCGTCAGCGTCGTGTCGGAGGCGATCACCAGCTCCAGGCCCGCTTCGCCCTTGTCCCAGCGGTCGAATTCCCAGCCCTCCGGCGGCGTGAAGGCGCATTCCGGCAGGATATAGCCGCTGCCCTTCTCCACCTTGACCGGGGCCATCTCCCCGCTGCCGCCGTTTGCGTCAAAGCTGACCGCAGGCTGCCTGTCGGTGAGGACCGTGACTTCCTTATTCACGGTCAGATAACCTTCGTCGCTTTTGTATTCCCAGTAATACGGGTAGGTAGCTTCCGGCTCGTCGCCCATCAGCCAGGAGGGACGAATGGAATTCTGGCTGCCGGCGAGATAAGCACCGATAATAGCCGGACAGGCGGAGATATCCAGCTCCGTCAGCTTCGTCCAGTAAGTCTCCAGCCGGATCAGCTTGGAGCAGCCGGAAATATCCAGCGCCTCCAACTGAAAATTGGAGGCACACCACAGCTTTTCCAGCGCCGTGTTCCGCGACAGGTCCAGGGCGGTGATCTGGGTCAGAAAGATACTCAGCTCGGTCAGAGCGGTGTTGCGGCTCAGGTCGACCACCGCAATGCCGCAGTCGTCCCATTGCCCGCCGCAGCTAAGCTTTTCCAGGGCAGTGAAGAATTCGATCCCCTGAACGGAAACCAGACTATCCTCACGGATCTCGATCTTTTTGACTGCCGCGATCTCCGATTCGCTGAGCAGACCGTCGCTGTCGCCGTCGCATTTCTTCTCAACGTACTCCCGAAAAACCGGGTCCGGGAAATTCCCGGCGTCGATCCGCACGGCAGCGTCCGCGCGGACCGGCAGCGCGAAAGCCGGCAGCAGCGCCAGGAGCATGACGAACGTCAGCAGAATGCTCAGCGGTCTTTTGCATTTCACGATAAAACCTCCTTCCGAGCGATGGGGAACTTTTATACAAGCTTCCATATAATTATATGGTTTCCGGCGGGAAATGCAAGGCTTTTCCGTCCTCCATCCCAAGGCGTGGGCTTTCCTTAGCGGTTGCAGTCCGCCTCCGTTCTTGGTATAATCGTTTTATCAGGAAGAAAACAGGAAGGAGTGAAGGATTCTATGGAAGCGAAAGCGGCGGGCATTTCCTTCAGGGACGCCTGCGCCCAGGCCTCGGCCCGGATCGCCGCCATGCCCGCGAAGCAGAAGATCGTCACCTGTCCGCTCTGCGGGGAACAGTTTCTGGGCTTCGGCGACCTGACGGCCCACTATCTGGCCGAGCACCCGGACAGCGCAGCCCCCGTGGAGCTGCGCATGACGGTCAACGGCAGGGCCTGTCAGCTCATCATCGAGCCGCAGCAGACATTGAAGGAGGTCCTGCAGTACAACCTGGGCCTCACCGGCGCCAAGCAGATGTGCGACCGGGGCCAGTGCGGCTCCTGCACCGTCATTCTGGACGGGAAGCCCACCCTCAGCTGCAATACCCTGGCGGCGGACTGCGACGGAAAGGCCGTGGAGACGGTGGAGGGCATCGCCGTGAACCCCAAATGGCAGCCCCTCATCGACGCTTACTGCAAGTGGGACGCCATGCAGTGCGGCTACTGCACCCCCGGCTTCCTGGTGGCAGCAAAGGCCCTGCTGGACCGAAACCCCACCCCCACGGAGGCGGACATCAAGGAAGCCCTCAGCGGCAACATCTGCATCTGCGGCACCTATCCCCGACACAGCCAGGCCATCCTGGAGGCGGTGACCTACATGGTGAAGGGAGGCGCGGAAAATGCCTGATACCACCGGCGCGAACGGCCTGCGGGAGGATTTCCGCGTGGTCGGCAAGGCCAATCTCCCCGGCCTCACCTCCTACGCCATGGCCACCGGCGTAGCGAAATACGGCACGGACTTCACCGTGCCCGGCATGCTTTTTGCCAAGTTCCTGCGCTGTCCCTACCCCCACGCCAAAGTCCGCAGCATCGACGAAAGCGAAGCTCTTGCCATCCCCGGCGTGCTGGACGTGGTGAAATGGGACGACCCCATCTTCAGCGAGCTGGGCGCAAACCCCATGGGCGGCGGAGGCGGCGGAAGCTATCTTCCGCAGGAGGCCCATTATGAGAGCCAGGAGGCGGGCTGCATCGTCATCGCCGAGAGCGAAGCCCTCTGCGACGAAGCCCTGAAAGCCCTCAAGGTGGAATGGGAGGTCCTCCCCTTCATCACCGACATCTTCAAGGGCGCGGAGCCGGATCATCCCCTGATCCGGGGCCCGGAGCTCATTGAGAAGGAAGCGGCGGACTACCGCCCCGGCGGCATGGCGACGGCGGAGGGTCACGTGCTCATGACCAAGCACTACCCCACGGACCCGCCCCGGGAGGCCAACGTCACCTGGAACATCAAGGTGGAGGGGGACCTGGACGAGGGCTTCCGCAAGGCAGACTTCATCCTGGAATACGACGTGAACATCCCCACCTGCATCTCCACCATCCCCAATCCCCCCGCCAGCGTCGCCTACTGGGGCGACAGCATGTATAAGGGACCGGGGCAGAAGATCTACATCGAAGGCGCGCCCCACCGGCGGGAAAGCATCATGTCCATGTACCACAAATCCTCCGACGAGGTGGTGCAGGAGGGCCTGTTCCAGGGCGGCAAATACTGCGACTGGGGCCTGCGGAAAAGCCAGGAGATCACCCCCCTCCTTTCCAAGCGCATGGGCGGGCGGCCCGTCCGCTGCTGCAACACCCGGGAGGAGACCTTCGACCTGAACCGCAACGAGCGGCACATGCACCTGCGCCTGGGGGTCACCAGGGACGGCGTCATCACCGCGGTGGAGGACAACACTCTGGTGGACAACGGCGCGCCCGGCTCCAGCACCATGGGCTCCGTCTCCGACCGGGACTGGGGCGGCTACTACACGCTCCGCTGCAAGGACATCACCCAGCGCTTTAAGGTGGTGGACTCCAACATCGGCTTCATGCACACCTGCGCCCAGTTCGTGCCCTACAACTGGGACAGCATCACCGTGGGCTTCGACCTCATCGCCGAAAAGCTGGGGCTGGACCCGGTGGAGGTGGCAAGGCGCAATCTCCACGGCCCTGCCAGCCAGGACGACCCGAACCCGGTGCCCTCTTTCGAGGCCAGCCTGGAGCTCGGCAAAAAGCTCATGGACTGGCAATGGCACCCCGCGGGGACGAAGCGCCTGCCCGACGGGCGGCTCCACGGGGCCTCCTTCCGCTACGCCATCTGCCCCCGCCACAGCTTCATGGACTATTTCTGCAAGCTGGAATACCGGGACGGGGTGGTCCACTTCCCCACCCAGGGCCCCATCGCGGGCTGGTTCAGCACCGAGTGCTTCGCCATGATCGCCGCGGAGGAGCTGGGCCTCAACTATGAGGACATCTGCGTGGACTACGACTACCGGGAAAAGCACTCCGACCAGGCGGGCGGCTCCGACGGCGTCACCGGCCACGGCTGGATCGTGAAGGAATGCGCGAACAAACTCAAGCGGAAGATCCTGGAATCCGCCGCCCGGCAGGCCAATCCCGAGCCGGGGGCCTACCGGGGCGTTTTCGGCTTCCCCGCGCCCCCCAGCCCCCTGGCAGGCGCCTCCGCCGACGAACTGGACATCGTGGATGGGAAGGTCATCGTGAAGGCAGACCCCAGCCGCTTCGTGCCCTTCAGCCGGGCCACGAGGGAAAACGTCACCGCCGAATTCGGGGGCTACAGCCCCAAATCCGCCTGGGTCACCGGCTTCGGGCGCATCCTGGACACCATGAACACCAGCTGGTGCGAGGTGGCGGTGGACGACGAGACAGGCGAGGTGGATATCCTGAAATACTGCGTGGTGCCCGACGTGGGCAAGGTAATCCGCCGGACCTCCCTGGAGAGCCAGATCGACCAGGTGGTCTTCTTCTCCCAGGGCTGCCAGCTGCTGCAGGACGTGGTGCACGATCCCGAGACCGGGGTGCGCCTCAACTCCAATTTCCTGGATTACCGGGTGCCCACCACCATGGACGTGCCGGAGGTCACCAAGGAAATCCTGGAGCTGAGGAGCGGCAACGGGGCCTACGGGGCCAGCGGCATCAGCCACAACCTGGCCAATTCCCACCTCATCATCACGGCCATCCACAACGCCACCGGCGTTTGGGTGGACCCGCCCGCCACGCCGGACCGGGTGCTGAAGGCCCTGGGCAAGTGCGAGATCGGAGGCTTGGAATGAGACCTTTCAATCACCTGAACGCGGCTTCTCTGGAGGAAGCTTCCGCGGCCCTGAAGCAGCCCGGCAGCCTGGCTATGGCCGGGGGCGGGGACCTGCTGGGGGCTTTGAAGGACGACATTTTTGAAACATACCCCAAGCTGGTGGTGAACCTGAAAACCATCCCCGGCCTGGACGGGGTCGAGGTGAAGGACGGCTTCCTCTGCCTGGGGGCCCTGTGCATGCTGGGAGACCTGAGCAGGAACGAGACCGTGCAGTCCCTCGCCCCCGCCGTGGCGGAGGCCGCGGCGAAATGCGCTTCCCCCGCCCTGCGGGAGAACACCACCCTGGGTGGCAACCTCTGCCAGCTGCCCCGCTGCTGGTATTTCCGCAAGCTGGGGAACCACTTCGACTGCGCCCGGAAGGGCGGCGGCAAGTGCTTTGCCTTCAACGGGGATAACCGGTATCACTCCGTCTTCGGTCCGGCGGTATTCAATGGCTGCGACGGGGCGAAAAAGGCCTGCCTCGCCGTGAACCAGGCGGAGCTGGCCCCCGTCCTGCTGGCCCTGGAGGCGCAGATCGTCACCACCGCGCGGACGATCCCCATCGGGGAATTCTTCGACTGCGGGGTGCTGCGCAGCACGGTGCTGGAGCCGGGCGAGATCGTGACGGAAGTGCGCATCCCCCTGCCGGAAAAAGGGACGAAGATGACCTACCGGCGCTTCAGCTTCCGCAAGAGCATCGACTTCCCCGTGGTGAACCTGGCCCTGGTGCAGAAGCCCGGCGGGGAATGGCGCATCGCCCTGGGCGGCGTGGCCCCCACCCCCCGGCGGGCAGAGGCGGCGGAAACGCTGCTGGCCGGCAAGGCGCTGACGCCGGAGCTGGCGGAGGCGGCGGGCAAGGCCGCCGTTCAGGGCGCGAAGCCCACGGAGGCCAATGCCTACAAATTGCAGCTGGTGAAAACGCTGGTGAAGCGGGCGCTGCTGTCGCTGTAACATTTTCAAGCATCGGGCGGGCTTTCTCGGAAGCCCGCCCGAATCGCGTTTCTGAAGGGAGCCTTTCCGATTTTTCCGCTTTTTCCCTGTCGAAAAAGGCAAAATCCCTTGTCAAGCGGTCGAAGAAATGCTAGAATGAATATTGTTATCCAAAATGAATACTGTTTTTTAGCGCGTTAACGAAATAAATCCGTAATATTCCCGTAATCTCTTTCGTATATCCGGGCGGCCTGCCGAAAACGGCGCTCTGCCTGAGTATAGATTTTTCAAGGAGGAAAAAGAATGAACGGCAAAAAGATCCTTGCGCTGGTGCTGTGCGCAGTCCTGGTGCTGGCACTGTTCGCCGGCTGCACGAACACGCCGCCGGAAAACACGCCCGCGCCCACCCAGGCCCCCAGCGACGGCGGCGGCAGCACCCCCGCACCCACCCAGGCCCCCGCGCCGACGGCGGCGCCGGAACCCAC
>JAEETX010000096.1 GCA_016286665.1 Oscillospiraceae bacterium
AAGGTATGGGCTCCACCAAGAACGGGCGCGACAGCAAGTCCAAGCGTCTTGGTGCCAAGCGGGCCGACGGTCAGTTCGTTCTCGCCGGCAACATTCTCTACACCCAGTGCGGCACGAAGATCCATCCCGGCGCCAATGTGGGCCTGGGCAGCAACTACAACCTCTTTGCCCTGAAGGATGGCATCGTCCGCTATGAGCGCCTCGGGCGGGACCGCAAGCAGGTCTCCGTTTACGAGGTCCCCGCGCTGGACGAGTAAAACAGCCAGCATGAAGGACTGTCTCCGCCGGAGACAGTCCTTTTTCTGTGAAAGGATAGAGCTATGGCTATGTTTGTGGACAAAGCGGTCATCACCGTGGCGGCCGGGAAGGGCGGCAACGGGGCGGTGGCCTTCCACCGGGAAAAATACGTGGCGGCCGGGGGCCCCGACGGGGGTGACGGCGGCAAGGGCGGCAATATCGTGCTGCAGGCGGACGACAACATGTCCACCCTCATGGATTTCCGCTACAAGCGCAAGTATACGGCTCCCAACGGCATGGACGGCCAGGGGGGGCTGAAAAGCGGCCGGGACGGGGCCGATCTGGTGATCCGGGTGCCCCGGGGCACCGTCATCCGGGACAAAGCCACCGGGGCCGTCATCCACGACATGTCGGACCCGGCGCCCTTCATACTGGCCAAGGGCGGCCGGGGCGGCTGGGGCAACAAGCACTTCGCCACCCCCACCCGCCAGGTGCCCCGCTTCGCCAAGCCCGGCATGGAGGGGCAGAGGCGGGAAGTGGTGCTGGAGCTGAAGCTGCTGGCGGACGTGGGCTTGGTGGGCTTCCCCAACGTGGGCAAAAGCACCCTGCTGGCCGCCGTCTCCCGAGCCCATCCCAAGATCGCGGACTACCACTTCACCACTCTCTACCCCAACCTGGGGGTGGTATGGGCCGCCGAGGGGGAGAGCTTCGTCATGGCGGACATCCCCGGCATCATCGAGGGTGCCGCCGAGGGGGCGGGCCTGGGCCACGACTTCCTGCGGCATATCGAGCGCTGCCGGCTGCTCATCCACGTGGTGGACGCCTCCGGCAGCGAAGGGCGGGACCCCATTGAGGACTATGAGGCCATCAATGCGGAGCTGGAGCAGTACTCCCCCGCCCTGGCGGAGCGGCCCCAGCTGGTGGCCGCCAACAAGGTAGACCTGGATCCCGAGGGGGAGGCCCTGGGGCGCTTCCGGGACTACATTGCGGAGAAGGGTCTGCCCCTGTACGAGATCTCCGCCGCCACGGGAGCGGGCCTGCGGCCCCTGACCCTGGCCGCCGCAGCGGCCCTGCAGCAGCTTCCCCCCATCCCCGTCTTCGAGGAGGAGTACGTGGAGCCGGAGGAAACCCTGGATTCCCCGGAGGAGCTGACCATCCGTCGGCAGGATGCGGACCTCTGGGTGGTGGAAGGTCCCTGGCTGGAGCGGCTGCTGAACCGGGTGAACCTCTCCGACAGCGAGGGAAGGATGTATTTCGACCGCTCCCTCCGCGCCAGCGGGGTCTTCGAGCGGCTGGAGGACCTGGGCGTGCAGGAGGGGGATACCATCTCCATGTACAACTGGGAATTCGAGTATAAGCGGTAAACATTCGCGTTTTCCTGCGGAGGTGTGTCAGAATCGCGCCTCCGCAGTGTTTTTTGGGCGTGGTGCAACCGCCGGTTTCGGAATTGCAAAGGCCGCTTGCTGGCTTGCAAGCGCTCAATTTGATAGGATCCTGCCACCGAAACGATAACGGGAGGTTTGGAACATGATCCTTGCAGACAAGATCATCGATTTGAGGAAAAGGAACGGCTGGTCTCAGGAAGAGCTGGCTGAGAAAATGGACGTGAGCCGTCAGTCCATCTCCAAATGGGAGGGCGCCCAATCCACCCCGGATATGGCCCGGATCCTTCGCCTGTCCGAGCTCTTCGGCGTCAGCACCGATTACCTGCTGAAGGACGACCTGGAAATCTCCGAAGCGGCCCCGACCGCGGAGAGCGGAAGCGCCGCGAGACCGGTCACCATGGAGGAAGCCGCCGCCTTTCTGCACATGAAAACCCGCAACGCCGGGCAGATCGCCTGGGGTGTTCTGGCGTGTACGCTTTCGCCCGTGCTGCTACTCCTGCTGGGAGGCGCGCAGGCATACGGCCGGATTTCCCTGTCGGAAAACCAGGCGGGCGGCATCGGCCTCATCGCCCTGTTCCTGCTGATCGGCGGCGCGGTGGTCCTTTTCGTCACGGCCGGACTCCGCAGCTCCGCCTATGAATATCTGGAAAAAGAACCTATCGACACGCTTTACGGCGTAGGCGGGATGGTACGGGAGCGGCGGGAACAGTTCCGCAGCGTCTTCCACCGGCAGCTGACCCTCGGGATCCTGATCTGCGTGCTGGCGGCGGTCCCTCTCGGCTTTTCCCTCGTCGCAGCCGGAGATGACGAATTCCTGCATGTCCCTGCCCTGGCGCTCATGCTGGCGCTGATCGGTGTGGGTGCGATGCTGATCGTCCGGGCGGCGATCGTATGGGACGGATTTCAGATCCTGCTGGAGGAAAGCGATTATACGCGGGAGGCCAAGGAAGAACAAAAGCGCTTCGGCAGTATCGGCACCATCTACTGGCTGCTGGTGACCGCGGCTTATCTGGCATGGAGCTTCTCCGCCGACGCCTGGGCGCGCAGCTGGATCGTCTGGCCCGTGGCCGGCGCAGCCTACGGCGCGGTTTATGCCATCGTGAAAGCGATGCGGAAAAGATAAGGGGAGCGGCAGGGAGCAAAAGCTCTCTGCCGCTCGGTTATTCTTCCTTCTTTGCTTCCCCGCCGTTGGCTCCGGCGGCTTCGGCTTTCTCCTTGGCCTTTTTGGCGTGCTTCTGGGCACTGAGATAGCGCTGGAGGCGCTTTTTGTAGAAATCCTCCGTCTCCGCGTCCGCCTCATAGACGGTGCGCACCACGCTGAGCGTGCCGTTGGGACGGGGCTTCCAGTGGATGCGGCTGAGGCATTTTTCTCCGCAGGCACAGGTCGTCAGGGCGATCTGACGGTCCTTGTTCTGGGGCACCCATTCCCGGCAGCTGAGGGTCTTTCCGCAGCGGGGGCAGACAAAGCTCCGCAGCTCCCGGGAGCGCAGCACTTCCGTCTGGTCCGCCAGGTCCTGCAGGCGCAGCCGCTGCAGAGGCTCCCCCGGCGCGGGGGCCGGACCCAGCTCCTCATATTCCGCCATACCCCGCCGCAGGTCCGTTTTCCGGCAGATGGCGGCCAGATAGCGGGCGTCGTTGAGGCTGTCGTGCTGGTCCAGCTCCAGCTCCGCTCCCAGCTCGGCGGCGGCGTCGGTCAGGGAGGTGCTCACCCCGTCCCGCCCCAGGAAGCTGTCATAGATAAAGCGGGCGTCAAAGATATCCCGGGGCAGCCAGTCGGGATCCAGGCCCCAGGCCTCCAGATTGGCGGTGAGGATGCGTTCATCCTCGCCTCCCCAGGCAAAGATATCGAAATCCGGCCCTGTGTCGCAGAGCCACTTGCCCAGCTGCTCCGCCGCCTCCGGGAAGGAGATGCCGCTCATCATCTCCTCCTCGCTGAGCTTCGTGAGCTTCTTCACCTTCCAGTGGACGAGCTTGAAATAGCGGGGCCGCACGCTGATGCGCAACTCGCCCGCCGTCTCCCCCGAAGGGCTCACCTTCACGGCGCCGATCTGGATGATCTCGCCGGGGAGCATGGCCTTGGGGACGCGGGGATACTGCTTCCAGGGCAGGGGCTGGTTCCATTCCATATCCAGGGCAACGATATATCTTCCGTCTGACATTTCGTCAATCCTTTATTGATAGGGGTACCGCTTTTTTCATCTTGCGGCGCTTTTTAAGGATACCAGAAAGCGGCAGGATTTGCAATCACAGGATAGAAAAAACGGCCCGCAGGCAATTCGCCTGCGGGCCGCTGTGCTTCGCTGTTCAGCCCTTGACGCTCTTCAGCTCCTTCAGGCAGGCGGGGCAGACGTTCCTGCCCTTGAAGGAGACGATATCCCCATCGCTCCCGCAGAAGATGCAGGAGGGCTCATACTTCTTCAGGATGATCCGGTTATCCTCCACAGAAATCTCCAGGCTGTCCTTCTGCGCGATGTCCAGAGTACGCCGCAGCTCGATGGGCAGCACGATGCGGCCAAGGCTGTCCATTTGTCTCACGATCCCGGTCGTTTTCATATATAAGTAACCTCCAAAGCTGTATTCATACTATGACAAGTGCCGCAATTATACACGGCAGATTTTGTAAAGTCAAGCAGAAAAAGCTCGAATTTTGGCGGGAAAAGGAAAGAAACGAAGACGCCGGGCAGGTTCTTTTCCGGAGGGGACAGGCATATGCTGAGAGTGCCTATACTGACGGCGAGGTGGTTTCGAAATGATGGACTGGGTCTGGGCGGGACTGGTGGTCGCATCCCTTATGTTCGGCGCGCTGAACGGGCGGCTGCCGGAGGTTTCGGCGGCTGCGCTGGAGGGGGTGCGGAAGGCCCTGGATACCTGCCTCGGCCTCTGCGCCGGGCTCTGCCTCTGGTCCGGCATTCTGAAGCTGCTGGAGACCGGCGGCGCGTCGGCCCTGCTGGGAAGGCTGCTGCGGCCCCTGCTGACCCGTCTCTATCCGGAGGCCCGCCGGGACCGGGAAGCCCTGTCCGCCCTGGCGGAAAACATGAGTGCCAATCTCCTGGGGCTGGGCAACGCCGCCACCCCCGCGGGCATCCGGGCCGCCCAGGCCCTGAAAAAGGGCGAAACGGCCACGGACAGCCTCTGCCGCCTGGTGGTGCTCAACAGCGCCTCTATCCAGCTGATCCCCGCCACGGTCTGCACCCTGCGGGCCGCGGCGGGCGCGCAGGCGCCCTTCGACATTCTCCCCGCCGTCTGGCTCGCCAGCCTCTGCGCCGCCCTGGCGGGGCTGGGGGCGGAAAAGCTGCTGCGGAGGGCTTTCCGGTGAAGGGGCTGCTGCCGGGCGTCCTCACCCTGGCGGCCCTCTCGGTGCTGCTGCGCCGCAGGCCCCTCTACGGGCCTTTGACGGAAGGCTTCCGGGAGGGGCTGCTGACCCTGTGGCGCATTTTCCCCCCGGTGGCGGCCACGCTGACTGCGGCATGCATGTTCCGCGCCTCCGGGGCCATGGACGCCCTGGAAGCCCTGCTGCGCCCCCCGCTCCGCCTGCTGGGCATCCCGCCGGAGACGGCCCCGCTCCTGCTGCTGCGCCCTCTCAGCGGCAGCGGGGCCCTGGCCCTGGGGGCGGAGCTCATGGAGCGGCTGGGGCCCGACTCTCCGGCGGGGCGGACGGCGGCGGTGATGCTGGGCAGCACGGAGACCACCTTCTACACCGTCAGCGTCTATTTCGCTGCGGCGGGCGTCCGCCGGACAAGACACGCGATCCCCGCGGCACTGGTCTCCGATCTCGTCGGTTTCCTGTGCGCGGGGATCTTCGTTCGCTTGTTTTTCGGATAGGCTGCCTTACATCTTTTCCGGGGCGGAGACGCCGATGATGCCCAGGGCCAGGGCCAGCACGGCGCGGACGCTGTCGGCCAGCTTGAGCCGGGCTTCCAGCACCCCCGGCTCCGCGTCCTTGATGCGGCAGGCGGTGTAGAAGCGGTGGAAGCGGCCCGCCAGCTCGATGAGATAGCGGTTGATGCGGCTGGGGTCGTAGTTCAGCGCGGCCAGGCGCACCTCCTCCGGCAGGAGGCTCAGCTGCTTGATGAGGGCCTTTTCCGTCTCCCCGGAGAGATGGGAGAAATCCACCTCCGCAGCCCTGGGCACCGGGTGCCCCTCGGCGGCCAGGGCGGCGACCAGGGAGCAGATGCGGGCGTGGGCATACTGCACATAATAGACCGGGTTTTCGCTGTCGCTGCGGATGGCCAGGTCCATATCGAAATCCAGGTGGGTGTCGGGCTTGGCGTTGAAGAAGAAGCGGACGGCGTCCCGGGGGATCTCGTCCAGCAGGTCCGCCAGGGCGATGGCCCGGCCGGTGCGCTTGGAGATGCGCACGGTCTGCCCGTCCCGCATGAGATTCACCAGCTGCATCAGCAGGAAGTGGAGTCGATCCGGCGCGATGCCCAGGGCGGGCAGGCTCTTGGCGAAGCGGATGGCGTGGCCGTGGTGATCCGCGCCCCAGACGTTGATGACGCTGTCGAAGCCCCGCTGGATGAACTTATTGCGGTGGTAGGCCATGTCCACGGCGAAATAGGTGTAGAACCCGTTAGAGCGGCGCAGGACCTCGTCCTTCTCCGCCCCCAGGTCCGTCAGCTTGAACCAGAGGGCCCCGTCCTTCTCATAGGTGTAGCCCTGCTGCTCCAGCAGATCCACCGTCTCCTTCACGTAGCCGCTTTCATGGAGGGTGGATTCCCGGAACCACTGATCGTAGACGATGCCGTAGCGCTCCAGGTCCCGTTTCATCTTGGCGATGTTCAGCTCGATGCCGAAGACCTGCATCTTCTGCCGCCGCTCGTCCTCTGGCTTTTCCAGCCAGCCGTCGCCGAATTCCTCCCGGAACAGGCGGGCGATCTCTTTGATGTCGTCCCCGTGGTAGCCGTCCTCCGGGAACTCCACGGCGTCCTCCCCCTTGAGGAGCTGGATGTAGCGGGCGTCCACGCTGCGGGCGAAAAGCTCCACCTGGTTCCCGGCGTCGTTGACATAGAATTCCCGCCAGACCTCCCAGCCCGCCTTCGAGAGGATGGAGGCCATGGCGTCCCCCAGGACGCCGCCCCGGGCGTTGCCGATGGTCATGGTGCCGGTGGGATTGGCGGAGACGAACTCCACCATCACCTTTTTCCCGTGGCCCTCGTCCACGCTGCCGTAGGCCTCTCCCTCGGCCTCCACGGCCTTCAGCACCTGGGCGTACCAGGCGTCACCCAGGCGGAAATTGAGGAAGCCGGCCCCGGCCACCTCCACACCGGCGAACCAGCTGCCGGTGAAATCGATCTCGGCGGCCAGGGTCTCCGCGATCTTCCGGGGGGGCATGCGCATGGCCTTGGCGGCGCTCATGGCATAGGAGCAGGCATAGTCCCCGTGCCCGGGGTCCTTGGGAATCTCCGTCGTCCCCTTCAGCTCCGCGCCGGAGGGCAGCAGCCCCTTCTCCGCGGCGGCGGCATAGGAAGCGCGCACCAGGGCGTCGATCTGCTTTTTGGCTTCTTCGATCATGTTCATTGTCCGCTCACTCCTTTATCCCCGACCTCTTTCCAGTCGATGCGGAAGGTGTTCCTTCCCAGAAGGACGTTGTCCACGTCCACGCTGTAAACGATATCCAGCTGACCGCCGTGCTCGTCCGTCTCGGTTCGCAGCTGCTGGGTGTCCACCCCCATGGTCATGGCGCCGAAGGGGGTGTCGTAGAGGAAAACGTGCTTGCGCCCCTTCTGGAAGAGCATCTGGCTGTTCACCGCGCCCTCCCGGGTCAGGGTCACCAGTCCGTCCTCCACCCGGAAGGTGGTGACGGTGCCCTCCATGCCGGTGATCTCGCTCTCATGATAGGTGAACCAGCTGGCGTCCCGGCCATATTCATAGCGCCCGTCGGTGACGAGCTCCACAGATTCGGGGTCCTGGGGCTCCTCCCCGGGGTGGAAGGAGCGCTGGGTGCCCCGGATGGAAATAATGACGTCTTTCATATCTTTTCTCCTGTTCGATTCGACATCCATCAAAGCGCCGTCTGCCGGACGCGCAGGGTGTCCGGCCCCGGCAGGAAGCGGCCCGCCAGAGCGGCAAAGCGGCCCGGACTGTGGGTGACCCAGCACTGCAGGCTGCCGGGCCGATCTCTCTCCGCCAGCGCGCCCTTCTCCGTCAACAGCTTCTTCATTTCGTCCACGGCGGCGGCGGCGACGTCCACCAGCTGCACCCCGCTTCCCACCCGGCGGCGGATGATTTCCGCGATCAGGGGATAGTGGGTGCAGCCCAATATGAGGGTGTCGGCCCCGAAATCCCGGATGGGCGCCAGATATTCCTCCGCGGCGGCCTCCAGCAGCGCCTCGCCCGACGCCGTACTGCCCCCCTCGATGAGGGGCACGAACATGGGGCAGGCCACGGCCAGGGTCTCGCTTCCGGGGCTCCGCTTCTTCAGCGCCGCCGCGTAGGCCCCCGCCCGGATGGCGGCGGCGGTGCCCGTGACGCCGATGCGTCCGTTTTTCGTCAGCGCGGCGGCCCGTTCGGCG
This sequence comes from Oscillospiraceae bacterium, assembly GCA_016286665.1. Lineage (GTDB taxonomy): Bacteria > Bacillota > Clostridia > Oscillospirales > Oscillospiraceae > UBA1774. Next base: position 8,135 of record JAEETX010000096.1, read on the forward strand.
GCGGGGAGCACCACGCCCACCACGGGGACGCCCCGGTCCAGCAGGGTGTGGAGGGCGATGCTGCTGACGGTGCCGCAGGCCACCACCACCGCCTTCACGTTTTGCCCCAGAAGGAAATCCATGTCCTCCGAAGCATAGCGCAGGATCGTGGCGGCGCTCCGGTCCCCGTAGGGAACGCGGCCCGTGTCCCCCAGATAGACCACATCCTCCGCCGGCAGCACCCGGCGGACCCGCCGGACGGCGGTCAGTCCGCCCAGTCCGGAATCAAAGACGCCGATGGGTCGATCATCCATACCGCGAATCCTTTCTCCCTGCCATTACAAAATAATATTATATATGAAAACCCATGCCGGGGCAAGGGGAATTTCGCGGTCTGACGGAGAAGTCTTTCACAGCCGCGGGGAAGCCGCACTGCTCCGGCTGCGGGACGGGGCGGCCCGGCGAAGAAATTCACGAAAAATACGCAAAATAACGGTAGATATTTCAGTTGGAAAAGGCTATAATATGGGCGCTTTGAACCTGCCATAACCCGGCACAGGAAGGGTGGTGCGTTGAAACATGACGATGGAACTTTCGGATAAGGAATTCCGGCGGCTTCTGGACCTGGTCTACGTGGGCAACTGGGTGATGAATTCCCTGCGGGGCAGCCAGCGCATCAAGGACTATGACGACGTGGAATCCAAGTGTTTTTCCTACTGTCTGAAAACCGGCATGTATTCCCTCTTTGAGATGATGGACGGGGAGGTCATCCCCTCGGCCAGCTTTGAGGACGGCGGCATCCAGGAGGCCATCATGGACTATGAGGACGCCATCTTCTATGACATCCTGGCGGAGGAGCTGGCCCGGCGGGATATGGATTTCGCCCCCATCGACAACTCCAACGACGGTGAGCTCAGCCGCAGGATCGACGAATATATGGAGGAATTTGAGGAAAACGGCCTCAACAACGTCAGCGTCAACAAGGAATGATTTCCATGGGGAATAGCCGCCTCCCGGATGCAGAAGCTACATCCGGGAGGTGTTTCTTTTGGTTACGATGACGAATCGGGAATACCGGGCCTATGTCCGCTCCCTCTCCCCCGCGTCCCCTCTGTGGAAGGACGCCCTGCGGGCCTTTTTCACGGGCGGGCTGATCTGCGCCCTGGGGCAGCTCCTTCGGCAGGGGTGGCTGGCCTTCGGGCTGGAGGAGGAAGCCGCCGGGACGGCCGTCAGCGTCAGTCTCGTCTTCCTGGGCGCCCTGCTGACGGGCCTGGGAGTCTATGACCGGCTGGCGAAGTTCGGCGGCGCGGGGACCCTGGTGCCCATCACCGGGTTCAGCAACGCTGTGGCCTCCCCCGCCCTGGAATTCAAAAGCGAGGGTCTCATTACGGGAACGATGGTGAAGATGTTCACCATCGCGGGGCCGGTGATCGTCTCCGGCACCGTGGCCAGCGCGGTGTACGGGCTGGTGCTGGTGCTGCTGGGGTACGGGGGATAAGAGCATTTGCGTTTCGGAGGCGGGCCAAGCGGCCCGCCTCCGATGGGTTTGTGAGAAAACCGCGGTGAAGTTCGTTTTTACTCGATTCTCAGCATTGCCGTTGTGCTGCACTCACCGGTATTCGGGTTGACATCCCAAAAGAAAACATCGAACCCGATTTCATACCAGAATCCGATATATTCCGCAGTTTGTGAGAAGTTTGTTAATTGAATCGCTCCGCTCTCTTTTGCAAGGCGATAAACCTCGCATACAAGCGCTTTCCCGATTCCTTGTGTTCTATGCTCCTCTTTTACAAACACTTCAATGAACAACCGGATGCTTTCCAG
>JAEETX010000018.1 GCA_016286665.1 Oscillospiraceae bacterium
GCTATGGCATGATGTATGCCGCCATGGTCATGATGGGCTTCTCGGCGGCCTTCATCTCCGCCAACGGCGCGAAGATCCTCTCCAATTTCTTCAAGCCGGAGAAGATCAGCGTCGTCATGGGCCTGGTGCTCACCATCACCACCACCGGCATGGTGCTGGGCATGGCGACCACCACCTCCCTGGGCATCAGCCGGGCCTTCCTGCTGGCGGCCTGCCTGGCCTCCCTGGTGCTGGTGCTGTGGCTGACGGTGATGCCCAACCTGCGCCCCGCGAAAAAGGCGGCGGACAGCCAGCAGCTGCCCCTGGGCAAGGCGGTTGGCAAGGTGCTGCGCAACCGCTATGTCTGGCTGGTGGGCGGCGTCATCTTCTTCGTCAACGGCTGCATGACCGGCATGGGCTCCAGCATCCCCACCGCCCTGGTGGCGGAGCGGGGCTTCACGGAAGGGACTGCGGGCTTGGCGGGGGCCTTCCTCATGGTGGGCAACCTGCTGGGCAGCCTCCTCACCCCCACCATCTCCCTGAAAACCGGCAAATTCCGCCTGGTACTGATCCTCTGCGGCCTGGTGGCCGGGCTGGGCTGCTGCTTTGCCTGGCAGCTGCCGGGCGTCTGGCTCTATGTGGGCCTGGTGATCACCGGCTATACCTTCGGCAGCGGCATGGCCCAGTGCCTCTCCCTCTCCGTGCGCCTGCCCGGAGTGGGACCCGCCCTGGCCGGCACCGCCGGCGGCCTCATTTCCACCCTGGACCTGCTGGGGGCAAAGCTGCTGCCGGCCTATGTCGCCTCCACCATCGCAAACGGCAGCCGGGCCGTTTTCTTCCTCATTCTCGGCGTCTTCGCCATTCCCTGGATGATCGGCGTCTTCCTCCTGCCCAAGGAGCTGGATGTGAAGGGCTGACCGTTCCGGTCCAAAGACCCCTCCGTCCCCGCCGCGGAGCGGAGCGGCTGCCCGCGCAGAGTTCGCGCGGCTCTCCATCATTTCCGGAGGTGTATCATTATGAAGAAAATCAAGTCGGAATCCGGCGCGGCGCCCAAGGTCGCCACGAAGCGCATTGTCGGCTTTCTCGTAGCCGTCGTGCTGATCGCGCTCTTTACCCTGATCCCGCCCTTCGAGGGACTGACGGAGCCGGGCATGGCCTCCATCGGCGTGTTCCTGGCGGCCATCGTCCTCTTTGTGTGCCAGGTGGCCCCCCTGGCGGTCAGCTGCCTGACCCTCATGGTGCTGCTGCCCTACTTCAATATCACGACGCTGAACCAGATCTTCGCCGATTTCGGCGGCACCAGCTTCTTCTTCGTGTTCTTCTGCTTCGGCGTCACGGGGGCCCTCTCCAACACCACCATCCCCATGCGCATTTCCGCCTGGATCACCAAGGTGAGCAAGGGCAATCCCAAGACCCTGGTCTTCGGCTTCCTCTTCATCGCCACGCTGATGAGCGGCTTCCTGAGCAACTTCGGCACCCTCATCATGTTCTACGGCATCATCTTCATGTTCCTGAAATCCGCGGGCCTGAAGCCCGGAGAAAGCCGCCTGGGCAAGTGCCTCATGATCGGTCTGCCCTTCGCCTGCGGCAACGGCGGCTTCATCTCCCCCGCCGGCAGCCCCGGCAACCTCATCGCCCAGAGCCTGCTGCAGGCCCAGGGGGTGGACGTAAGCTTCCTCCAGTGGTTTGTGATGTGCCTCCCCTTCGCCCTCATCATGTGCCTGCTGGTGAGCATTTCCCTGATCGTCATCTTCAAGCCCGAGGCCATGCCCATGGAGGCCCAGCAGGCCGTCTTCGCGGAAAAGGACAAGCTGGGACCCATGGAGGGCAAGGAAAAGAAGGCCATTATCATCATCATCGTCACCATCCTGCTCTGGTTCGCGGGCACCTGGGTGAAGGCCCTGAACACCACCGTCGTGGCGGGCTGCGCCTTCTTCCTCATGTTCATGCCGGGCATCGACCTGATGGACTGGAAGTCCTATGTCCGTGAGGCCGACTGGAACCTGCTGATGATGGTGGGCTCCGTGGCGGTCACCATGGGCTGCGTCAACTCCACCGGAGCCATGACCTGGATCGCCGACAAGTTCTTCTCCGGCCTGGGCGGCATGGGCATCTACGCCGTCATGCTCATCGTGGGCTTCGTGGTGTGCTACCTCCGTGTGCTCATCCCCACGGCTCCCTCCGTGGCGGCCATCTTCGTGCCCATCATGATCGGCATCGCTCAGATCGTGGGCAGCCAGTACACCCTGGCCCTGGCCATGATCCCCGTGTTCTGGGCGGGGGCCACCATCACCCTGCTGTACACCGAGCCCATCTACCTCTACACCCACGGCGCGGGCTACTATTCCGCCAGCGACCTGTTCAAGGGCGGCCTGGTGCCCACGCTGCTGATGATCGTCATCGTGGCCTTCGGCTTCCCCACCTGGTTCCATCTGTTCGGATTTTAAAAAATCAAATCACAACCGCTTCGCTGGGTTGTGATTTGAGATGGATTACGCTCCGCTCCCCGCAGGCCCCTTCGGGGCCCACAGTCCGCTCCGCAAAAAGTATTTTGGGGTGGAAATGAATTCCGCCCCAAAATGATTCCGAATTTATTCGCATCTGCGGATGCGAACTCTGCGAGGCTGTGAGGGGCTGTGTTGGAATTGAAATGACTATGGAGGTACGATCATGCTGATTTCCATCAACGGACTCTATGGCTCCGGCGGCAACGAGCTGGGCTGGGCATTGTCCGAGAAAACGGGCTGGCCGGTGCATGACGACGAACTGATCCGGCAGGCGGTGGCGGATTCCGGCGTGGACCTGCGCCAGGCCACCCTGGCTTTTTACGACGAGGACGAGGGTCACCCGGAGGATCGGCCCTACGGCAGCGCCGTGCTCTCCCTGGAGCTGGACGTGCTGCCCATCGCCCGGGACGAGGACATCCCCAAAAAGGAGAATTATCAGTCCGGCCTGCTGGCCGCCTTTATGGACACCACTTCCATGAACAACCGGGAGGGCATCCCCGCCGTGCGGGACAAGGCGGACGTCGACAGTCTGCGCGCTTCCCAGACCTCGGCGGTCCTCAAGGCATCCGAAAGCGGCAACGGCATCTTCTTCGGCCGCTGCTCCAGCTATATCCTGCGCGCCAGGCCCGACGCCCTGCGCATCTTCGTCAGCGCCGGTCTGGACGCCTGTGCCGGGCGCATTGCGGCCAAATACGGCATCAGGAGCACCGCCGAGGCGGAAAAGCTGGTGAAGGAGACCAACCGGCGGCGGGCTTATTACTACGAGGCCTTCACCGGCCTTACCTGGGACGACCCGGAAAACTATGATTTCTGCCTCAACACGGACTACCTGGGCTTCGACGGCACCCTGGAGCTGATCCTGACGCTGATCGAAAAAAAGCAAGCCCTGTTGGGGAAGTAATACCGCAAATCAAGAAGGAGGGATTCCTATGAAATCAAGATTCGCGCGGGGGCTCAGCCTGCTCCTGGCAGTTCTGCTGCTGGCAGGGCTGCTCCCCGCCGCCGCCCTGGCTGCCGGGGACGAGGAGGGCGTGATCTCCGCCGAGGTCACCGTCGGCTCGCTGTACGGCAGGGGCGGGAAAACCGACGACACCTGCTACTATTCGGACGCATGGTTCCTGGAGACTTCCGCCGCGGCGAACAGCCACCTGGCGACCCTCTCCGCCATGACCTCCGTCGCCGCCGATATCGGCGAGCTGTTGGAGGCGCTCGGCTTTGCCGGCATCCGCATGAACGCCTACTATGCCGACGACATCAAGCTGGCGGATTCCATGGGCTGCATCATCGGCAGCAAGACCCTCGCGGACGGCGCGACCCTCCTGGCGATCATCCCCAGAAGCACGGACTACGGGACCGAATGGGCCGGCAACCTCCACGTGGGCGGCAGCGGCTTCCATCAGGGCTTCCAGGCCGCGCGGGATGAGATCCTGCGCTTCCTGAAGTCGTATATCGAAACCGAAGGCGTCACCGGCAGGGTGAAGATCTGGGCCACGGGCTTCAGCCGGGGCGCGGCGGTCATCAACCTGGTGGGCGGCTTCCTGGCGGGGGACAGCGGCTATTTCGGCGGCAGCGTTTCCATCGCCCCGGAGGACGTCTTCGTCTATACCTTTGCCACGCCCATGGGCGTCACCGGCGGTGTGACCAGGGCCGAAGTCCTCTGCGTGGCGGGAGCCGCCGCCGGGACCCCCGACACCGACGTGCCCGCCTATGCCTATGGCGGCGCGGACGCCGGCGACGTGATCCAGCCCGACGATGGGCGTTACGGCGGCATCCACAACTATATCGCCTCCGGCGACTACTTCGCCAAGCTGCCCCCCGCTCTCTGGGGCTTCACCCGCTACGGCACGACCGTGGATGTGGAGTTCGGCGGGGAGGATATGCGCGCCTGGCTCGGGCTCCTCAGCGAGGAAGCGGCCGGGATGTTCGCAGCGAACGGCGGATACTCCACGCCTCTCCCCCTGAAAGCGCCGGATCTCCGGCAGCAGGGCCTGATCGAAACGGAAGAAAAGCTTTCCACGGACGACATGATCACGCAGCACCTGAACGCCTTGGCCTCCCTGGCCCCCACCAGAGAAGCCTATGTCCGCCAGGGATATGCCGACGTGCTGGGCGCTCTGACGGTCCTGCTGAGCACCAACGGAGCCGGGTTTGCCCACGCGCTCGCCCAGACGGAGCCTGAAACGCTGGAAAAAGCGCTCCTTTTGAACTACCTGGCTTATGCCCTGGAGCAGCAGCGCAAGCTGGACCCCGCCCTTTCCGACGAGGCGGGCCTTGCGGCGGTGGTGTTCGAGCTGATGGACTTCCTCGGCCTGAAGGTCGAAGACAAGGCAAATTACACGGCGCAGCAGCTTTTGAAGGATGTGCTCGACAGCGTCTTCCAGCTGGCCCAGGCGCAGTCCAAGACCGTCGAAGCGATGCTGCCTGCGGAATATGTGCCGTTCTGGCAGGACCTGCTGGCGCTGGCGCAGGAGATCCAGCCCGCGACGCTGGATGACCTGATCGAGCTCATCGCCCGCTTCCTGGTGAACCCGAAGCACCTTCTGTTCACCCAGGGCCTCCTCGCCCCCATGGCGGAGTCCATGACGGCGGAAGACGCGGCCCTTTTGCGCACCCTGATCTCCGGTATCACCCAGAAGACCTACGACGCCACACCGGAGGGCATGAAGACTGCCCTGATCGACCTGGTCACCGGCTGCGCCATGGGCTCCGGGGAGAAGGATGCAGCCTCCTTCCGCGCGTCGATCCGGCAGCTGCTCGGCCTCAGCTACCGGAAGCAGCTGACCGGGCAGACGGCCCTCAATGCGCTGCTCACAGATTCCGCCGCCGCTCCCTCCGCGCCCGTGTCCTTCGAGACGATGATCCGGGAGCTGGTCCTGGACGGGCTGCTGGAAAAGGATGAAACCGGCGCTCCCATGTCCCTCACGGCCTCCGCCGACAAAGCCCTGGCGGACTTCCTGCGCCTGATCCCGGCGGAGGGCGACGCTTACGGAGAGCTGCTGACGTCGAACCCCGCCGCCATCCGCGCGGTCATCACCGCGTTCCTCTTTGCTCCCCAGGAGGACTACAGTATCCTTCGGGATGCGGTGAATGTGCTGAACTTCACCGAACGGCTCCCCTATCTGCTCCCCGCTCACTTCCCCGACCTTTACATTTCCTGGCTCAAGGCCATGGACGATAACTATGTCCTCCCCTCCAAGGGCGAAGACGCCGGCAGGGAATCTGCGGAAGCCCCGGCGGATGCGGTCCCCTTTACCGATGTGCCGGAGGACAGCTACTATGCCGACGCGGTGACCTGGGCCTATGTGACGGGCGTCACCACCGGCACTGGCGACACGACCTTCAGCCCGGAGGGCAGCTGCACCCGCGGCCAGGTGGTCACCTTCCTCTGGCGGGCCGCCGGAAAGCCGGAGCCGGCCAGCAGCGAAAACCCCTTTGCGGACGTGAAGGAGAGCGACTATTTCTACAAGGCCGTCCTTTGGGCTGTGGAACAGGGCATTACCAAGGGCACCAGCGAGACGGCGTTTTCCCCCAAGCAGACCTGCTCCAGCGCCCACATCATCACGTTCCTCTACAGGGCGATGGGCATCGGCGCGGACGGCTGGGGTGCGGAATCCGCCAACTGGGCGATCGAGGCCGGTCTGACCGCGGACACCGGTCTGGAGATCAGCTCCAAGGAAGACTGCCCCCGTGCCGCAGTGGTGACTTTTTTGTATCGAATCTACGCTGCCGCCGAGTCATAAGACAAGGCACAGGCACGCGCCCTGACGCCGCGATCGTCATGCGCCATTTCAACGGCGTCGGGGTATGAACCAAATCCAGGCAGGGAATCCTGAGCGAGCCTGCATCAAAGCGCCGGCCCGGTCCGAAAAGGACTTGGCCGGCGCTTCTTTTTTCGTTTGAAAGCAGGGCCGTCCCCGCATTTGGCGGGAGCGGCCCTGCATGTCTTTCGTTTTTCAGCAGGCAAAGCCCGGCGCGGGCTCAGCCCGCATAACGGGCAAAGCCAAGCTCCGCCAGCGAATGGCCGCCGGGGCCCAGGATGTTTGTCTGCAGGTCCTCCAGAGCGACGCAGATGTCGGCGGTGAACAGGCTCTCGAAGGTCGCCGCAGATTTCTCGTCCATGCCCCAGCAAAGATCGAAGGGGACGGGGTCCTTCGGATCGAAGGAGAATTCCGCCGCGTCGATGGAGGCGAGGGCGACGCTCTCCTCGTCATCCGTGCCCGGGAAGATCATGATCGCGCCGCCGTAGGGCTGGGACATGGCGCGGTCGATCTCCAGAGAGCTGAAAGCCGTGAGGCCGCTCTCCTCATCGGAGTAAGCGCAGTTGAGGCTCAGCAGGTCGTCCGTGCGCTCATAGCCCAGGGTGATGAAATAGGCGTCATCCTCGCGAAGGCGGCAGTAATGGCCGTCCGCCATTTCCTCCCCCGTTTCCGCCAGATAGGAAACGATGAAATCGAAGACCGTTTCCGGCGGCGTTTCTTCCGGGGTCGCCGGCAGGGGCGAAATCTGCCGCCGCAGCTCCGGCACAGCCATCCTTGTCACGATCGCGGCGACTGCGCTGCGCTGGATGCTCTTGTCCGGCTCGAAGGCGCCGGATTCATCGCTGCCGGTCAAAATGCCGGCCCGGTACAGCCGATAGACGGCCGGATCGTCCGCCACGTCGGGAATGGAGCCGTCGGGCACGGAATTGATTTTCTGCAGCGCCTCCTCCGGGAGCGCTGCGCTGAGGATCTCGGCAAACTCCAGCCGCGTCGCGGGAGCGTTCAGGTCACAGCCGCTCGGCAGGGATATGTCGTGCCTGTCCGCGTAGTCCATATAGACAAGATACCAGGGGGTGCCCTGGACAAAACTCTCGCCGTCGGCATAATAGATGCTGTGGAGGCGGCAGGCAAGGACCAGCGCTTCGGTGACCGTCAGGTTTCCGGAGGGATGGAAGCCGCCGCCTGAGCCAACCATCAGTCCCAGCTCATAGGCGGTGCGCACGTTCTCCGCATACCAGGCGGAGGCGGCAACGTCGGTAAACATCCCATCGGTATATTCCTTTGTTTTTTGGAAGTTTGCAAGCCCGGGCTGCGGACCGGGAGCCGGCTTTGACGGCTGTTCCGGCGCGGGGCCCGGCAGGGTCGCGCCCTCTCCGGGGTCATATGCCTGGGAAGACAGCGGCGGATAGTCGAATTCCGCGCCGAAATCAGAGACAGCGTCGGGAATGTGCGTTTCGGAAAACGGAGGCATATAGGGCGGGCAGCTGTCCGCGCCGATCAGGAAGTAATCATGCGCTTCGATGCCGGAGATGACTTTGGTATCGTCTCCCATGGTGGGATCGTCGAAGGTAACGTCCACTGCATACCATTTTCCGTCCAGCTGGACCTGGTTCCATGCATGAGGTCCCCAGGCCTCTCCGCAGACCTTGATGCAGGGGATGCCCAGTTCATCGCAGACGAGCTTGAAGGCAGATGCGTAGCCCTCGCAGACGGGCTTATCCAGGTCGGTCAGCGCGCTCAGCGGCGTCCAGGGCAGACAGTTCGCTTCCATTTCGTCAACGTCGTAATCAGCGGCAGGAAAGTTGTATACATTGTGGGTGGTCAGCCAGTCATGGACATAGAGCAGCTGCTCGTAAACGCCGCCCTGCGCCGCGGCTTCCGCCGCCAGCTTCTCCACCGCCGCATGCAGTACGGCTTCATCCTCGGCAATGCTGCGGCCTCCCGCTCCCCAGGTTTCCCAGAAAACAGGGGTCACCGACAAGCTTACCGCATTGCGGCCCCCGGCGCTAACGGTATAGCTTGACACCCAGAAAATCTCCGTATGTTCCATCATTACCGCAGCAAAGGCAGGCCCAATGGCTTCCAGGAGCGCGTCGGCCATGTCGTAAAAGGAGCCCTCAAAGCTGAATTTGATGCTGTCCCCCGTGCGGTATGCCTGCATCGCCTCCGGGGTGGTCAGACCCTCGTAGATCTGCCGGGAAAGCTCCGTCAGCTGAGAAGAAAAGACGCTGTCCGCATCCCCGGCCGACTGCGCGGGCAGGGCCAGCAGGGACAGACAGAGGACCAGGGTCAGAGCCAGGCTGATGATCCGTTTCATAGCATTCCTCCCGTGTTTCTTCCGCGGCTCCCGCAGAGTTTCACCCTCTTATTCCCAATGAGGCGGCGGACGCCAAAAAGAAGCCGCGTTTCTTATCCGTTCTCCGTTCCCGCGATCTCCATGATCTTTTTCAGGCGGTAGTTCAGGGTGGATTTGGTGACGGGTGGGACCGCCAGAGCTCCCAGCTGGCTCAGGTTCAGCTCCGGGTGCTCCGAACGCAGCTTCGCCGCTTCCCGAAGCTTGGGACTGAGAGCGGCCAGCTCCCCCCGTTCCTCCAGGCGGCGGATGGCAGCCAGCTGGCTCAGGGCGGCGTTCACCGTCTTGTCCAGGTTGGCCTCGTCGCAGTTGAGGCGGCGGTTGACGCCGTTGAGCACCTCCTTCTCCACCTTGGCGTTCATCAGCGCCAGGGCCGCCATGGGGGCCCCCAGGAGGGTCAGCAGGTCCTCGATGGCCTCGCTGTGCTTGAAATAGAGGACATAATTCCCGCTCCGGCGGAGGCTGCCGGGGCGGAATTCCATCTCCCGCAGCATGGCTGCCACCTCGCGGGAGACGCTGTAGTGGCTGGTGATGAGCTCCAGATGGTAGCTCTTGGAGGGATTCACCATGCTGCCCCCCGCCAGGAACGCCCCCCGCAGGAAGGAGGCGCGGCAGCAGTCCTCCTCCAGCACGCCCAGGTTCACATGGTGGGCGGGATTGCGCTCCAGCTCGCAGCCGAAAAGCTCGCACAGCCGGCGCAGCTTCTCCGGGTCCCGGATGCTCAGGCTCAGCTTCCCCCGCTCCTCGTCATGCCGCTCGTCCGGGGTCAGGGCGGCGGCCTTTTTCAGCAGCTTTTCCGTCCGCTGCAGGAAAGCCCGGTGCTCCGTCAGGATGCGGACGCCGGAGGAAGTGAAGCTGTTGCAGAACAGGAGGATGCCGTAGAGCTCTGCGCGGACGCAGCAGGCTTTCGCCAGGCTCGCCCGGCACAGCTCCGTCTTTGTCTCGGACGCAAAGGACATGGTTCACCTCAGTTCCCTGTGGACGCAGTCCGCCGGGCAGCCCAACGCCCGGAGCTGCTCCGTCAAAAGCTCGGCGACGACCACGCTGCGGTGCCGCCCCCCGGTGCAGCCGATGGCCAGCAGCAGGCCGGTCTTTCCCTCCGCCCGGTATTTCGGCAGCAGGAAGGTGAGCATATCCATCAGCTTCTCCAGGAACTCCCCCGTGGCCGGGGAAGCGCAGACATAGTCCCGCACCGGCGCGTCCAGCCCCGTCTGGTTTTTCAGCTCCTCCACATAGAAGGGGTTGGGCAGGAAGCGCACGTCCATCACCAGGTCCGCCCCGGCGGGGATGCCGTTTTTGAAGCCGAAGGAGCAGACATGGAGGAAAACGCTGTCCGTATCCTCCGCGGGGAAAAAGGAGCTGAGCTTCATTTTCAGGCTGGCCCAATTGAGGCCGGAGGTATCCACCACGTGGTCCGCCAGCTCCCGCAGGGGGGCCAGGGCCGCCATTTCCTTCCGGATCGCACCGCTGAGGTCGCCGCCCCGGGGGTCCAGGGGGTGGCGGTGCCGGGTCTCCTTGTAGCGGTTGACGATGACCTGCTCCGAGGCCTCCAGGAACAGCACCTGCAGGGGCCTCGTCTGGCGCAGCTGGCGGATATGCTCCGCCAGGCCGCCGATATCCCGGCGGCCCCGGATGTCGCTCACAAGGGCCACCCGGTCATACTTCCCCTCCGCCGCCATGACCAGCTCCATGAAGCCGTCCAGCAGCTCCGGGGGCAGATTGTCCACGCAGAAAAAGCCCATGTCCTCCAGGATGCCCGCCGCCTGGCTCTTGCCCGCGCCGCTGAGCCCCGTGATCAGCACGAATTCCTTCATAGTATCTTGATCTCCGGTTCCAGGAGGACGCCGCTCCGGTCAAGGACCGTCTTCTGTACATCCTCCAATAGTTTTTTCACGTCCGACGCCGTGGCTCCGCCCCGGTTCACCACGAAGCCCGCGTGCTTTTCGCTCACCTGTGCGCCGCCCACGGCGTAGCCCTTCAGGCCCGCCTGATCGATCAGGGCGGCGGCGTAGCCATCCCTGGGCCGCTTGAAAGCGCTGCCCGCGCTGGGCCACTCCAGGGGCTGGGAGGCCTTCCGCTTCTCCGTCAGCTCCCGGCAGCGGGCCCTGATTGCCTCCCGGTCTCCGGCCCGCAGCTGCAGCTCCGCCCGCAGGATCACGTCCTCCGGCCCGAAGCGGCTGTGCCGGTAGCGGAAATCCAGCGCCTCCCCCGCGGCTGTGCGCTGCCGCAGTTCCCCGTCCAGATAGGTCACGGCGGCCGTCACGTCCTTCATCTCCCCGCCGTAGGCCCCGGCGTTCATGATGAGAGCGCCCCCCAGGGTGCCGGGGATGCCGTAGGCAAATTCCAGGCCCGTCAGCCCCTCCTCCGCGGCGAAAGAAGCCAGCTTCGTCAGGCCTGCGCCGCAGGCGGCGACGAGCTTTTCTCCCTGCCGCGCCGTCTCCTGCGCCCGCCGGGTGACGATCACGGCCCCCTTCACCCCCTCGTCGGGGGCCAGCACATTGGAGCCGTTGCCCAGCAGCAGAGGCTTCACCCCCAGGCTGCGCAGCAGCGCGCAGAGGGAAGCCAGCTCCTCCCCCGAAGAGGGGAGCAGCAGCAGCTCCGCCGGGCCGCCGATGCCGAAGGAGGTGTAGTTTCGCAGGGGCTCCCCTTCCCGCGCTTCCAGCGCCGGGAGGACCCGGCGCAGCTCCCGCAGCAGGGCTTCAGCCATTGCCGCCCTCCTTCATGCTCTCGGCGAAGTGCCGGTTGATGCGCTCCGTGAATTCCTGGGCGCTGTTGTAACCCAGCTTCTTCTGCCGGTTGTTCATGGCGGCCACCTCGATGATGACGGCCAGGTTCCGCCCCGGCTTGACCGGGATCTTCATGATGGGCACCTGCACCCCCAGCAGGGTGGTATATTGGTTCTCCAGCCCCAGCCGGTCATACATCATGCCGTCCTGCCAGGTCTCGATATTGATGATGAGGTCCAGCTCCTGGCGGCTCTTGATGGCGCCCATGCCGAACAGGCGCATCACGTCCACCACGCCGATGCCCCGGAGCTCGATGTAGTGCTGGATCAGGGGGGGCGACTCGGCAAAGAGGGTCTTGTAGGAAATCTTCTTGATCTCCACCGCGTCGTCGGCAATGAGGCGGTGGCCCCGCTTCACCAGCTCGATGGCCGTCTCGCTCTTGCCCACGCCGCTCTCCCCGGTGATGAGGATGCCCTCGCCGTAGACCTCCAGCATGGTGCCGTGGCGGGTGATGCGGGGACCCAGATAGATGTTCAGGGTGGTGATCAGCTCCGCCTCCAGGACGGAGGTATCCAGCTCCGTAGCCAGCAGGCTCACCTGATACATTTCCGCCATCTCCAGGCACTCCGGGTAGATCTGCATGTCGTGACAGATGATGAGGGCGGGGATATGCCGCTTCATCAGCTCGGCGAAGATCTTCCGCCGCTCCGTGGAGGGCAGCGTCTTCAGGTACATGATCTCCACCGTGCCCATGAGCTGGATGCGCTCGTTGTCAAAATGGCTGAAGAAGCCCACCAGCTGCATGCCGGGCCGGTTCAGGTCCGGCGTGACGATGCGCACATCCTCAAAATCCGGGGGCGTATAGACCTTTTTCAGGCCGAATTCCTCCACCAGCAGGGACAGCTTGACGCTGTATCTCGGCTCCATGACCTCGGACCTCCTTTTTCCCGTTCAGGAACAATACTCCACTATTATAAATATTACCCATCCAGGAAAGCATTTGCAAGGGAAAAATGTGACGAAAGAAAAGAAGAAAGTATTTGACAAAGAGAGGGATATCCTCTATAATAGGCAGGCTAAAAGCCAGGAAACAAATCGGTTTTTCATCCGGACAGGAGCCCAGCATGACGCAACTCAACATCAAAGAGCTGCTCCGGGGTGACGGGGCGCTCCCCTTTGCCTGCGAAGTGGACCCGGCAGGGCTGGAATTCCCCTCCATCCTCCGCTATGCGTCGCCCCTGACGGCGTCGGGCAGCGTCCGTTCCTCCGCCGGTCTCCTGACCCTGACCGGCGAAGTGCGCGTTTCCCTCCGCTGCCGCTGCGACCGCTGCGGGCGGGAATATGCGTGGGAATATGCCGGCGCGCTGGACACCGTGCTGGTCACGGAGCACCAGGATGAAGAAGACCCGGATGTGTTTCTTGTGCAGGATGACTGCGTGGACCTGGAGGAGATCGTGACGACCGCATTCGTTCTGGGGCTGGACAGCAAGACGCTCTGCCGTCCCGACTGCAAGGGGGTTTGCCCCCGCTGCGGGCACAACCTCAACGATGGGCCCTGTGCCTGCCGGCCGGAAGCAGATTCCCCGTTCGCTGTCTTAGGACAGCTGTTAAATGATAATGAAGATTGATCAGGAGGTGTCATAATGGCTGTTCCGAAGAGAAAGGTTTCCAAGGCTAGGAGAGACAAGCGCCGTTCTTCCGTGTGGAAGCTGGAGGCGCCCGCCCTCGTTGCCTGCCCCAAGTGCGGGGCCTACCATCTGCCGCACAGAGTCTGCAAGAAGTGCGGGACCTACAACGGCAAGACGGTGCTTGCGGTCGACGAAGCGAAGTAAGGCGATTTGCGTAACAGAGGGGGCTACCATCCCCCTCTGTTTTCATTACCCGAAATCCCCGCCGGGAAAGGAGGCCCCGACATGGCACAGGTCGTCACCCGCGTAGACCCCGGCTCCCCCGCCGCCAAGGCGGGGCTGAAGCCCGGCGACACGCTCCTCAGCATCAACGGTCACGAGATAAGGGACGTGCTGGATTACCGCTATTACTGCGAAAGCGCGAAGCTGGCGCTGGAATTCCGCCGGGAGGAAAAGGTCCTCCGCAGGAAGCTGCGCAAGGGGGAAAGCGAACCCCTGGGACTGGATTTCGAGAGCTATCTCATGGACAAGCCCCGCTCCTGCGTCAACCACTGTCTGTTCTGCTTCATCGACCAGCTGCCCAAGGGGATGCGCCAGACCCTGTATTTCAAGGACGACGACGCCCGCCTCAGCTTCCTCCAGGGCAACTACATCACCCTCACGAACCTCTCGCCCCGGGAGCAGCAGCGGATCATGGACCTGCGCATCAGCCCCATCAACGTCTCCGTCCAGGCCACGGACCCGGAGGTGCGCTGCCGGCTGCTGGGCAATCCCCGCGCGGGGGAATGCTATGAGATCATGCGCCGCTTCGCCGAAAGGCGCATCCACATGGACTGCCAGATCGTGGTCTGCCCCGGTCTGAACGACGGGGAAACGCTGCAGAAAACCATGGAGGACCTGGCGGCCCTCTATCCCCAGGTGAGCAGCGTCAGCGTGGTGCCCGTGGGCCTGACGAAGCACCGGCAGGGCCTGGCGGAGCTGACGCCGGTGGACGAGCGCATCGCCGGAGAGATCATCGACCGGGTGGACGCCTTCGGGGCGGAATGCCTGAAAAAAACGGGCAGCCGCATCTTCGCCTGCGGGGACGAGCTGTACCGCAAGGCGGGACGGGAGACCCCCGACTGGGATTATTACGAGGGCTTCCCCCAGTTTGAAAACGGGGTGGGCATGCTGCGGAGCCTGGAGGATGAATTCACCGAGGCCCTGGCGGCGCGGCCGGAAGCGCCGGACCCCACGCCCTTCGCCGTGGCTACCGGCGGGGCTGCTTATCCACTTTTTCAGAAACTTCTTCAACTTTTGGCCGATTCGTGTTATTCTGTAGAGGGAAAGCTCTACGGCATCCGAAACGACTTTTTCGGGGAGAGCGTCAACGTGGCGGGTCTCCTCACGGGGCGGGACCTGATCGCCCAGCTTCGGGGAAAAGCGCTGGGAGAAAGGCTGCTCATCAGCATTTCCATGCTGCGCTACGGCGGGGACGTTTTTCTGGACGACACGCCCCTTTCCGCCGTGTCGGAGGCCCTGGGGGTCCCGGTGATCCCCGTTCCCAACGACGGAGAGGCCGTGCTGCGGGCTTTCCTGAATCTGAAATGAGGTTGACCAATGGGAAGAAAACCCCTGATCGCCATCGTCGGCAGGCCCAACGTGGGCAAATCTCTCCTGTTCAATAAGCTGGCCGGGCAGCGCATCAGCATCGTGGAGGACACCCCCGGCGTCACCCGGGACCGGCTCTATGCCGACGCGGAGTGGCGGGGGCGGACCTTCACCATGGTGGACACTGGCGGCATCGAGCCCAACACCGACAATGAGCTGCTGCTGTTCATGCGGGAACAGGCGCGGATCGCCATCGACACGGCGGACGTGATCGTGCTGGTGACGGATATCCGCACCGGCGTCACCGCCGCGGACATGGACGTGGCCAATATGCTGCTGAAATCCAAAAAGAACGTGGTGCTGGCGGTCAACAAAATGGATTCCGTGGGTCCCGTGGACCCGGATTATTATGAATTCTACAACCTGGGCCTGGGAGAGCCCATCGCCGTCTCCGCCGTCCACGGCCACGGCACCGGCGACCTGCTGGACGCCTGCTTCGCCTACTTTCCCCCGGAGGAGGAGGACGAGGAGGAATCCGACCTCATCAAGGTCGCCGTCATCGGGCGGCCCAACGTGGGCAAAAGCTCCCTGGTGAACCGCATCCTGGGCGAGGAGCGGGTCATCGTCTCCGACATGGCGGGCACCACCAGGGACGCGGTGGACGCCTATTTCGAGAATGACCGGGGAAAATACCTCTTCATCGACACCGCCGGGCTCCGCAGGAAAAGCAAGGTGGAGGATCGGGTGGAGAAATTCAGCACCATGCGCTCCCAGGCCGCCGTGGAGCGCTCCGACGTGTGCCTCCTGATGCTGGACGCCAGGGACGGCGTGACCGAGCAGGACACCAAGGTGGCGGGCCTGGCCCATGAGGCCGGCAAGGCCTGCATCATCGTGGTGAATAAGTGGGACCTGGTGGACAAGGACACCAAAACCATGGACAAGCAGCGGGAGGATATCCGCAAGGGGCTGGTGTTCATGCCCTACGCCCCCATCGTCTTCATCTCCGCCCTCACGGGGCAGCGGGTCGGGCGGCTCTTCGAGCTCATCAACTACGTCAACGACCAGAGCGCCATGCGCATCCCCACCGGCACCCTCAACAGTCTGCTGGGGGACGCGGTCGCCCGCGTGCAGCCCCCCACGGACAAGGGGCGGCGGCTGAAGCTCTATTACATGACCCAGACGGGGGTGCGGCCCCCCACCTTCATCATCTTCTGCAACGATCGGGAGCTTTTCCATTTCTCCTATCAGCGCTACCTGGAAAATCAGCTCCGCAGCGTTTTCGGGCTGGAGGGCACCCCCATCCGCCTGATCGTCCGACAGCGGGGCGAATCCGCCGATCTGTGACCTTGGAAAGGAGAACGTGAGAACATGATGGTATTATCCGTATTCCTTATCGCGGTGCTGTCCTATGCCCTCAGTCTGCTGGACGTCTGCGGCCTCGTGAGCAGGCTGGCCTTCAAGGACCCCGCTCCCGGCGACGCGCGCGTGGACTACTTTTTCCTCTACCGGAAGCACAAGTGGATGGGCGTGGGCTATGCCCTGGTGGCCGATCTGCTGCGCGCCCTGGTCACGGTGCTCATCGGCGGGATGCTGATGAAGGGGTCGGGCTTCCCCTCCGTGGGCAAGCTGCTGGCCCTCCTGTTCTCCCTCATCGGCCAGGCCATGCCCCTGCTGCCTCTGGAGCGGGGGCTGAGCTCCAAGCGGGAGCTGATCTTCCCGGCGCTGACGCTGCTGTTCGTGGACTGGCGTCTTTTCCTGGTCTGCGTGGCCCTGGCGGTGCTGGTGATGGCGCTCACGGGCAACCGCGCCCTCATGGCCGCGGCGGCTGCTGTCGCCATGCCCCTGTTCACCCTCATTTTCGGCGGATGGTGGCTGAAGGTCGTGCTGGCTCTTTTCTGCGCCGCCGCCCTGATCTACTGCTATTGGGACGAGCTGGCGGACGTTTTCACCGGCAGGGGCGCGAAGAAAAACGCGAAGAAGCGTCCGGCCGACGAGGATGCGCAAAAGCCCGGAAGCGGCAAATAGGCATACAAAAATTTCCGGGAGGCTTCTCCCGGAAATTTTCTTCGGTCTCAGTTTCAGGTCCCCGAGGGGACGACAGGGCGATGACTCAAATCGCGCGGGTGACCTTGCCGCTGCGGAGGCACCGAGTGCAGGCATACACGTGGACAGGCTTGCCGTCTACGATCGCCTTGACACGCTTCACATTGGGCTTCCAGGTCCGATTGGCACGCCGATGGGAATGGCTGACCTTGATGCCGAAAGAAATGCCCTTGTCACAGAATTCACATTTTGCCATTTGCCGCACCTCCTTAAGCGTTTTATGCGTTTTATGAACAGCTAGATAATATTAGCAGAAGCCTCCCGAAAATGCAAGAGTTTTTTTCAAAAAAGGAAAATCCGCGATGAAAGAACTGACCGTCGGCCCCAACGACGCCGGGCAGCGGCTGGACCGCTTCCTGATGAAGGCCGTTCCCCTGCTGCCCTCCTCCCTCTGCCAGAAGTATCTGCGCCTCAAGCGTTTTAAGCTCAACGGCAAAGCAGCCAAGGGGGAGACGCGCCTCCGGGCCGGAGACGTCCTCTCCCTGTATATCAGCGACGAATTCTTTGAAAAACCCAGCGACCTGAACGCCTACCGCAAGGTGGCGACGCCGAAGCTGAGCATCGTCTACGAGGACGAGAACATCCTGCTGGCGGACAAGGCCCCCGGCATGCTGTGCCACCACGCGGAGGGGGAGCCGCCGGAGCGGACCCTGCTGGCCAATATCCAGGCCCACCTGCTGCTCACCGGCGCATGGCGGCCCAGGGAGGAAAACGCCTTCACCCCCGCCCTGTGCAACCGTATCGACCGCAATACCGGCGGCATCGTCATCGCCGCCAAAAATGCGGAGGCGCTGCGCATCCTCAACGAGAAGATCCGGGACCGGGAGCTGGACAAGCGCTATCTCTGCGCCGTGCTGGGCGTTCCCCGCCCACCGGAGGGGACCCTGCGGGGCTTTCTTTTCAAGGATGCGGCGAAGAACCGCGTCTATGTGCGCACCAATCCGGAGCCGGGGGCCAGGACCGCCGTGACGGACTACCGCACCCTGGCGAGCCGGAACGGCCTGAGCCTGGTGGAATGCCGCCTGGAGACGGGGCGCACCCACCAGATCCGCGCCCAGATGGCCGCCGCAGGCTGGCCTCTGCTGGGGGACGGGAAATACGGCGGAAAGGCGGCCCAGGCGGGGGGGGAAGAAAAGCAGGCCCTCTACTCCTACCGCCTGACCTTCGACTTTCCCACGGAGGCGGGCGTCCTCACCTACCTGCGGGGCCGCTCCTTCACCGCCTCCAGGGTGGATTTCGCGGAAAAGTACTTCCCCGGATATGATTATCATTGACATTTCCGGGAAATATGATAAGCTTTCTCTACTGTACAAATCAAGGCGGCTGCCGGCTCCGTCGGCCGCCCCGCAAAGGGAATGGGGGAGGATAAATGTCCAAAGAGCTCATTCGCCTTGCCGATATCAGCATGGCGTATGACGGTGAAGTTGTTTTGAACAACATAAACCTCTATATCAACGACTCCGAATTCCTCACGCTGCTCGGACCCAGCGGCTGCGGCAAAACCACGACTCTGCAGATCATCGGCGGTTTCGTGAAGCCCACAGCCGGTTCTGTGCTGTTCGACGGGGTGAGGATTAATGATATCCCGCCCCACAAGCGGCAGGTGAACACGGTGTTCCAGCGCTACGCCCTGTTTCCCCATCTGGACGTCTATGACAACATCGCCTTCGGCCTGCGCATCGCCAAGCTGGGGGAGGATGAGATCGCCAGGCGGGTCACGGAAATGCTGGAGGTCGTGGGCATGAAGGGCTTCGAGGAGCGGAAGACGGACAGTCTCTCCGGCGGCCAGCAGCAGCGCATCGCCATCGCCCGCGCCCTGGTGAACCGGCCCAAGGTCCTCCTGCTGGACGAACCTCTGGGGGCCCTGGACCTGCGCCTCCGGAAGGACATGCAGGTGGAACTCAAGCGCATCCAGCAGCAGATGGGCATCACCTTCATCTTCGTCACCCACGACCAGGAGGAGGCCCTCACCATGTCCGACACCATCGTGGTCATGGACAAGGGAGAGATCCAGCAGATCGGCACACCGGAGGACATCTACAACGAGCCGAAAAACGCCTTTGTGGCGGACTTCATCGGCGAGAGCAACATCCTGGACGGCATCATGCGCGCCGACCGGCTGGTGGAATTCTTCGGCCGCCGCTTCCCCTGCGTGGACGAGGGCTTCGCCAAGGACGAGGCTGTCGACGTGGTGATCCGCCCCGAGGACGTGGACATCGTCCCGGCGGACGGGGGGCACCTCTGCGGCACCGTCACCTCCGTCACCTTCAAGGGCGTCCACTATGACATCATCGTGGATTTCCACGGCTTCAAGTGGCTGATCCAGACCACGGACTATCAGCCCGTGGGGGCGGTCATCGGCATCCGGCTGAACCCGGAGGATATCCACATCATGAAAAGGAGCAAATATTCCGGCATGTTCGGGGACTACAGCTCCTATTCCGCCGAATACGACGAGATCGGCGACGCGGCTCTCGCCGGAGAGTCGGAGGAACAGGAGGAAGGAGAATGAAGCGGCAGTTTCTCTCCGGCCCCTACCTGGTGTGGATGCTTCTCTTTACCCTGATCCCCCTGGCCATCGTGGTCTATTACGCTTTCACCGACTCCGTCACCGGCGCCTTCACTATCCGGAACATGGCCTCCATGGGCGCTTATCTGCCCATCTTCCTGCGCAGCATCTGGCTGGCGGTGGTCTCCGCCCTGATCTGCCTGGTGCTGGGCTACCCGGTGGCCTGGTGCATCGCCCAGACGAAGCCCCTCACCCAGCGCTTCCTCTATATGCTGGTGATGCTGCCCATGTGCATCAGCTTCCTGCTGCGGACCCTGGCCTGGGTCTCCCTGCTGGAGGACACCGGCATCGTCAACCGGCTGCTGGGGCAGCTGGGCATCGGCCCCCTGCGCCTGGTGCGCAACGACGGGGCCGTGATCCTGGGCATGGTCTACAACTATCTTCCCTATATGATCATGCCCCTCTACACGGTCATCATGAAGATCGACCCGCGGCTGGTGGACGCGGCCCAGGACCTGGGCTGCGACGGCGGCCAGGTTTTCCTCCGGGTCACCCTCCCCCTCAGCGTGCCCGGCATCGTCTCCGGCATCACCATGGTCTTCGTCCCCGCCGTCAGCACCTTCTATATCTCCCAGAAGATGGGCGGCACCACCAGCACCATGATCGGCGACGTGATCGAGAGCCAGTTCAAGACTGCCTACAACCCCAACCTGGGGGCGGCCCTCTCCCTGGTGCTCATGATCCTCGTCCTGGTCTGCGTCGCCGTGATGAACCACTTCACCGGCGAGGATGAAAGCGTGGCTACCATATGAAAAAGGCATCGAAGGTCGTCACCGTCCTCGTGTTCGTGTTCCTCTATGTGCCCATGCTGGTGCTGATGATCGGCTCCTTCAACAGCAGCTCGGACCTGGTGGTGTTCAAGAGCTTCACCATGGACAACTACCGGGCCCTCTTTGCGGACGGGGTGCTGCTGCCACTTCTGCTCAACAGCCTGATCATTTCCGTCATCGCCTCCCTGGCCTCCACGGTGCTGGGCACCGCCGCCACCCTGGGCATCCATCGCATGGGCAAGCGGATGCGCCGCTTCACCATGTTCCTGACCAACATCCCCATGACCAACCCGGAGATCGTCACCGGCGTCAGCCTGGCGCTGCTGTTCGCCTTCGCCGGGCAGCTGATGAAGATCAAGAGCATCCTGGGCTTCTGGACCCTGCTCATCGCCCACATCACCTTCAACCTGCCTTATGTGATCCTCTCGGTGCAGCCCAAGCTCACCCAGATGGACCCCAACCTCACCAAGGCGGCCATGGACCTGGGCTGCACCCCGGTGCAGGCCTTTTTCAAGGTGGTGCTCCATGAGATCCTCCCCGGCATCATTTCCGGCGCACTCATGGCCTTCACCATGTCCCTGGACGATTTCGTCATCAGCTATTTCGTCTACGGACCCAATTTCGTGACCCTGCCCGTGGAGATTTACAACTATACGAAAAAGCCCCTGCACCCGAAAATCTACGCCCTGTTCACGCTGCTGTTCCTGGCCATCCTGGCGGTGATGCTCCTGATGAACATCCTTCAGGCCCGGGATACCGCCCGGCAGCGCAATTCCCGGCAGAAAGCCAGGGCCGGGCAACCTACTGTGTAAAGGAGAACGAACATTGAAAAAGAACCTTCGCCGCGTCCTCGCCCTCGTCATGCTGGTCAGCATGATCGCCGCTTTCTCCCTCCTGTGCGGCGCTTCCGCCGCCAAGGAGGAGACCGTCACCATCAACGTCTATAACTGGGGCCAGTATATCTCCGACGGCACCGACGGCTATATCGACGTCAACAAGGCCTTCACGGAGGAGACGGGCATCCAGGTCAACTACATCACTTTCGACTCCAATGAAACCATGTACACCAAGCTGAAGACCGGCGGCGCCAGCTACGACGTCATCTTCCCCTCCGACTACATGATCGCCCGGCTCATCAAGGAGGGGATGCTGCTGCCCCTGAACTATGACAACATCCCCAACGCCCAGCTGGTGATGCCCGCCTACCGGGGCATGGCCCATGACCCGGAGGATACGTACAGCGTGCCCTACACCTGGGGCGGCACCGGCATCATCTACAACACCAAGTTCGTGGATGAGGCGGACGTGGGCAGCTGGGATCTGCTGTGGAACGAGAAATACAAGGGCAAGATCCTCATGTTCGACAACCCCAGGGACGCCTTCGGCGTGGCCCAGTTCCGCCTGGGTTATGATGTGAACACCACCGATCCCCAGGAGCTGCAGGCCTGCGCCGACCTGCTGCTGCAGCAGAAGCCTCTGGTGCAGGATTACGTCATGGACCAGATCTATGACAAGATGGAGCACGAGGAGGCCTGGATCGGCGTTTACTACGCCGGCGACTTCATCATGATGCAGGCGGAAAACGAGAACCTGAATTTCTGCTATCCCAAGGAGGGCTTCAACCTCTTTGTGGACTCCATGTGCATCCCCACCTCCTGCCAGAACAAGGACGCCGCCGAGGCCTACATCAACTTCCTCTGCCGCCCGGATATCTGCGGCGAGAACATGGAGTATCTGGGCTACAGCGTGCCCATCGAGGGAGCCACCGACTATATGGACCCGGAGGCGGCAGCCAACCCCATCGCCTATCCCGACGAGAAGACCCTGGAGCGCGGCTACATCTACCTGAACCTGCCCGCGGAGACCAGCCAGCTGATGGATTCCCTCTGGCTGAAGGTGAAGACCTCCGGTGCGAACAAGACCCTCCTGATCGGCATCATCGGCCTGGTGGTGGTCATCGCCGTCTGCGCCTTCTTCATCATCCGCAAGAACAAGAAAAAGGCCAAGAGAAAGAGCCTGTACACAAAGTGATTCTTTTTTCAAAAGCTGTGAAGAGTGCGGCCGCCGCCTCTTCACAGCTTTTTCTTTCCTTTTTGCAAGTCGGGACAATATCTTCTTCCTTTTTTCGTCTATATAAGCAGGAGGGAGGCGGAAAAGCATGGAGGATGCGGAAATCGTAGCGCTTTACTGGGCGCGGAGCGAAGACGCCATCCGTGAAAGCGAACGGAAATACGGCCCATTCTGCCGCTCGCTGGCGCAGAATATCCTCAGCGTCCGGGAGGACGCCGAGGAATGCGTGAACGACACCTGGTATCACGCCTGGAACGCCATGCCGGAGGAGCGGCCAAGGCATCTGCGGGCATGGCTGGGCAAGGTGGTGCGAAACCTGGCCCTCGACCTGTGGCAGCGCAACCACGCCAAAAAGCGCTATGGCGGCATGGTCCTGCTCCTGTCCGAGCTGGAGGACTGCATCCCTTCCCCGGGAACGGTGGAGGAAACCGTGGAGGCTGCGGAGCTGGGGCATATCATCAGCCGGTGGCTGTGCACGCTTCCCCCGGAGGATCGGCTGCTTTTCGTCCGGCGGTATTGGAACGGACAGGCGCTGAGCGACCTGGCCGGGGAAACGGGCCTGACCCCGGCGAAGCTGGCCCAGAAAATGCACCGGCTTCGGTTGGCTTTGAAAAAGGCGCTGGAAAAGGAGGGCATCGGACTATGAGCAGAGAGAGCGAAAAGCTTTTCAGCGGCATCAACCGGATCGACGATGAAATCATCGAGCAGGCCCAGGCGGCCCCCAGGCGGCACAGGCGCTTTTACCGCAGATGGATGGGACCGGTGGCTGCGATCCTGGCCCTGGCGATCCTGGTCAGCGGCCTGTTCGGCAGCCGGCTGATTACCAGCGTCTACGCCGTGGAGCAGGCGGTCTATCCGAAATATAAGACTCGCAGCGACTTCGTGCCGGACGAGGGGGCCGGAGCCTTCGTCCGGGCCAGCCTGCCGGTCTTTCTCAGCGGCAGGGCCGGGGAAAACCGGATCTATTCCCCCCTGAACACCTATATGGCCTTGGCGATGACGGCGGAGCTCACCGCCGGGGAGAGCCGCGGGCAGATCATGGCGGTCCTGGGAGAAACGGACCTGGAGACCCTGCGCGAGCAGGCCCGGGAGCTATGGAAGCAGAATTACCGGGACGGCCAGGGCGGAAAAAGTCTGTCGGCCACCTCCCTGTGGATGGACGACGCCATCCGCTATGAGCGGGACACCCTCAGGGTACTGGCAGAGAACTATTACGCTTCCTCCTTTTCCGGGAAGCTGGGGAGCCCCGGCATGGACAGGGCCCTGCAGAGCTGGCTGAATGACCAGACGGGCGGCATGCTCGCCGACAAGGTCTCGGCGGAATCCACCCACCGGAGCGGGACGGAGGCGGATGTGCTGACCCTGGCCTCCACGGTCTATTTCACCGGGAAGTGGAACGATAAATTTGAAAAGAGTGACACCTATCCCCAGGTCTTTCACGCTCCCGGGGGCGACATCACCAGCGATTTTATGCATCAGCAGCGGATGAAGGGCATCTACTATTGGTTCGATTCCTTTGCCGCCGTGCCCCAGAGCTTCACCAGCAACGCCGTGATGTGGTATATCCTCCCCGACGAGGGGGTGACGCCGGAGGAGCTGCTGCAGGATGCCCAACTGCTGGCTTTCCTTACCTCGGAGGACCGCAGCGGAGATTATCAGGATAACCGCAAATACCTCTTCGTCAACCTCGCCGTCCCGAAATTCGACGTCAGCGCCGAAGTGGAAATGACGGAAGGGCTCCGGGCCATGGGGATCACGGACATCTTCGACTACACGGTCTCCGACTTCACGCCCCTGACCCGGGACGAGGCGATGGAGGAAATGGGCATCTGGCTCTCCCAAGCGAAGCAGGCGACCCGGGTGCTCATTGACGAGCAGGGCTGCGAGGCTGCGACGTATATCAAATTCCAATACGGTGCGGGGACGGGGGGACCGCCGGATGACGAGGTCGACTTCGTGCTGGACCGTCCCTTCCTCTTCGCCGTCACTAACGGCACAAACGGTCTGCCCCTGTTCGCGGGGATCATCAATCGGCCGTGAACGGATAGCGGGAGCGCTGCACATGGCAGCGCTCCCATTTGTTTACCCCAGGGCCACATCCAGCAGCATCATGACGGCGAAGCCCAGGATCACCCCCATGGTGCCGAGATAGGAGCCCCGGGGCCCGGAAGCATGGCATTCGGGGATCAGCTCACGGGCCGCCACCAGGATCATGGCCCCCGCAGCGAAGGAGAGGGCCCAGGGCAGCAGGGACCGCACCAGAGTCACCAGCAGCGCACCCAGGAGGGCGGCAGCGGGCTCCACCAGGCCGGTGGCCTGGGCGAGAAAAAAGCTGCGCAGGCGGCTCTCCCCCTCCCGCAGGAGGGGCAGGGCCACGGCGGCTCCCTCCGGATAATTCTGGATTCCGATGCCCAGGGCCACGGCGCAGGCCGCCAGCAGCTTTTCCGGCTCCGGCTCATAGCCCAGGGAAGCGAAAGCCACCCCCACCGCCAGCCCCTCCGGGATGTTGTGGAGGGTGATGGACAGGATCAGCAGCCGCGACCGCTTCTCCCCGGCCTGAGGCCGCAGGCGGCCCAGGGCCAGGTCCGTCAGGCGCAGGAACAGCGCCCCCGCCAGGAAGCCCAGGGTCGCCGGCAGCCAGGATGGCAGGGGCGTTTCCTCCGCCAGGGCGATGGCCGGGGCCAGGAGGGACCAGTAGGACGCGGCCAGCATGACCCCCGCGGCAAAGCCCAGCAGGACCGTCATGTGCCTGGGATTGTCTTTGGAAAAGAAAAATACCGCCGCGGCCCCCAGGGCAGTCACCAGCCAGGTGCCGCACCCGGCCAGGAGCGCCAGGACCGCGGCGGGCAGTTTCAGCGCAAACAGCATAAAAATACCACTCCAAGTCAGTCTATGCTGCTTGCTTCAAATCGGACCCGCTTCGCTGGGCTCCGATTTGAGAAGGGATTGCGCTTCGCTCCCCGCACTCGCTTCGCTCGCACAGCCCGCTCCGCGAAAAGGATTTTTCGCGAGGCACATGTCCCCGCGAAAAATAAGTCCGATCTTATTCGCGCCTGCGGGCGCGAACTCTGCGAGGCCGGTTTTCCTGCCATGCAAACCGCCGTCACCTCGCAACGCGGGCATTTTCTCAGCCCCTATTTCTCTCCCCGGAGCTTGATGATGCGGTCCCGCAGGACGGCGGCATACTCGAATTCCAGCATCCTGGAGGCCTTCTTCATTTCCTTTTCCAGCTTTTCGATGGCCTCCTGCCGCTCCCTGGCGGTCATGCGCACGCCCTCTTTCGTCTCCCCGTCCCCGGCGGACTTGCTTATTTCGATCAGCTCCCGGACGCTCTTGACGATGGTCTTGGGCACGATGCCGTTAGCCTCGTTGAAGGCCTGCTGCTTTGCCCGGCGGCGCTCCGTCTCCGTGATGGCGTAGTCCATGCCGGGGGTGCGCTCGTCGGCATACATGATGACGCAGCCCTCCGCATTGCGGGCGGCACGGCCGATGGTCTGGATCAGGGAAGTGCCGCTGCGCAGGAAGCCCTCCTTGTCCGCATCCAGGATGGCCACCAGGCTCACCTCCGGCAGGTCCAGTCCCTCCCGCAGGAGGTTGATGCCCACCAGCACGTCGAATTCGCCCAGGCGCAGGTCCCGGATGATCTCCATGCGCTCCGTGGAGCCGATATCGTGGTGCATGTAGCGGACCCGGATGCCCGCTTTTTTCAGGTATTCCGTCAGGTCCTCCGCCATGCGCTTGGTGAGGGTGGTGACCAGGACCCGCTGCTTCTTCTCGGTGCGGGCGTTGATCTCCCCGATCAGGTCGTCGATCTGCCCCTCGCTGGGCCGCACGATGACCCGGGGGTCCAGCAGGCCCGTGGGGCGGATCACCTGCTCC
Organism: Oscillospiraceae bacterium; assembly: GCA_016286665.1. Taxonomy (GTDB): domain Bacteria; phylum Bacillota; class Clostridia; order Oscillospirales; family Oscillospiraceae; genus UBA1774. Next base: position 25,933 of record JAEETX010000018.1, read on the forward strand.
GCCACCTGGCCGGAGCGGCTCAGCTCGTATTCCCCCGGCGTGGCGCTGACATAGATCGTCTGGTGAATGCGGCTGCGGAATTCATCGAAATTCAGGGGCCGGTTGTCAAAGGCGCTGGGAAGACGGAAGCCGTATTCCACCAGGTTCGTCTTCCGTGCCCGGTCCCCGGCGTACATGGCCCGCAGCTGGGGCAGGGTCACATGACTCTCGTCGATCATCAGCAGGAAATCCTTGGGGAAATAGTCGATGAGGGTCATGGGGGGCGAGCCGGGGGCCCGGTTGGAGATGACGCGGGAATAGTTCTCGATGCCGGAGCAGTAGCCCAGTTCCTTCATCATCTCCATGTCGTAGGTGGTGCGCTGGCGGATGCGCTGGGCTTCGATGAGCTTGCCGTGGTCCTCGAACCACTTGACCCGGTCCTCCATCTCCACGCGGATGCGCTCGATGGCGGCCTCCAGCTTTTCCCGGGAGGTGACATAGTGGGAGGCAGGGTAGATGGCGGCATGGCTCAGCCGCCGCTGCACCGCCCCGGTGACCACCTGTACCTCGCTGATGCGGTCGATCTCATCGCCGAAGAATTCCACCCGGATGGCGGTGTTGCGGGAATAGACGGGGAAGATTTCCAGCGTATCCCCCCGGACGCGGAACATGTTGCGGTCAAAGGCCATGTCGTTGCGCTCATAGCGCATTTCCACCAGCCGGGCCAGAATCTCCTCCCGGTTGCGGGTCTGCCCCTCCCGCAGGGAGAGGATCATGCCCTTGTAGTCCTCCGGGTCCCCCAGGCCGTAGATGCAGCTGACGGAGGCCACCACGATCACATCCCGCCGCTCGAACAGCGAGGAAGTGGCGCTGTGCCTGAGCCGCTCGATCTCGTCGTTGATGCCCGCATCCTTCTCGATGAAGGTGTCGGTAGTGGGGATGTAGGCCTCCGGCTGATAATAGTCATAGTAGGAGACGAAATACTCCACCGCGTTGTCGGGGAAGAACTCCTTAAACTCGCTGCACAGCTGGGCGGCGAGGATTTTATTGTGGGAAAGCACCAGGGTGGGCCGCTGGGCCCGCTCGATGACCTTGGCCATGGTATAGGTCTTGCCGGAGCCGGTGACCCCCAGGAGGGTCTGCTCCTCCAGGCCCAGCTCCAGGCCCCTGGCCAGGGCGTCGATGGCCTCCGGCTGGTCCCCCGCCGGGGAATAATCGCTGACGACCTTGAATTCCGACATGTGTGTTCCTTTCCGTAGGATCAGCGGCGGAAATGGCCGCATTCCTCCATGGAGACGAATTCTTCGCCGGACACGATGATATGGTCCAGCAGCCGGATCTGCACCGCTTCCAGGGCGCTGCGGATCTGCAGGGTGGCCTCCCGGTCCTCCAGGGAGGGGATGGCCTGCCCCGCGGGGTGGTTGTGGGCCAGGATGATGCCGGTCGCTTTCTCCCGGATGGCGGCCTCCACCAGCCGGCGCACGTTCATCGGGGCAAAATCGATGCCGCCCTCGAAAAGCAGGCGGCAGCGCAGCAGCCGCAGCTCATCATCCAGAAAGGCGGCGTAGACCCGCTCCTCGCGGATACCGTAAAAGCAGGGGATGAACAGTCTGCCCGCCGCCTCCGCGTCGGCCAGCTTCGGCCGCTTCTCCCGCGCGTCCATCAGGTAGCGGCGGTTCATTTCCCGCACGAGGCGCAGCAGCAGGGCGGTGCTCTCCCCCACGCCAGCTACCTCCGTCAGTTCGCTCACCTCCGCGTCCAGCACGGCGTGAAAGCTGCCGAAGCGTTCCAGCAGCCGGTGGGCCAGGGGATTCACGTCGGCGCGGGGGATGGCGTAGGTCAGCAGCAGCTCCAGGGCCTCGTGGTCGGCGAAGCCGTCCAGTCCCTGGTTCAGATAGCGCTCCTTCAGCCGCGCCCGGTGGCCGCCGTGGATTTCCCCGCTCATGTCAGCTGCTTCCTTCGCATGAGGTTCAGGGGACCGTCCTGCATCTCGTCCAGCCGGTTCAGGGCCTGGGACATGCCCGCAATGATGCAGTCCTCCCCGTCGTCGGCCAGCATGACCGGCATGTGGGCATGCTCCTCCAGGGCTTCCGGCAGGCCGCGGAGACGGCTGACGCCGCCCGTGAGGGTAATGCCGTTATGGCTGATGTCCGCCACCATTTCCGGCGGCGTCTGCTCCAGCACGCTGCGGATGGCGTCCAGGATCAGGAGGCAGGATTCCTCCAGAGCTTCCGGCATTTCCTCCTCCCGGAGGGTCAGCAGCCGGGGCAGCCCGGTCAGCAGGTCCCGGCCCCGAACGTCGCAGGTCCGCTCTCCCGAAGCCTTGAGACAGCCGATGCGGACCTTGGCGTCCTCCGCCATGCTCTCGCCGATGAGCACGCCGTGCTTCCGGCGCACATAACGCACGATGGCGTCCCGCATATCGTCGCCTCCCATGCGGATGCTGGCGGCGCGGCAGACGCCCCCCAGGCTCAGCACGGCGATGTCCGTGGTGCCGGCGCCGATATCCACCACCATCCGCCCGGCAGCCTCCCGAATGGGCAGATTGGCGCCCAAAGCGGCGGCCAGGGGCGCTTCCATGAGGAAGACCTTCCTTGCCCCGGCCTGGAGGCCTGCCTGCACCACCGCCCGCTCCTCCACGGAGCTGATGCTGCCCGGCACGCTGAACAGCAGCCGGGGCTTGACGGTGCTGAAGGGCAGGATGCTGCGCAGATGCTCCCGCAGGAGCTTCACCGCCATATCGTAGTCGAAGATCACGCCCTGCCGCACGGGCCGGATGGCCGCCAGATTGGCCGGGGTCCTGCCCAGCATCTTCAGCGCTTCCTGTCCCACCTGCAGCACGCGGCCGCTGGGCTTTTCCACCGCCACGATCGAGGGCGCGCGCAGTACCACGCCCTTGCCCCGCAGGCTCATGCGCAGCGTCGCCGTGCCCAGGTCCACTCCAACGTCACTTCCAAACAGCTTCATAGGGTCCTCTCTATTTCTTGCACAGTGTCGCGCAGACCACTCTGTCCGCCCCGAAGGTCAGCAGCAGGCGGCTGCACTCCCCCAGGGTCGCGCCGGTGGTGATCACATCGTCCACCAGCAGGACGCACTTGTCTTTCATCTGTTCCTCCGCGCCCCGGCAAAGGCCGAAGGCCCCGGAGACGGCGGCTCGCCGCCGCTCCTCTCCCCGGATGCGGGACAGGGGCTTCGTATGCCGCTGTTTTCGCAGCAGCTTCGCCAGGGGAAGCCCCAGCTCCGCCGCCAGCGCCTTTGCCAGCAGACGGCTCTGGGAATAGCCCCGCTTCCGCAGCCGAAGGAAGCTGAGGGGCACATAGGTGACCAGGTCGGCCTCCGTTTGCAGCTGCTCCCGGACGCACCGGGCCATCAGGCGGCCGAAGCAGCGCCCGGCGGAGCTCCGGCGGCGGAATTTGAAGCCCAGCAGCCCCTGCCGGGCCAGGTCCCGGTAATACAGGGGCGAAACACAGGCGCTGAAAAAGCTGCCGCGGGTCACCGCCCGCGTCCCGGTCCAGGGCAGGGCGGCGCGGCAAGCCGGGCAGATATCCTCCGCCGCGTTCTCCAAAAGCTGCCCGCAAAAGGCGCACTTGGGAGGATAGAGCAGCTGGAAAATCTTCATCGTTCTCAGGCGTCCGCCGCCGAAAGGCGGGTCTTCAGGCCGCAATAGCGGCGCTGGGTGCGGTTGTTTTCCACCATCCGCCCGAAAACGGCGTCGTCCCCCACCACGATCAGCAGGCTGCGTGCCCTGGTCACGGCGGTGTAGAGCACCGCCCGGCTCAGGAGAGAGGGCGCACCGGAACAGAGGGCCAGGATCACCGCCCGGTATTCGCTGCCCTGGGACTTGTGCACCGTCATGGCATAGGCCGGCTCCAGCTCTCCCAGCAGATCGAAGGCATATTCCGCGCTGCGGTCCTCAAAATCCACGATGAGGCTCTGCCCCGCCGTATCCACGCTGCGGATGCGCCCTACATCCCCGTTGTAGACCCCTGCGCCGGTCTCGCCGTCCGGTTTTTTCCATAGGAGGTCATAGTTGTTGCGGATCTGCATGACCCGGTCTCCCGTGCGGAAGACCCAGGGCCCGTAGGCCTTCTCCGCCTTGTCCTCCGCCGGGGGGTTCAGGGCGGCCTGCAGCTCCTTATTCAGATTCACGGTGCCGGTGACGCCCAGCCTCGTGGGGCTCAGCACCTGGATCTCCTCGGAGGGGATGCCCATGTTTTTGGGAAGCCGCGTCCCGCACAGCTCCAGGATGGTCTGGAGGGCGTCCTCCCCCTGCTTGCGCCGGAGGAAGAAGAAATCTCCGGTGTTTTTCCGCAGGTCCGGCATTTCGCCCTGGTTGATAAGGTGGGCCGACACGATGATGCGGCTCTCCTCCGCCTGACGGAAGACCTCCTGCAGGGCCACCGTGGGCACCGCGCCGGAGCGCAGCAGGTCCTTCAGCAGATTGCCGGGTCCCACGGAGGGCAGCTGGTCCGCGTCTCCCACCAGCACCAGCCTTGCGCCGGGCTTCATCGCCTGCAGCAGCGCCTGCATGAGGGTGATATCCACCATACTGGCCTCGTCCAGGATCACCGCGTCCGCCGGCAGAGGGTCGTCCCCATCCTTTTTGAACACCAGCAGTCCAAGCTCCGGATCGTAGCCCGTTTCCAGCAGGCGGTGGACGGTGCTGGCCTCCCGGCGGCAGAGCTCCTGCATCCGCTTTGCCGCCCGCCCGGTGGGGGCGGCCAGGGAGACCTTGAGACCCATGGCGTCGAACATATGCAGGATGGCCCGGATGGTGGTGGTCTTGCCGGTACCGGGGCCGCCGGTGAGAGCGAAGACCCCGTACTGCACTGCCTCGGTGACCGCTTTCCGCTGATGCTGCGCCAGGGTGAGGCCCATTTCCGTTTCCGCCCGGCGCAGGAGCGCTTCCGCCCGTTCGCCGCCGGGGAGCCTGCCCCGCATGGCCAGCAGCCGCGCCGCCACATAGGTCTCCGCCTCGTAGAGCCTGCGGAGATAGATCGCGTCCAGGCCGACGATCTCCTCACGCACCACCTCTCCCGCCTCCTGCAGGCGGCCGATGGCGTCCCGGCTCTGCTCCGGCGTCACGCCGATGAGCTGGCAGACGGCCCCGGCCAGCTTTTCCGCCGGGATGAAGCAGTGGCCGCCGGACGCGTTGTGGTTCAGCTCAAAGAGCACCGCCGCCTCCACCCGCTCCGGACTGTCACCCTGGAAGCCCAGCTTCAGGGCCAGCCGGTCCGCGTCGGCGAAGGAAGCGCCGTAGTAATCCTCGCAGAGGATATAGGGGTTTGCGTAGAGCACCTCCAGGGCGTCCGCGCCGTAGCTGCGGTAGAGGCGCACGCCGTAGCTCAGCTTGATGCCGGCGCCCGAGAAGAATTCCAGCAGCCGCCGCAGGGCGGACTGCTTGCGGTAGGCCTCCCCGATCAGTTTTGCTTTCTTCTCCGGGATGCCCTTGAGGGAAGCCAGCTTTTCCGGCTCCTCCTCCAGGATGCGCAGGGTGTCGGACCCGAAATGCTCCACGATATTGCGGGCCGTGGCGGGCCCCACCCCTTTCAGGATACCGGAGGCAAGGTAGGCGTAGATGCCCGTCACGGAGTCGGGCATGATGCGCTCGATCTCCTCCGCCTTGAACTGGTCCCCGTAGGCGCTGTGGGTGCTCCAGGCGCCCACGGCCGTCAGCTCCTCCCCGGGGGCGGCGTAGGGCAGAGTGCCCACCAGGGTCACGACGCCGCCCTCGTCCAGCTTCAGGCGGAGAACGGTATAGCCGTTTTCATCATTGGAATAGACGACGCTGTCCACGCTGCCAGAGATCACCGTCCCGTCCCGGTCTTCGCCGCCGAAACGCAGCTGGCTCATCTGAGCTTCTCCCGCAGGAACTGGCCGGTATAGCTCTTTTCGCAGCGGGCCACCTCCTCCGGCGTGCCCGTGCAGACGACTTCGCCGCCCCGGTCGCCCCCCTCGGGCCCCAGGTCGATGATATAGTCGGCGGATTTGACCACATCCAGGTTGTGCTCGATCACCAGGATGGTGTTTCCCGCGTCCGCCAGCCGGTTCAGCACGTTCAGCAGCTTCTGCACGTCGTAGGCGTGGAGGCCGGTGGTGGGCTCGTCCAGCACATAGAGCGTGTTGCCCGTGGCGGGGCGCAGCAGCTCCGTGGCCAGCTTCACCCGCTGGGCTTCACCGCCGGAAAGGGTGGTGGAGGGCTGGCCCAGCTTCACATATTCCAGACCCACGTCGTAGAGGGCCTGGAGCTTATTGCTGAGCCTGGGCAGGTTTTCAAAGAAGCGCAGGGCCTCGTCCACGGTCATCTCCAGCACTTCATAGATGTTTTTGCCCTTGTAGCGCACCTCCAGGGTCTCCCGGTTGTAGCGGCGGCCCTTGCACACCTCGCAGGGCACATAGATGTCCGGCAGGAAGTGCATCTCGATCTTGAGAAGCCCGTCCCCCGAGCATGCCTCGCAGCGCCCGCCCCGCACATTGAAGGAGAAGCGGCCGCTGCCGTAGCCCCTGGCCTTGGCGTCCGGCGTGGAAGCGAAAAGGTCCCGGATGTCGTTGAAGATGCCGGTGTAGGTGGCGGGGTTGGAGCGGGGGGTCCGCCCGATGGGACTCTGGTCGATGTCGATGACCTTGTCCAGGTATTCCACGCCCTTCATGGCGCGGAATTTGCCGGGCTTTACCTTGCTGCGGTTCAGCTGGCCGGAGAGGACCCGGTTGATGATCTGGTTCACCAGGCTGCTCTTGCCGCTGCCGGAGACGCCGGTGACGCAGGTGAAGGTGCCCAGGGGGATGGATACGTCGATATCCTTCAGGTTGTTCTCCGCGGCGCCCAGCACCTCCAGGAATCTGCCGCTGCCCTTCCGCCGCTCCGACGGCACGGGGATCGCCCAATCCCCCCGGAGAAAAGCGCCGGTGATGGATTCCTTGCAGGCGGTGACCTCCGCCGGGGTGCCGGCGCAGACCACCTCGCCCCCGTGGTTCCCCGCGCCGGGGCCGATATCCACCAGGTAGTCCGCTTCCCGCATGGTATCCTCGTCGTGCTCCACCACGATGAGGGTGTTGCCCAGGTCCCGCAGCTGCTTGAGGGTGTCCAGCAGCTTCCGGTTGTCCCGCTGGTGCAGGCCGATGCTGGGCTCATCCAGGATATACAGCACCCCCATGAGGTAGCTGCCGATCTGGGTGGCCAGGCGGATGCGCTGGCTCTCGCCGCCGGAAAGGGTTCCCGCCTGGCGGCTCAGGGTCAGGTATTCCAGGCCCACGCTCTGCAGGAAGCCCAGCCGGGCGCGGATCTCCTTCAGGATGCGGTCGGCGATCATGGCTTCCTTGCCGCTGAGGTTCAGCCCATCCAGAAATTTCAGTTCGTCCTTCACCGACAGGTCGGTGAAATCCGTGATGCCCGCGCCCCCCACGGTGACGGCCCTGGCCGTATCCTTGAGGCGCTTGCCGCCGCAGTCGGGGCAGGGGTATTCGGACATGTACTGCTCCAGCTCCGTGCGCATGGAAGGGCTCTGGGTCTCGTGGTAGCGGCGCTTCAGGTTGTTGACGATGCCCTCGAAGGGCTGGGAGAAGGTGCCGGTTCCCCGCTCCCGTTCATAGTGGAGGCTCAGCTTTTCTCCGCCGGTGCCGTAGAGCAAGGCGTTTTTCGCCTCCTCGCTCAGGTCCTTGATGGGGGTGGTAAGCTTGAATTTATACTTCTTCGCCAGGGCCTCGAAGTACATGCGGGAGATGGAGTCGCTGCGCACGTTGCCCCAGGAGGAGGCGCAGATGCCCCCGTCCTCGATGCTCAGCTCCGGGTTGGGGATGATGAGCTCCGGGTCCACCTTCAGCTGGCAGCCCAGGCCGCCGCAGCTGGGGCAGGCGCCGTAGGGGTTGTTGAAGGAGAAGGAGCGGGGGGACAACTCCTCGATGCTGATGCCGCAGTCCTCGCAGGCATAGTTCTGGGAGAACAGCAGGTCCTCGTCCTTTTCCACGAGGTTTACCATGATGATGCCCCCGGCCATGTTGGCGGCGGTCTCCACGCTGTCCGTCAGGCGCCGCAGCGCGTCGGGACGGATGATCAGCCGGTCCACCACGATCTCGATGTTGTGCTTGAGGTTTTTGTTCAGCTTGATCTCCTCGGAGAGGTCATAGATGCTGCCGTCCACCCGGCAGCGGACGTAGCCGCTTTTCCTCGCGTCTTCAAAGAGCTTGACGTATTCGCCCTTCCTGCCCCGGATCATGGGGGCCAGGACCTGGATGCGGGTGCCCTCCGGGTACTGCATCAGCTGGTCCACGATCTGATCCACCGTCTGCTGGCGGATCTCCTTGCCGCATTTGGGGCAATGGGGGATGCCCACCCGCGCCCACAGCAGGCGCAGATAGTCATAGATCTCCGTCACCGTGCCCACGGTGGAGCGGGGGTTTTTGGAGGTGGTCTTCTGGTCGATGGAGATGGCAGGGCTGAGGCCGTCGATGGTGTCCACGTCCGGCTTCTCCATCTGGCCCAGGAACTGCCGGGCATAGGAGCTGAGGCTCTCCACATAGCGGCGCTGGCCTTCGGCATAGATGGTGTCGAAGGCAAGGCTGCTTTTGCCGCTGCCGCTCAGGCCGGTAAACACCACCAGCTTCTCCCGCGGTATCTCCAGATTGATGTTTTTCAGGTTGTTCGTCCGCGCTCCGCGGATGGAAATCGAGTTTCGCATGCTATGCCTCGCTGCGTGATGGGATGGAATTTGTGCAAGTGATTTATTATACTCCCAACCATTCCTATTTGCAACGGTTTGGGATGAGGAATCCAATGAATTCACGGGAAGCGGAAAGGGGCAGGGGAGGTCTCCTCCCCTGCCGCCTGTCTTTGTGCTTGCCGATTGGATTTCCGCCGTTTTGCTTCCGTCCTTACGGCGCCTGTTCGATCAAAAGCGTTCCGTTCGTGAAATTGCTGGCGGAAGCGCTGCCGTACCTCAGTCCGAGGCAGTAGCTTCCCGGCTCCGCGGCTGCAAAGGAAAAGGCGTGGGACTGCACGCGTGCCGGGTCGTACTCCTCGGACAGCATAACGCCGTCCCGGATCACATAGAACACCAAAAAGCAGTCGTCATTGCTTGTGAGCGTCAAGTCCAGACCGTCTCCGGCCTTCAGGTCCCAGCCCTTTTTGTCTGCGCCGCAGAGGATCGCCATGTGGCCGTTTCCCAGAGCAAAATTCGGGACAGAGCCGTCGGCGCCGATCTCCAATTCCGTAACGCTGTTGGGAATGCCGGGCAGCGTATCGACGTCGACCAGGGCCGTGCTGCTGCGCACGGCGTTATCCTGTGCTTCCCTCTGCTCCCGTTCATACTTCGCTGCTTCCTCGGCGGTCAATACCATGATCTCATTTCCCTGCTCGTCGAGATAGTGGACCGTCCCATCCGGTTCAACCAGTGCCCTAACGGTAACGGGAGAGTATTCCTCCAGCATCTGGCTGACGGCCCGCTTGCTCATGCCTCCCGTCAGGGAAAAACCGTTCATTGCAGCGGCTGCATATGCCGCCATGCCGAGGACGACCAGCAGCGCGACGACGGCAGCCAGGACGACGATGCGTCTGCCTGCCGGCCTTCTTCTGGCGGGCTTGTTTTCAACTGTCATTTTCAGCACCTCCATCTGCACTCTTTCGGAGGCGCGGATATCGTCGAAGGTTTTTTTGTACCGATCAGTTTTCATCATCGTTTGCCTCCGAAAGCATGTTTTTGAGCAGTTTCCTTCCCCGTTCCAATTGGGTGCAAACCGTGGACTGTTTTGATCCGAGCAGCTGCGCGATCTCCGCCGTCGAATATCCTTCGTAATAGTGCAAGTAAATGACCATCCGGTATTTTCTCGGCAAGCGCATGACGCTCCGGTAGGTCTCGCTGTTTTCCTCCGAAGAAAAGGACAGCTTTTCGGCGTATGCCTCCAGCGGCTCCACCCTTCTCCAACGGGAAGCGAGATCCCGCTTGCACTCATTAATGGTCACCCGGATCAGCCAGTGCCGGATATGCTCCTCAGAAGCGAACTCCGTCTGCGAACGAAGCAGACGCAGAAAGACCTCCTGCGTGATATCGTCTGCGGCGTCCGGCGATTTCATATAGTTGAGCGCGACGCGGTACACGGTGTCCATGTAGGTGCGGGCAACGCGGGTAAACTGCTCTGCTTGCATCGTTCTTCTCCGTGAAAAGCTTTTCACCCATAATACCATTCCAGGGCCGGAATTATCTCAGCAGTCATGAAAAAGGGCGGCTGCATTCGGGCATACTCTGTAAAGAAGTGAAAAGAGGTGCAAGTCTTGCGGCTCACACCTCTTTTCCTATTACGCTGCTCTTTTCGACAAGGACAAACAGAAAGCGGTATGCTTCACCGCTTGATCGAAATGCTATCTTCTGCGCCCTTCTCTGTGAAAAAAGTATCCGAGGTTGATTCTGACCTCTCTGCGGCCGATATCATTGTTCGTATAGCAGCAAGTATCAAAACCAATCAGTTCAAAACCCTGATGAAGATAGAATCCGATTGCATTTATATTGCAGGATTGTGTCTCCAGAATAACAGCACGCCTTTTCTGCCCGAGAGCAATCTCCTTTGCTTTATCCATCAACCTCTTTCCGATGCCTTTCCCTCGCAGCGCATCGCACACCCACAGTTCTGTAACCATGAGCCTGTTTGACCATTCCTCAGGACATACTTCAATACAAGCCAGCATTTCACCGGCTTCACTCACGATACCATATGCTTCTGCTCCTTCCCAGTGATCCTGGTACAGCGAATCGGGGAAATCATATTCCTCCGGTGTATGAACGATCTCCTTTTCTGCCGGTTTTCTGACAATGGAGATCGTGCATCCTTCACGATGAAATGGGCTCAGCTCAAAGTCATAATAACTGTCGCTTCTGGTGGTCAAGGGTATGGCGGTTCCTTTCCACCGTTCTTTTGGTAAAGCGACTATCTCATAATGCATATTCTGCTTTCCTCCGCAAATTCCCGTTTGTCGCTCCGATTATACTGACGTTTCTCTGCACAGTCAATCCATGGTGAAAGAGTATAACCCACTAGGACGCTTTGGCCTGCGTCAAAGCGTCCTAGTGGGTTGCCATTCGTCCTGTGAGACTTCTTTACGCGGTATCTCCCTTTTGCAGCCGCTGTTTTATGTTGGCATCGTGCTGTCTTCGCGTCGGAGCAGGCTCCGCTCGCTCCGTTCCCGCGGCTGCCGTAAGCGCCGCGAAAGCTGCATATCGCTTACCTGCTCTTCCTTTTCCAATCGAAGCTGCCGCTTCGATTGGAGCCTGCCTGAAAATACTTGTCCGGCGGCGGGTATAAAAAGACAGCGGCTGCATTCGCAGTCGCTGTCTTTGTGTTGGCATCGTGCTATCTTCCCGGTCCGTCGCCAGACAAGTATTTTCGCCACCGACGAGCTTAACTTCCGTGTTCGGAATGGGAACGGGTGGACCCTCGTCGTCATTGACACCAACTTCGTCGTCGCAAACTTCGCTCACTCCGTTTCCGCGGTTACCGTAAGGGCCGCGAAAACTGCGTATCGCTTCGTTGCTCCTCCTCTCCGAACCGAACCCGCTTCGCTGGGCTTCGCTTCGGTGTGGTTCCTCCTCCCCAAAATGAAAACTTCGTTTCATTTTGGCAAAGGATAATGGTGACCCGTGCGGGAATCGAACCCACGTTTGGGGCGTGAGAGGCCCCCGTCTTAACCTCTTGACCAACGGGCCATCGTCGTCGGAGCACACTGCGCTCATTCCGTTTCCGCGTCCTGCCTTGCGGCCTTCCGCGAAAACTGCATATCGCTTCGTGGCTCCTCCTCTTCGAAATGAAACTTCCGTTTCATTTCGAGATGCGTGGGATTGCTTTGGGTTTGGCCTTTCGGCCTGGTACACCATCAGGGACTCGAACCCTGGACACCCTGATTAAGAGTCAGGTGCTCTACCAACTGAGCTAATGGTGCTCGTCGAAATCGGCTTCATTCCCTCCGTTTCCGCCGGTAGCCTTCGGCTGCCGTCGAAAACTGCGGATCATTTCGCCGTTTCTCCTCTCCAACATGAAATATCGTTTCATGTTGGTCTACGGGAGAATGAGGTACAGGATTCCAATTCCCTGCACACTCAAAACCGAACAAAGGGGACAAGCGAGGCACGCATAGTTGAGCCTGCGCTTCATCGAACCGATGAAGGTTAAGCCCTCGGGCTATTAGTACCGGTCAGCTAAACACATTACTG
>JAEETX010000097.1 GCA_016286665.1 Oscillospiraceae bacterium
GGGTGGCACCTGCCTTTCGGTTTTGTCTCGTCAACTCAACCTTAATACAGGCCACTTCTATTCGCCACTCTTTTTTCACTTACTGTCACACATCATCGTAACACCTACAAATCACGCGGCGCAGCTTTTTTCCGCCCCTTGCAAGGAGCCGCCCGCTATGGTATCCTGAAACAAAAAAGCAAAGGCAGGGAAGAACCGTGTACCAGTGTCCATATCCCTATCTGTTCACCCCCATCGTGCTGGCGGGCCAGCTGTTCAAAAACCGCATCTTCGCTTCCCCCACGGGCCTGCAGCACAATCATTACGGCAACCATCCCATCAATGAGACCATCAATTACTATGAGCGCAAGGCCATCGGCGGTGCCGCCTCCGTCTGCATCGGCGACGCCATGGTGGACAGCGAGATCGCCCTTGCCAACGGCAACCATATCCTCCTGGACGACCCCACGGGCCGGCCCCACCTGAACAAGCTCAGCGAGGCCATCCGCCGCCACGGCTGCGTCGCCAGCATGGAAATGTCCCACGGGGGCAACGCCGCCCGAATCTCCTACGGCCAGGGCCATAAGATCTACGGCCCGGTAGAGAGCGAGTCTCCCGGCGCCTTCGGCCAGCCCATCCACGCCTACGCCATGGACGACGAGATCATCCGGCGCACCATCCGCAAGCACGCGGAGGCCGCCGCCTTCGCCAAGGCCTGCGGCTTCGGCATGGTGACCCTCCACGGGGGCCACGGCTGGCTGCTGCATCAGTTCATGTCCCCCATCACCAACACCCGCACCGACGAGTGGGGCGGCAGCTTTGAAAAGCGCATGCGCTTCCCTCTGGCGGTCATTCAGGCCATCCGGGAGGCGGTGGGACCGGCGTTCCCCATCGAGATCCGTCTCAGCGGCAGCGAGGTCTTTGCGGGCGGCTACGACGTGGAATACGGCGTCCGCATCGCCCGGGCCCTGGACGGCAAGGTGGACCTGCTGCACATCTCCGCCGGCAGCCACGAGGTGGCCGAGGTCTTCACCGTGACCCACCCCAGCATGTTCCTGGAGGACGGCGTCAACGTGAAATACGCCGCCGAGATCAAAAAGCACGTTTCCACCCCCGTCGCCACCGTGGGGGCCCTCTCCGACCCGGAGATGCTGGAGGAGATCATCGCCTCCGGCAAGGCGGACGTGGTGGAGCTGGCCCGCGGCCTCATCTGCGACCCGGACCTGCCGCGGAAGGCCAGAGAGGGACGGCAGGAGGAGATCGTGAAGTGCATGCGCTGCTTTACCTGCTTCTCCAGCCTCATGACCCGAGGGCAGATCTGCTGCGCCCTGAACCCGGAAATCTGCAACGAGGCGGACGTGAAGTTCGCCAGGCCCGCCCCGGAACCCAGGACCGTGCTGGTGGCCGGGGGCGGCATCGGCGGCATGCAGGCGGCCCTCACCGCCGCAAAGCAGGGGCATAAGGTCATCCTCTGCGAGAAATCCGACCGCCTGGGCGGCGTGCTCCTCTGTGAGGAAAAGGTCCCCTTCAAGAAGCACCTGGGAGAATACCTGGCCCATCAGGCTCTGATGATCTCCCGGGAGAAGAACATCGAGGTCCGGCTGAACACGGAAGTCACCCCCGCTCTGGCGAAGGAAGTCTCTCCGGATGTGATCGTGGCGGCCTTGGGGGCGCGGCCCTCCATCCCGCCCATCCCCGGCATCGACGGAAGTAACGTCACCGTCGCGGAGAAGGTCTACATGGAGCCGGAGAAGGCGGGAAAGAAGCTGGTGATCCTGGGCGGCGGCCTGGTGGGCTGCGAGCTGGCCATCTTCATGGCGGGCCTGGGCAGGGAAGTGACCGTTCTGGAAATGGCCCCCTCCCTCAACAGCGGCACCAACCTCCTCCAGGGCTCCTCCATCAGCCTGGAGATCAAGCGGCTCGGGATCAACGTATGCCTGAACACGAAGGTCACAAAGATCACCCCCGAGGGCGTCACCGGGGAAGGGAAGGACGGAGAAGTCTTCTTCCCGGCGGACACGGTAGTCTGCGCCCTGGGTATGAAGCCCAACCGGGACGAGGCCGCGGCCCTGGCTCTCTGCGCCCCGGAATACCATGTGCTGGGGGACTGCGTCGTCCCCGCCACCGTCTACCAGGCCACCAACGCGGCCTACTTCGAAGCCCTGGACATCGGGAAAGCGTGAAGAACAGTTAACGGTTAATAGTTAACACGGTTTGAAAACGATTCGGAGAACAGGAGGGCGAACGCCGCGGCGTCCGCCCTCCTGCTTTATCTTTTATTTCACCCACCACGCGGCTCCTTTCCCTGCAAAGCCTCCCGGAGTTCGCGCCACGGCAGGCGCGAAGAAAACTGGAATCAAAAGGACATCCTGGAGGGCTTCAAAAAAGAGGATGCCGACGGGATGAAGCGGGCAAAGACGAATATCAGCGGAGCGGAGGCGGATATGGCCGTCTGGCTAGGCAAAGATGAAACCACGCTTTATGCGAGATCAAGCGGGATAAATGGCAGAAAGACGCCGATTATGACCCGGTGAGACATAGCTGCGAATTCCGGAAAAACGTGGATTCTCGTGGTTGATCCGCTTTTCTTGCGGATTATACTACAGGTATATTTACAGGCTCAAGTACCGGTGATAAAATACCGTCATTATTCAGGGCAATGCCCGGAAAGGAGAGGAACATGTTCAACGATCGCTTTTTGACTATCAGGGTCACTACTGAACATCGACAGCCCAGCACTCAGCGCCCGGGTCTTCTTTTCCTGTACTCATATAAGACAAAGCAGAACGACTGTATGCTCTCCTAGCTCAGCATTGGAGTTCTGTTCCTTCCATGCCGCTTGTCTTATATAAGGCAGGCGGCATTTTTCTCTATAGGAGAGGTCGCAATGGCGGCTCTGGAGGAAGCACACATTGTTTTATCCCATATCACGAACGCATAATCAATGAACGATCTGAGCCGGAAGAGGAGAGGGATCAAAATGAACAAATTGCCTGTAATAGACATGACCGCAACCGGTCAGAACATTGTCAGGCTGCGTATCAATGCCGGTCTCACGGTGAAAGATCTTCAGGACATCTTCGGATTTGCAACGCCCCAGTCGATATATAAATGGCAGCGCGGCGCTGCCATGCCTACGCTGGACAACATTGTCATCCTCGCGGCGGTGTTCGGCGTGCCCGTGGATTCGATTCTTGTATATAAGAGAAGCATTACCCCAAGGTAAAGCATCGGCTGATAGCGTATGTCAGCAGACATCTGCTGACAAATGAAATGATACTTGCAGCCCAAACAACGAAAGCGAGGGGGCCATATGAACACAAAACAAAAGAAACAAAGGCTCAAAACCATGGCCTGGGCGTTCCAAATCGCCTGGAACATCGACCACTGGACCATGCTGCTGTGGTTTCTCGTCTGCGGAGCGCTGGCAGTCCTGCCTGCGGTGGCGCTCAGATTCAACCGGGACACCCTGAGCATTCTCAGCGGCTTCCTCTCCGGTGCGCCGTACACCTATGCCGACGTGGTGAAGCCCATCGTGAAGCTGGGCGTGCTGATGATCGCCATTGGACTTTCCGCCCGCGTGAATTCTCAATTCGTGCGTATGATGACCTACGACTCCTATTTCGGCGGCATGTATGCCTACATCATGGAGCATGTGCAGGACATCGACATGAAAGACCTGCTGCGGAAAGAGGTCAACGATATGTGGATGAGCGCCATCCTGGAAGGCAATTCCCTATGGGCTTTCGTGGAAGGCCTCTGCTTTATTTTCTCCAAGCTGGTGGGGATCACAGCGCTGCTCATCACTGCCTGGTCCATGTCCAGGTCGGTGTTCCTGGCTTCCGCCGTTTATGTGGCGGTGATCTTCATCATCAGTCTGGCCTTTTCCAAGGAAACACGCCGGAACCAAACCGAGGATTTCAACGACGAGCGGCAGATCGAATATTATGAGCGGATATCCGAGAACCGGGGGATGGCGAAAGAGACCCGCATCTTTGAGAACACCGATCAGGTGATCAAGCAGTGGAAGCAGCCCTATCTCCGTATCCAGAAACGGAATCTTCGCCGCGCTAAGGCGGCGGAGCTGCGAGACTTTATCACCGGCGCTGGCTTTTATGCTTTTCTGATTGTTGCGGTGGGCGTGAGCATCTCCGCCGTCGCTAAAGGCAGTATGCGGCCGGATGCTTTGCTGGTCATCTTTACCCTCTGCCTGAATCTCTTGAACACCATTTCCGGCACCGCCCGATATATCGTCAGATTTGATTTCGGGCTCATTGCCTTGGACAAGCAACGCCGCTTCTTTGAGCTGGTGAAGCCCCATCCCGACGGGACGGAGAATACCCCCGCCGACCCGGAAACGGTCTTTGACGTTCGGGACCTGCGTTTCTCCTATGGGGATTCTCCTGCCATCGACGGCGTCAGCTTCCAGGTCAAGCGCGGGGAGGTCGTAGCTCTGGTGGGCGTGAACGGCAGCGGGAAAAGCACCCTGGTGAAGCTGCTGCTGAATATGTATCAGCCGGATTCCGGCTCCGTTCGCTTTTTCGGGCGGCCTTACGGCGATTACCGTCGGGATTACATCCGCAGCCGCCTCAGTGTGTTTTTCCAGGATTTCTACCTCTTCCATTCCTCTCTGCGGGAGAACATCGGCGTCGGCGCTGTGGAGCACATGGAGGATATGGATATGATCCGGGAAGCGCTGCGGAAGGGCGGCGCGGAAAAGGTAGCCGCCAATCTCCCCAAGGGGCTGGACACCCTGCTGGGCAAATTCCAGGACAAGAGCGGCTCGGAGCTATCCGGCGGCGAAAAGCAGCGGGTGGCCTCCGCCCGGACCCACATGGCGGACAGGGATGTGCTGATCTTCGACGAACCGGCCTCCATGCTGGACCCCATTGCCGAGATGGAGCAATTCCTCGGCATTAAAAACCTGCTGAAAGGGAGAACGGCGATTCTCATCAGCCACCGGGTGGGCTTTGCACGCATGGCGGACAAGATCATCATGCTGGACGGCGGGAAAATTGCGGAGATGGGCAGCCATGAGGAATTGATGGCCTTGAACGGTCGTTATGCCCACTTCTTCAATGAACAGGCCCAATGGTACGGGGTATCTCAGGCTGCGGCGAATGGAGGTGCTGCGGAATGAAAGAGGAACGGCTCTCGTTTTTGGAAGCGGTCAAAGTTTTCGGCAAGGCGCTGAAGGTGAGCCTTCGGGCCCGTGGAATCGCCTCGCTCATCCTCAGCCTGATTGGTTTTGCTGTGGCGTTCCTTCCCATGCTGATTTCCATTGCGGTGCGCCACTTCTCAGATGCGGTGCAGCAGCTTTACGGGCAAGGGGAAGCTGCCATCGTCAGCGTTCTCGGCATTTTTGTCATTCTATCGGCGCTCTACATCATACAGCTGATTTGGGGGTCCCTCAGCAGCTATTTCGAGCAGCGGGACCATTACAAAATCCAGATGTTCATGGAGGAGCGGGTCCTGCGCTGCTCCTGCGACGTGAAATACAAGTACATCGAAAACTACGACGATTTCAAACAGCGGATCAGCTTTGTGGAAACAGAAGCCGGGAACCGCGTGGCGGAGAGCGTGGGAACGACGATCCGCTGGCTGCAGAGCATTATCACCTTTATCAGCATCGTGACCGTTCTCTGGTCTGTGGACGTCTGGATCGTTGTCATCCTGGTGGCGACCTGCATCCCTGCCATCATCATCACCGCGAAATTCAGCGAGAGCGAGTATCACAACAAGGGCTTCTGGATATTGGAATACCTCATGGCCTGCGCCTATTTCTTCGAGGCCACCATGCAGCAGTCTCTGAACGACGTCCGCTTTTTCGGCGCCTACCCGTGGCTGAAAGGCAAGTTTGACCGGAAAAACGCGGAGTACATCCAGATTAAGAATCGGGTAACGAAAAAGCATGTGCTGTTCAACGCCATTGCGGATATCTTCCGCAGCTGCGTCTATATCTTCATTCTCCTGATCGCAGCACGAAAAATCTTTAATGACCCTGCCGTAGGCATCGGCGCTTTCATGCTGGTATTCACTATGGCCAGCCAGCTCCAGGATGTGACAGCCCGCATCTTTACCGAGGCAGCACAGTTCGTCAGCAATGCCGCCTATATGCGAGATTTCTTCTCCCTGGATGAGCTGGAGTATGAACATAGGGACCCGAAGGCGGAGGGGTGGGAACGGTTCGATGTGGACTTCGATCATGTCAGCTTCACCTATCCCAATACGGAGCGGGAGGTCATTCACGACCTGACGCTGCACATCCGGGAAGGGGAAAAGATTGCCATTGTGGGCGAAAATGGTTCAGGAAAGACGACCTTCATCAGCCTGCTCTGCGCGCTGTATGAGCCGGACAACGGAACCATCACCATGGGTGGGGAAAGCATATATACCGAAGTTTCCCGCACGCGCCGCACCTTGTCTGCAGCGTTCCAGGACTTCGCCCGATATGAGACCAGCATCCGGGAGAACATCGTGGTTTCAGACCGCAGACGGTTGCCGGAAGACGCCGAAGTGGAAGCGGTGGCACGCCGCAACGGAGCCTGGGAGTTCATTTCCGCGCAGCCCCACGGGATGGATGAAGTGGTCGGCTCTTTCAGCGAGACCGGCAACAACCTCTCCGGCGGACAGTGGCAGAAGATAGCCCTCTGTCGCTGTGCCTGGCGGCAGGACGCGAAGATCATGATCCTGGACGAGCCAACGGCGGCCCTGGATCCTCTGGCGGAAGCGGAGCTGTACCGTAATTTCACGGATCTTACCGGGGACAGGACGACCATCCTCATTTCCCACCGCCTGGGCATCACCCAGCTTGTGGACCGAATCTTGGTTTTTGACAATGGACGGATCGTGGAGGACGGCAGCCATGAAGAACTGCTGAACAAGCAGGGCCTCTATGCCAGAATGTACCGGGCGCAAGCCCAGTGGTATCAATGAGTTCAACATGAACGAAGTGAGAAAAAACGGAGCGTATTTTCCGGAGCATCAGGAATGAAACACAACAGGGACTCGGCCTGGCCTGGCTGAATCCCTGTTGTTCTTTATCATGTGGTTCTCAGAAAAACTGTCCTCGACAAAAGCCTTTTCATTTTTCGCATGGACATGTGCTGGCGAAAAAACCATTTCGCGGAGCGGACGGGCGAGCGCCCTGCATCCTTTTAAACGAAATTGCAGGCATTGCCGCATTGCGGCAATGCCTGCAAAGATTCCCCCGGGCGACGACGTGAGGCGGGGAGCGCAACTCAGACCCGCTCACATCGAAGCCCGGCACAGCGGGGTCGATTCGATTATTTCTGCTTGGCAAGCCACTCGGCGCCGTACTTGTTGCACTCGTCGATGACCACGGGGGTGACCCAGGCGTTCAGGCACTCCAGGGAGCCGATGCAGGGCACGAAGCCGCCGCCGGGGCAGTATTCGTCGATGGCGCGGCGCACCTCGGCGCGGACCGCTTCCTCGGTGACGTCCGCCTGGTCGATGAGGCCCTGATCCAGGCCGCCCATGAGGAGGATCTTGCCCTGGGTCTCCTTCTGGATGCGCTTGATGTCGTTGGAGGGAAGCACGCCCTGCCACATCTCCACGCCCAGGTCCACCAGCTCGGGGGCCACGTCGGTGGCGTAGCAGTCGCAGTGATGCTGCACGAGCTTGCCACGCTTGTGGTAGTAGTCGTAGAGCCGCTTGTAGTGGGGCTTCAGCAGCTCGCGGAACTTGTCGATGGAGAAGAACATGGCGGTCTTGCTGCCCCAGTCGTCGTGGCTGTGGATGACGTCGAAGTCCAGGTTGTCGCAGAGGGCCTCGGCCACCTTCAGCTTCCAGTCGCAGTAGGCGCCGAAGAACTCGTTCATGGCTTCGGGTTCCTCATACATGTTGATCAGGGTGTCCTCAAAGGTCATGAGGCAGTGGGCGCGCTCAAAGAGGCCGCGGAAGGTGGGGACCATCACCAGCTCCTCGTCCCGGTTTACCTGAGCGATCTGTTCCTGCGTGCCCTTCCAGTCCAGGTCGGAGGGAATCTCGGGGAACACGACATAGTCGCGCCAGTGGGTGATGTCCTTGATGACCTGGTTCTGCTCGTTCACCATGGGGATGATGCCGGGGTCCTTGTCGGGCAGATAGCGGTGATTGACGCCCCAGTGGTCCAGCACGTTCTCGCCCTGGATGAAGAGGATATCCCAGACGGAGATGGGGTCGATGATGCAGTGGAACATGGTCTTGGTGAAAGCTTCAAAGCCGTAGCCCATCCACTTGAGCGGCTTTTCGTTCCGCATTACGGACAGAAATTTTTCTTTCTTGGTCATGCGTAAAGCACCTCCTGTTCAGATAGATTCACAGTAACATTTTTATCGTATGTTTGTCAAGAAAAAGCGGCAAAAAGACGCGCCGCCGGCCCTTTTCCGCCGGGAAGAAAACCGTCCGGCGATTGACATTCCGAAAGATCAACGTATAATAGACGGTATATGATACGTCTGCCCCGGCGGGGCAGGGAAGGGGTAAACGATATGACGAAAACAAAATCTCCGGTATTGCCCATCATCGGCGGCCTGGTGGCCATGCTCTGCGTGGGCGTCATCTATCTGTGGAGCGTGCTGAAAAACGCGACCATGATCCACTTCGGCTGGGAGAGCGGCAGCGTCAACCTCATCGCCAGCATCATGCTCTTTGCCTTCTGCGTGGGTAATTTCGGCGGCGGCGCGCTGAACGATAAGTTCGGGCCGAAAAAGATCAGCTTTCTGGGCGTGATCCTCTTCGGCGTGGGCATTTTCCTCTCCTCCTGTGTGAAACCGGGCAGCTCCATCTGGCTTTTCTACCTGACCTACAGCGCTATCGGCGGCATCGGCGTGGGCGTCAGCTACGGGGCGCTCCTCTCCTGCATCCAGAAGTGGTTCCCCCACCGCCGGGGCTTCGCCACCGGTATCGCCACGGCGGCCTTCGGCCTGGGCACCGTGGCCTTCAGCCCCATCATCGGCGTCATGCTGGAAAAGAACGACAACAATGTCAGCGCAACCCTGCGCATCCTCTCCCTGGTCTTCCTGGTGGTGGGCCTGATCGCCTGCTGCTTCATCCAGCTCCCCTCGGAGGAATATCTGGCGAAGCTTCCCAAGCCCGCCCCAAAGAAAAACGCCATCGTCGCCAAGCGGGAGATCCCCCTGAAGGAGGCCATCCGCACCGTGCCCTTCTGGTGCATCCTGCTGACCATCTTCTTCTACAACGCCACCTGGAATATGCTGAACCCCATCATCCGCCCCCTGGGGGAGGAGCGGGGCCTCAGCACCGCCCTGGCCCTCACCTGCGTGTCCCTCACCGGCGTCTTCAACGCTTCTGGCCGCTTTGTCATGTCCGCCCTGTCGGATAAGCTGGGCCGGGTGGAGACGGTCGTCATCCTCTGCGTGGTCACCATTGTCTGCGCCCTGCTGCTGATGTTCGTGGGCGGCTACGGCTACATCGTGGTGGTGATGATCACGGCCTTCGCCTTCGGCGGCCCCAGCGCCATCAACCCCGCCACCACCACGGACTTCTTCGGCGCGAAATACACCGGCACCAACTACGGCGTGGCGATGCTGAGCCTGGGCTTCAGCTCCATTCTCTTTAATTCTATCTCCAATGCCCTGGTGAAGTCTACCGGCAGATACTACATGACCTTTGTCATGGGGGCGATCACCGCCGCCATCACCATCGCCCTCCAGCTGGTGATGAAAAAGTACAAGAAAAAGATGGACGCATAATCAATCAGAATACACAGCGGGCGGGACCGGACCGGTCCCGCCCGTATTGTCCATAGTGACTTAATAAGAAAGGCCTCGCAGAGTTCGCGCCCGCAGGCGCGAATAGAATCGGGATTGTTTTTCGCGGGGACATGCGCCTCGCGAAAAACACC
>JAEETX010000098.1 GCA_016286665.1 Oscillospiraceae bacterium
TCTTATTCATGGCGAATAGGGTGGCACCTGCCTTTCGGTTTTGTCTCGTCAACTCAACCTTAATACAGGCCACTTCTATTCGCCACTCTTTTTTCACTTACTGTCACACATCATCGTAACACCTACATTTTTTATTGGGTGCGCCGGAGCGCACCCAATCCTTCAGGCGTTCTCTACCGCTTCCCTTACCTGCGCGGAGAAATACAGGGAACCCAGAGCGGCGCAGACGCCGTCCTTGCCCGCCTTGTCCAGCACCCAGCGCGCCCCCTCGTCGATGCTGTCGAAGGCCTTTGCCTCGGCTCCGGTGTCCGCCGCCAGCAGCGAAGCCAGCTCCGCCGGCTTCATGGCCCGCGGGTTGGGCGGCTCCACGGCGGCGAAGCCCGCCGCCAGGGGGGCCAGGAGCTTTGCCACGGCGTGCACATCCTTGTCGGCCATAATGCCCATGAGGAACCAGAGCTTTTTGCCGGGGAAGAAGGTGCGCAGGCTGTCCACGGTGGCCTCCATGCCCTGGGGGTTGTGACTGCCGTCCAGAATGAAGATCGGGTCTCGCCGCAGCAGCTCAAATCGGCCCGGCCACCGCACGGCGGCCAGCCCGGCGCGGATATCCCGGTCGGTGATGTGCCAGCCCCGGCCGCGCAGCACCCGGGCGGTTTCGATGGCGAGGGCGGCGTTTTTGGGCTGATAGGCCCCCGCCAGGGGGAGAGTGAGTTCTTCCAGTGCGCCGTAGTCGAAGGTTACGCCGGTGAGGCTCCGCTCCCGGACGAGGATACTGTCGAAGTCCGGGCGGAACCGGCGGCAGCCCCGGGACATGCAGACTTCCTCGATCACCTTTTCCGCGTCGGGTTCATTCCCGTAGCTCACCACGTCGCTGCCGGACTTGATGATGCCCGCCTTGACCCTGGCGATCTCCGCCACGGTCGCGCCCAGCACGGCGGTATGGTCCAGGGCGATGGCGCAGAGCACCGCCGCCTCCGGGGCGGGGATGACGTTGGTGGCGTCCCATTCGCCGCCCATGCCCACTTCCATGACGGCGAATTCACAGCCCCGGTCGGCGAAATACCACAGGGCCAGGGCCGTTTCCAGCTCAAACTGGCTGGGAGGGTCCTCCATCGCCTCCGCCACGGGTCCCACCACGCCGACGGCCCGGGCGAACTCCTCGTCGGAGATATACTGCCCGTCGATCTGCACCCGCTCATTCCAGCAGATGACGAAGGGGGAGATATAGAGCCCCGTTTTGTAGCCCGCCTTGGTCAGAATGGAGGAAATGCAGGCGCAGGTGCTGCCCTTGCCGTTGGTGCCCGCCACGTGGACGAATTTCAGCTTTCTTTCCGGGTGGTCCAGCTTTTCCAGCAGGACCCGCACCCGGTCGAAGCCGGGCTTGAAGCCCTGAAATTTCTCCTGCGAAATGAATGCAAGCGGCGTCATTTTCTGTAAATCCCTTTCAGCGAGCTCTGCACGCCGCTGTTTTTGAACAGCGCGCGCAGGACGAAGAATTCCACGGCCCCGGCCAGGACGGAGAAGCCCAGGCCGAGGAAGATGCCGAACCAGGGCATGCCGTACCACAGGATCTTGCCGACGCTTTTGATGCCCACCTGGCCCACCAGGTGGCCCAGGATGACGGCGCAGGCGATGCGCAGATTGTCATTTTTGAAATCCGCGTGATGGGAGATCAGACCCGCCATGAAGCCCACCATGAGCGCGCCCAGGGAGATGATGGGGTTGACCGCCGGGTTCGTGGAGCAGAGGCAGCTCACCAGGTCCGCCAGGACGCCCGCCGCCGCCCCGATGAAGGGACCGAAAGCGATGGCGGCGAAGAAGATGGGCAGGTTTTCCAGCGTGAAGCGGTAATAGATGTTCCAGGTGAGGAAGTTTTTGCAGATGATGCCGATGACCACGCTCATGGCGATGAGCATGGCGGTGAGGGTCAGCACCTTGACCTTGCCGAAGATCAGCAGGTCTTCCTTGAATGTAGTACGCTTTTTCATCCGAATTTGCTCCTTCCGAAGTACGTGCGGACGTCTCCCACCTGATACAGGGAACCCAGGATGGCGATCACGTCGTCCTTGTCCGATTCTGCCAAAGCGGCCTCGATGGCCGCGGGGATGCTCTCAAAGGGGGCTACGGGCACTTCGCTCTTTTCCCGGATGTCCGCCGCCAGCTCTCCCGCGTCCAGCGCCCGGTAGGAGGGCGGGGTCACGGCGAAGAATTTCTTTGCGTGGGGGATGGCGATATCCAGGCCGCTTTGGAAGTCCTTGTCCGCCAGCACCCCCAGCACGATGTTCAGCTTCTTGCCGGGGAACAGCAGCTCCATGGTCTCCATGAGGGCTTCAAAGCCCTGGGGATTGTGGGCCCCGTCCACGATCACGGCGGGGTCTTGCCGGAGAAGCTCTGCCCTTCCGGGCCATATCGCCTTTTCCATGCCCGCGTAGACCTGCTCGTCAGCGATGGTGAAGCCGTGCAGCCGCAGCCGCTCGATGACGGTGAGAGCGGTGCAGGCGTTGCGCACCTGATACCTGCCCAGAAGGCGGATCTTCATGTCCCGCCAGGGGCCGAAGCGGAAGGTCGTCCCCGTCACGTCCATGGTTTTCACCACGGCGGTCTCGTTGTCGGAGCGGGTATAGGTCGCGTGCTTTTCCATGGCCTTGTCGTAAAAGACCTTTTCCACCTCCGGGCTCTGCCCGTAGACCACCACGTCGCCCTTTTCCTTGATGATGCCCGCCTTTTCTCCGGCGATCAGGGGAAGGGTGTCCCCCAGAAACTCCATGTGGTCGAAGCCGATGTTCACCATGGCGGAAACGACGCTGTCCTCGTCCAGGATGGCGTTCGTTGCGTCCAGCCGTCCACCCATGCCCACCTCCAGCGCCACCACGTCGCATTTCTGCTCCTGGAACCAGCAGAAGCCCAGGGCGGTGATGAGCTCGAAGATCGTGGGCCGCCGCCGTCCCTCCGCCATGACGGCGGGAACGGCTTCGGCGATCTTTGTGGTGATCCGTGCAAGGTCGTCGTCGGGGATCTGCTCCCCGTTCACCTGGATGCGCTCGTTGAAGCGCTGGATGAAGGGAGAGGTGTAGAGCCCCGTTTTGTAGCCCGCTTCCCGCAGGACGGAGGCCACGAAGGCGCTGGTGGTGCCCTTGCCGTTGGTCCCGGCGATGTGGACGTATTTCAGCCCCATGTGGGGATTCCCAAGCTTTTCCAGCAGGGACTGCATCACATTGCGCTCATATACCCCGCCGGGATTGGGGGTGCCCAGGATGTAGTCCAGAGATTCCTGATAATTCATAAAAAATCCTCCCTGCGGTGCGCGTTCGCGGCACAGCAGGGAGGCCAATGCTCCGAAATGGGCATAGAACCGCCATATTGTGTCAGCGGACGCGGCGCCGTGTCACAAACCTCAGGGGTTTTTCGTCCGCGGGCGACTTCCCATCCCGCGGCACTTAATGCACGTTGCCTACTCTGACAAAGTTATTTCTTGAAAGACCAAGCTGATTGTATCATCCTTTTGGCGGATGTCAAGAACTATTGCGACATTTTCAGCACCGCTTTGACAACGCTGCCCTTTTTCGTGTCGGCAAAGGCGGCGTTGATCTCTGCAAAGGGGTAATAGGTGATCAGCCGGTCGAAGGGGAAGCGGCCCCGGCGGTGGAATTCCAGCAGCTTCGGAATGAAAAGCTGGGGCACGCAGCAGCCCTCCACCACGCCGCCCAGGGTCTTGGCGGCCCCCATGAGCTCGTTCTCCACGTGGATGGTCAGCTCCTGGGTGGCGCCCACCACGGCGCAGACGCCCAGAGGGCGGACGCAGATGAGGGAGGTGCGGACGCACGTCCCGCTGCCGGTGCAGTCCACGGCATAGCGAACGCCGCAGCCGTCCGTGAGGCTGCGCACCGCTCCGGGAATGTCGGATACCTCCCGCCCGTTCAGCGTATGGGTCGCCCCCAGCTCCTTCGCCAGCCGGAGCCGCTCCGGCACCACGTCGCAGGCGATGATCGTTTCGCAGCCAGCAATCACGGCGGCCATGACGGCGCTGAGCCCCACGGCCCCGCAGCCGGTGATGAGGATGCTGCTGCCCGGTTCGGCTTTCAGATAGTTCAGCACCGCCCCGGCCCCGGTCTGGATGCCGCAGCCCAGGGGGGCCAGCAGCTCCAGAGGCAGATCGTCGGGGGCGGGGATGAGGTTGTGGCGGTGTACCACCGCATATTCGGCAAAGGCCCCCTGGCCGAAAAAGGCGGAGACGGGTTTCCCGTTTCCAGACAGACGGTGACTGCCGTCGAAGTGCTCTCCGGAGAAGTTCAGCCGCCGGTTGTGGAGGCAGGCGTAGGGATGCCCGCTGCGGCAATTCTCACAGGTCCCGCAGTAGCCGAAGGAAAACAGAACCCGGTCCCCCGGCGAGAAGTCCTCCATACCCGGTCCCAGGGCTTCGACGACGCCGCAGCCCTCATGGCCGAAGACGGCGGGGAGGGGCACGGGGATGATCCCGCAGCGGGCCACGTCGTCCGTGTGGCAGACGCCGCAGGCGGCGATCCGCACCAGGGCTTCGTCCCGGCGCGGCTCCGCCAGCTCCAGGGTCTCGATGTGAAAGTCCTCCCCAGGCCTTTCGATCAAAGCGGCGCGAATGTTCATTGTCTTGACCTCCCTTTCGGAGCATATCATGGATCCATCTGCCGCCCGTGCTTCCGAATGGCGGCGGAAATCAGCATGGCTGCCGCCCCCAGCGCCAGATAGAGGACTGCATAGCGGAAAAACACCCATACGCTGCTGAGGGTGAACAGCAGCCCGATACCTGCCAGAAAGAACAGGGGTGGGAAAAGAAGCAGATACCACAGTGCTTTCATATCTCTGCCCGCAAAGACGCCCACGACGGCGGAAAAGATGGGGTTCAGGACATAGACCAGCGAAAAGATCGCGGTGAAGTACGTGTAGCCCAAGATGAGCGACCGAAACAGCCAGGGCAGGGCGATCATAACAAAGGCGGAGACCGCCGCCCAAAAGACGGGCCTTTTCATCTCAGGAGTCCTCTTGCCGCGCTTCTTCTCCCTCCGGGGAAGCTCCTTCGGCGCAGGGGGCGTTTTCCTCCTCAGGAAGCTCCCCGCTCCGCTCCCCGGCTTCCTGGGTTTCCAGGAATTCCCGGTATTCCTCCGTATAGCGGGTCTCCGGCGGGTCGATGTCGGCGGGGTCTACTTCCAGCCCCAGCACCTCCGCCTTCTCCGCCTCGGCTTCGGCCTTCTTCTTTTTGGATTTCAGAAAATCAAAGAATCCCATGGTTTTCGCTCCTTTGTCTCCGATCTCTGTAGGATGCCTGTTATTGCTCCTTCGGTTTTCCGCATTCCGTGCAGAATTTTCCGCTGTTGCGTGCGCCGCACATGGTGCAGAACCACTCCCCGACGGCAGCGGGCGCCGCCTGCTCCGGCTTCTGCGGGGGTGGCGTCGGCATGGGCCAGAAGGCTCCGAAGCTGCCTCCAATACCCCAGCCTGCACCCCTCCGGTAGCCGATGGGACCGCTTTCGCCGGTGAAGCGCTCTTCCACGTTGACGGGGCCGCCGCATTCGCAGCAGTAGCTTCCGCTGTTCCCCACGGTGCCGCAGCGGAGGCAGCTCCAGGGGGCCGGCGCCTTCGGTTTCGGCATGCTGACCGCCCGGCCCGAAGGAATGTCCTGGCGCTTCGCCCCGCAGCCCTCGCAGAAGGCGGCGGTGTTGCGCTTCCAGGCGCACAGGGGGCAGTCCCAGGCATTTGCCAGCTTGTCCCGCACCCCCTGGAGCCAGACCTTGTAAAAATCCGGGTGGTCCTTGCGGGGGATGGGGTCCCCGCAGCGCCCCGCCAGGGATGCAAAGAGCTTCAGCACATCCTCCGGCTTGGCGTCGAATTCCTCCTCCCGGCCTTTGACCTTGAGCCAGGCATCCGCATCCCATTCGGTATGATAGCCGTCCCCGGGATCGTCCAGCATCGCTCTGGCCGCCGCGTTCACCTCCGGCAGCAGCGCCGGGGGCAGGATGTATTCCAGGTGCATGCCGTCCTGAAAGACCGACAGCACGGCGAAGCCGTCCTCCACCAGCAGCTCGCTGCGGCAGTTGTCCGGCCCCGGACCAAGTACGGCGGCAGGGCGTTGGGGGAGCACCGCCTGCTCCACGATCTTGATGACCTCCACGTCTCCCGCCGGCGGCACAGGAGCGGGGTGGGCGTAGCGGTAGGCTTCCTCGTTTGTAAGAGGTTCGCCGCATTGAACTTGCAGCTCCTCCAGCCATTGTTTCATAAGCTTCGCATCCCGGAAGGGGTAACGCTTCTTCCCGATGCGCACCTCGGTCCCCTCGTGGGGGTCCGCGGCGGGTCCGGCGGGGCGGAGGACATCCGCCTCGCTCTGATGCAGGACCTTTTGGATAAACGCCTCCGCGTCGGCGTCGCTGACGGCATAGTTCTCCACAGCCCTGTTGCGGAAAACGCTCAGGACAAAGGGACCGCCGGCGTCGTTCCATAAGCGGTCGTCCATGTTGACGGATACCCCGCCGAAGCCGCCAAGGCTGTTGTACACAAGGGCGCTGCGCCAGGCGATATAGTGCGCGCTGTCCCGTTCCATCCGCTGCACCTCCAAAAGGCATGCTTTCCTGTGTCTATTCTCCCATGAACGGCGGAAAAAGTCAATCATGCTTGCGTCCTTGACGCTCATAGGGTAGAATAATGAAAAAAACGAAAGGAATGACAGCTGTGGAGATCATCAAAACCGGACAAAGGGACGATCTGGGTTTTCCCGTGCTGAAAAAGGTGGGCCAGCCGGAGCCGGCAGTGCTGCCCTCGGAGGACCCGGCGGCAGTGCGGGCCAGGTACGAGGGGGCGAAGTTCACCCTGGAGGCGGCCTCCGGGGGGAAAAACACCCTGCTTTTCGACGACCTGGGGTATCCCAGCGTCATGGTCCGCATTCCCATGTTCCTCTGGTCCGACGTGCTGGAGGGGGCCCCGGAGGAGCCCTGCAGCGCCTTTGTCGTGGGCGGAAGGACCCTGGACAGCATCTGGATCAGCAAATATGAAAACGTCATCGAATACGGCAGGGCCTACAGTCTCCCCGGCCGGGACCCGGCCCACACCCTCACCATCGACGAAGCCCGCAAAGCCTGCACGGCCAAGGGGCCGGGCTGGCACCTGCTCACCAACGCCGAGTGGTGCGCGATCATGCACTGGTGCGTGCGCAACGGCACCGTGCCCAGGGGCAACGCCTCCTTCGGCGGCGAGCCGGAGCGCCCCTGGGACCGGGGCGTCCTTTCCGCCGGCCAGAAGCGGGGCCGGGGCACGGAGGAGGAGATGCGCACCCTCACCGGCTCCGGGCCGGACCGGTGGAACCACGACGGCGGGCCCTGGGGCATCGCCGACCTGAACGGGGACGTGTGGAACTGGGTCTCCGGCATCCGTACCGTGGACGGGGAACTGCAGTTCATCCCGGATAACGACAGCGCCCTGAATGTGGACGAGGGGCCGGAGAGCCCTCTGTGGCGGGCCGTGCTGCCCGACGGCAGCTTCACCGTTCCCGGAACCCCCGGCACCATGAAATACGACGGCACCGCCCCCGGCACGGATTCTCCGGAGGATATCGGCGTGCGGGGCGGCTATCGGCTGAATACCGCCCTGGAATATCCCAACTACACCGGTTCCGAGGCGGACATCGCCCACCGGGCCTATGGCTGGTGCTTTTTCTCCTCCCTGAATCCCGCAGAAGGCGTCGGGGTGCCGCCCATCCTCCAGCGCCTGGGGGCCATGCCCGCGCCGGGGGAATATAAGGACGGCTCCATCCTCTTCCTGCGCAACTACGGCGAACGCGTTGCCGCCCGCGGCGGCAGCTGGTTCGACGGCAAGTTCGGCGGCGCGTGGGACCTCTATCTGCGGGAGACCAGGGCTTTTATCTATCCGGATATCGGCTTCCGCGCCGCCTGGATCGAGCCGTGAGGATCGTCGACGCCCACGCCCATGTTTTCCCCGCAGGCTTCGCGGGAAGATACGACGCGCGCAGCGGCACGGAGATCCTGCCTTGCGGGCAGGTGCGGAAATTCGACGGGGAAACGGTCTCCATCATGCCGGAGACGTATGAGGACACGGGCTACCCGGCGGAGGAGCTGCTGCGCTCCATGGATGCATGCGGCGTAGCCCAGGCAGTCCTGCTGGCCAATTCCATCACGGACCAGGGTGAGAACGAGCGGGCCGTGAAGGAATACCCCGGCCGCTTCGCCGCTGCCATGACCATTTCCCAGGGCCCCGGCGCGGCGGCGGAGCTGAGGGAAAAGCGCTTCCGGGGACTGACCGCCGTCAAGTTTGAAATGTCGGAGGGCCTGGGGTACACCAATCCCGGCTGGTACCCGGATTTTCGCCTGGACAGTCCGGATATGGCGCCGGTCTACGCCCTGGCCGGCCGGCTGGGGGTGACCGTCGCCGTGGACCCCGGAAGGGTAGGGGGAAGGACCTATCAGACGGAAGCCCTGGAGGCCGTCACCGCCGCCTTTCCCGGCACCCGGTTCGTGATCTGCCACCTGGGATTCCCCGACGTGCCCATGACGGACCCGGCGCGCAGAGAGGCCTGGCGGCGTATGGCGTCTCTGGCGAAGCGAGCGAATGTGTGGTTCGACTTTGCGGCTCTGACGGATTTCTGCCGGGAGGAATCGCCCGCGTTCCCCACGCCGCCGAAGCTGGTGCGCGCCTTTGCCGACGAGTTCGGGATCCATAAGCTCCTCTGGGGCACCGACGCCCCCGGCGCGCTTCGCGCTTCGGCGTATGAGCGGCTGCTGGACCTCTATGCCGGCAGCCCCCTGTTCACGGCTTCGGAGAAGGAAGCGCTCCTGGGGGAAAATGCCCGCCATGCCTATGCACTCCCATAGACTGGGCAAAACGCACAACTTCTCCCGGAGAATTTGTGGAAAAAGACTAAGGACAATCTTGCCTCATTATGATATGATAACTTGAAAAAGAACAAGAGGTTGGTCCCAATATTCATTCAGGAGGTTTACCCAATGCTGACTGCAAAAGAAAACATGCGCCAGTCCATCATCAAGGGCGGCAAGCCCGACCGTTTCGTCAACCAGTATGAGGCCGTCAACCTTATGATGCATCCCCAGCTGATGCACAACGGCGGCGCTCCCGCCAAGGGCATCGTCAACACCCTCAATGCCTGGGGCGTCACCATGTCCTGGCCCGACAACGTGCCCGGCGCTTTCCCTGTGCACACCGAGGACAAGATCGTCGTGAAGGACATCGAGCACTGGCAGGATTATGTCAAGGGTCCCGACATCACCTACACCCAGGAGGAGTGGGCGCAGTGGGGCGAGATGTATAAGAACGCCGTGAACGACAAGGCCTTCACCTGCGCCTTCATCGCCCCCGGCATGTTCGAGCAGGTCCACTACCTCTGCAGCATGACCGCCGCTCTGGAATACTACCTGACCTATCCCGACGAGATCATGGACATGATCAAGTATATCAAGGATTGGGAGCTGGGCCTGGCGGAGAAGATCTGCTCCAACCTGCATCCCGAAATGATCCTCCATCATGACGACTGGGGCAGCGGCA
>JAEETX010000019.1 GCA_016286665.1 Oscillospiraceae bacterium
CGGTGGTCCGCCGGGGCAGGATCTTGCTCCGCTCGGACAGGAAGCGCTTCAGCTTCGCAGTGTCCTTGTAGTCGATATAGCTGACTTTATCCACGCAGAACTGGCAAACCTTCCTGCGCTTGCGGGGGCGCATGGGCCTGTCGCCGCGCTCGGCACTGGTATTCACATTAGCCATGGTGATTCCTCCTTATCTTCGATGAAAGGGCTGCCCGGATCAGAAGGGCAGCTCGCCGTCGTCTTCCGCCTCGCTGAAATCGGCGGAAATGGCGGGCGCGTCATAATTCCCATAGGACGGACGGTCATAGCCGGAACCGCCCTGGGCGGGAGCGGCGCCGTCCCGTTTGGAGTCGCCGAAATAGACGTTGTCGGCCACGACCTCGGCGCTGCGGCGCTTGCCGCCCTCCCGATCCGTCCAATCCCGGATCTGGAGTCGGCCGGAGACCACCGCCATTCTCCCCTTGGTGAAATACTTGGAGACGAACTCCGCCGTATTCCGCCAGGCGACGATGTCGATGAAATCCGTCTGCTTTTCGCCGCTGTCACGGCTGCCGAAATCCCGGTCCACCGCCAGGGAGAAGCTGGCCACCGCCACGCCGGACTGGGTCCGCCGCAGCTCGGGATCGCGGGTCAAACGACCCATCAAAACGATGTGGTTCAGCATGTCAGCCCTCCGTCTTGACGACGATGTAGCGCAGGATGCCTTCCGTGATGCTCAGGATACGCTTCAGCTCCGCGGGGAATTCGGGCCCGGCGGTGAACTTCACCAGCTCATAATAGCCCTCGGTCTGATAGTCGATCTCGTAGGCCAGATGACGCTTGCCCCAGTCCTCGACCTCGTCGATGGTCGCGTTCTCCTCGATCAGGGTCTTAAACTTCTCGATGATCGCGGCGGTTTCCTCCTCCGTCTTGCGGGGATCGACGATATAGAGGACCTCGTACTTTTCCTGGATCTTTGCCATGTCTTTTGCACCTCCTTATGGACAATTGGTCTGCAAATGCAGACAAGGATATGCCGAAATAATCAGCCTTTTGATTATACACAAATGCCGGGGCTTGTCAAGGATTTTTTCAGTGCTTTACGGCGTATTTCTTCACATAGGGGATGCGCTCCAGCAGATAGCTCAGGGGCAGGCCCAGCACATACATCGCCACAGCCTCCCCGACGCCCACCTCCAGGGCGAAGACGGGATAGGAAGCCCAGAAGGAATCCGGGGTGATGACATAGGCCAGCATCGCGCCCACCATGACGGCGTTCACGATCACCGGCGGCAGCAGCGCCAGGCCACGGGGCTTGAGGCGGGCGGTGATCAGGCAGGCGATCAGGGTCGCCAGCGAGCCGAAAACGATGTCCAGCGGGCCGTTGCCCCCCAGGAGGTTCGCCAGCAGACAGCCCACGAACAGGCCCCAGCCGGTCTCCGGGAAGAACCAGGGCAGGATGCACAGGGCTTCGCTGACACGGCACTGGAGGTTCCCGTAGCTGATGGGGGCCAGCAGCAGGGTGACGGCGGCGTAAAGCGCGCCGATGACGGCGGCGCGGCAGAGCTTGTGGAGCTTCGTATCGTTCTGCATCAGGCGTTAGTTTCCTTTCTGTATGTCCTGCAGGCGGCAGCCGCAGTAATTCTGCCGGTAGATGCCCAGCTCCCGGCAGATTGCGATGGAGCGCTTGTAGCCCTCCCGCTTCTTGAAATCCGAGGGCAGCCAGACGGCGCCGCACTTCTCCCCCAGCTCCGCGCCAATGGCGTTGATGATCTCCGCGTTTTTGTGGGGACTCACGGTGAGGGTGGTGGTGAAAAAATCGAAGCCCTCCGCCTTTGCCCTTTCCGCCGTGCGCATGAGGCGCAGGCGGAAGCAGAGGGAGCAGCGCGCACCGCCCTCCCGGTCTTCTTCCCTGCCACGGACGGCGGCGAGGAAAGCTTCGTTATCCCAGGGCTCCGCAAGGAGGCGGAAGGGATAGCGCCGCAGCTTGTCAAATTCCCCCAGCCGCTTTTCGTATTCCTCCCGCGGCATGATATTGGGATTATAGTAAAACACGGTGATGTCCAGCCGGTCCGACAGGGCCTCCAGAGGCCAGCTGGCGCAGGGGGCGCAGCAGGCGTGCAGCATGAGCCGCGGCCTTGCCCTCCCCAGGCCGGCCAGGGTCTTTTCCATTGCTTCCTGGTAATTCATGGGCAAGAGGATATCATATTCCGCTTGATTCGGCAAGCGTCGGGCGCTATAATATTTTTACTGTACGTTATTTGGACGGCGCCCCCTCTCCGGCGGGTTTCGTCCACATTTCGCGTTGCCCGGATTTCCGGTTTTTGGAGGCAGACATGCTGGGACTGACCCGTGCCCTCCGGGGCGAGAAGGATTTTATCGAATTACTGCAGCGCATGGAATACGGCGGCTGTCCTCTGGTGTACAGCGGCCTGGGGGGCATCCACGCCGCCCACGCCGCCGCCGCCATCCGCAGAGAGACGGGGCGGCCCCTGCTGGTGATCTGCCCCGACGAGCTGGAGGCGGAGCGTTTCCGCGCCGATCTGGCGGCTTTCAGCCAGGAGGAGGCGCTGACCCTCTATGCCAGGGAGTTCACCTTCTTCCGGGCGGACAGCGTATCCCGCGAGGGGGAGCACGCCCGGCTGAAGGCCTTCCGCCGCCTGCGGGAGGGGACCGCTCCCCTGCTGGTGGCGACGCCCGACGGTCTGATGCAGCGGACCCTGCCGCCCCAGCGGCTGGAGGGAGTCTCCTTCACCCTCCGGGTGGGGGACCGGGCGGAGCTCGGTCTGCTGGCGGACAAGCTGACCCTCTGCGGCTATAAGCGCTGCGATGCGGTGGAGGGCATGGGGCAGTTCGCCATCCGGGGCGGCATCCTGGATTTCTTCTCCCCCGCCTACGCGCAGCCCGTGCGCTGCGAGCTTTTCGGGGATGAGATCGACGCCATGGGTCTTTTCGACACGGGGACGCAGCGGCGGACGGAGAACCTGCAGAGCGCGGAGATCATCCCCGCGGCGGAGTGCCTCCCCTGCCTGGCGGACGGGGGGACGGACCTTCTCTGCGAAAAGCTCGGCGCTTTCATCAAAAAGCTGCAAAAGCGCCGCTCGCCCCCCAACATCCTCATCGCCAATCTCACCTCCGACCTGGAGCGCATGGCCTCCGGCCTCAGCTTTTCCGCGGCGGACAAGTACATATCCCTGCTGTACGCCGAATTTGCCGACGGTCTCAGCTATCTGCCTCCGGATGCGGCGGTGATGGTCTATGAACCCGGCCGCTGCTCCGAGCGGGCCAAAAACTGGAGCTGGCAGCTGGGGCAGGACGTGCAGGCCCTTCTGGAGGGAGACCAGCTGGAGGGCAGCCTCAGCGCCTATTTCCGGGAGTGGGGGGAACTGTGCAACCGCCTCGCGGACTGGCCGGTGGTCTTTGCCGACAGCTTCCGTGGGAGCACCTATCCCCTGGCGCCCCGCACGCTGCTGAACCTGACGGCAAAGCTTTTGCCCAGCTACGGCGGCAGCCTCTCCACCGCCGCCGGGGACATCGTCCATTATCTCAAGGAGGGATACCGGCTGGTGGTTTTCGCCGGAGATCGGCGAAAGGCGGATATCCTGCGGGAATATCTGGAAGGGAACGGCGTCCGCCCCGTCATCGACGAAGCCCTGGCCCAGCTTGCCGATCCGGGGGTCTGCGTCATCTCCGTGGGCGGCCTCTCCTCCGGCATGGAATACCCCGGCATGAAGCTGGCGGTGCTGACGGAGGGGCAATTCGCCGCCCGCTATACCCAGGGCAAGGCCCGCAAGAAGGGCGACGGCAGCCGCAAGCGCATCCAGAGCTTCACGGACCTGTCGAAGGGCGACCTGGTGGTCCACGAGACCCACGGCATCGGCCGCTTCCTGGGCGTGGAACGGCTGCAGGTGGACGGCGGCTTCAAGGACTATGTGAAGATCGGCTATGCGGGCACCGACGTGCTCTATGTGCCCGCCACGCAGCTGGACGTGGTATCCAAATACATCGGCGCCGGGGGCGAGGACGCCCCGGTGAAGCTCTCCAAGCTGGGAGGAACCGACTGGGCCAAGGCCAAGACGCGGGCGAAAAAAGCCGCCCAGGACCTGGCGGCGGGGCTCATCCAGCTCTATGCCGAACGGGCGCGGCGCCCCGGCTACGCCTTCGGGCCCGACACGGTGTGGCAGCAGGAATTCGAGGAGCGCTTTGAATACGCGGAGACCGAGGACCAGCTGCGCTCCATCGCCGAGATCAAGGGGGACATGGAAAAGCCCGTGCCCATGGACCGGCTCCTCTGCGGGGACGTGGGCTTCGGCAAAACGGAGGTCGCCTTCCGGGCGGTGATGAAGTGCGTCATGGACGCCAAACAGGCCGCCATCCTGGTGCCCACCACGGTGCTGGCTCAGCAGCATTACGTCACGGCCATGAAGCGCTTTGCGGGCCTGCCGGTGCATATCGAGGTGCTGAGCCGGTTCCGCTCCCAGGCCCAGATCAAGGAATCCCTGCGCATGGTGAAGGACGGCAGCGCCGACATCGTCATCGGCACCCACCGGCTCCTGCAGAAGGACGTGGTCTTCAAGGACCTGGGTCTGCTGGTGGTGGATGAGGAGCAGCGCTTCGGCGTCACCCACAAGGAACGGCTCAAGGAGATGAGCAAGGGGGTGGACTGCCTCACCCTCTCCGCCACCCCCATCCCCCGCACCCTGAACATGGCCCTGGCGGGCATCCGGGATATGAGCACCATCGAGGAGCCCCCTTCCGGGCGGCACCCGGTGCAGACCTACGTATTGGAGCACGACTGGGGCGTGCTGGCCGACGCCATCCGCCGGGAACTCAGCCGGGGCGGCCAGGTCTACTATCTCCACAACCGGGTGGAGACCATCGACCGCTGCGCCGCGCGGATCTCCCAAATGGTGGAGGGCGCCAGCGTGGCCGTGGCCCACGGAAAGATGGACGAGGCGGGTCTGAACGCCGTCATGGACAGGGTATCTTCCGGCCAGGTGCAGGTGCTGGTTTGCACCACCATCATTGAGACGGGCATTGACATTCCCAATGTGAACACCCTCATCATCGAGGACGCGGACAGGCTGGGTCTTGCCCAGCTCCACCAGATCCGGGGCCGGGTGGGCCGCTCCAGCCGCCACGCCTTCGCCTACTTCACCTTCCGCCAGGGCAAGGTGCTGACGGAGATCGCGAACAAGCGCCTCAGCGCCATCCGGGAATACGCGGAGTTCAACTCCGGCTTCCGCATCGCCATGCGGGACCTGGAGATACGCGGCGCGGGAAACCTGCTGGGGGCCGAGCAGAGCGGCCACATGATGAGCGTGGGCTTCGACATGTATCTGAAGCTGCTGGAGGAGGCCGTGCTGGAGCAGAAGGGGGAAAAGAAAAAGGCCCGGGCCGAATGCTCTGCGGACCTGAGCGTGGAGGCGGGCATCCCGGATTCTTATGTGGAGTCCCCGGAGCAGCGGATGGACCTCTATCGCCGCATCGCCCTCATCCAGACGGAGGAGGACGCGGATGACATGACCGACGAGCTGATCGACCGCTTCGGCGATCCTCCCCGAAGCGTCAACAACCTCATCTATGTGGCCCTCATGCGGGGCGAGGCGGCCCGGGCCGGCATCACCGAGATCAGCCAGAAGGGCGGGCGGCTCATGTATAAGCTGGCGGATTTCGACATGGCCGTCATCTCCGGTCTCTACAACCTGGAGGAATTCCGGGGCAAGCTGAAGGTGGAGGCGGGCAGCAGCCCCGGCGTCAGTCTCAAGCTGAACACCGGCGCGGACGTGATCCGCCAGTCGGTGAAGTTCATACGGGCCTACAAAAGCATGCAGAAAAGCGAGGGATGAAACTACTGCGGGACGGCTCCCCGGCCGTCCCGCAGTGTTTTGTTATCGAAGTTCCTCCAGCGCCGCCTCCAGGGCGGTCAGGTCCTCTTCCGTGGTGGACCAGCCGGTGACGAAGCGGACCACCGTGTGGGTTTCATCCGTCTTCTCCCAGAAGCTGAACGCGATCTTCTCCCCCAGCTTCTCCATCTGCCGGTCCTCCAGCTCCACGAACTGCTGATTGGTGGGAGATTCCAGCCAGAGAGGGATGCCCCTATCCCGGAAGATGCTTTTCAGCTTTTCCGCCATGTCCGCCTCATGCCGCCCGATGCGGAAATAGAGATCGTCGGTAAACAGGGCGTCGAACTGGACCCCCAGCAGCCGCCCTTTTGCCAGGAGCGCCCCCCGCTTTTTGACGGCGTTTGTAAAATGCGCCGGGCGCCCGTGCCGGGGAAAGACCACTGCCTCCCCGCAGAGGGCCCCGCACTTGGTGCCGCCGATGTAGAAGGCGTCGCACAACTCCGCCAGGTCCGGCAGGGTCAGCTCCGCCGAAGCGCACAGGAGGCCGCAGGCCAGCCTTGCTCCATCCAGATACAGGGGGATTCCATGCTTCCGGCATACGCCGCTGATAGCCGTCAGCTCCGCTTTCGTGTACAGCGTGCCCAGCTCCGTGGGGTGGGATATGTAGACCATGCCCGGCCATACCATATGTTCCCGGTTGGCGTCGGCATGAAAGGCGTCCAGATAAGCTTCCAGCTCCTCCGCCGATAGCTTCCCGTCGTGCTGGGGCAGGGTCAGCACCTTGTGCCCCGTGTATTCGATGGCTCCGGCCTCATGGGCGGCCACGTGGCCGGTATCGGCGGCGACCACGCCCTCCCAGTCCCGCAGGAGGGAGGCGATCACCACCGCGTTCGTCTGGGTGCCGCCCACGAGGAATTCCACGTCCGCCTCCGGACTTTGGCAGGCAAGCCGTATCTTCTCCGCGGCGGAGGCGCACCAGCGGTCCGCCCCGTAGCCGGTCTGGGGCTCCAGGTTCGTCTCCATGAGCCGCCGCAGAACCTCCGGGTGCGCCCCGGTATTGTAGTCGTTTTCAAAGGATACCATTTTCAATCTCCATCGGAACAGAAAAGCTGCGGCGGCAAAAACCGCCGCAGTCGATATTCAGAAACAAGCCTCGCAGAGTTCGCGGCTCGGAAGCCGCGAACAAAATCGGAGTCATTTTTCGCACGGACATGCGCCGGGCGAAAAATCCATCTCACGGAGCGACTGTGCGAGCGAAGCGAGTGCGGGAAGCGAAGTGCAAGTCTCTTCAAAGCACAACCCAGCGAAGCGGTTGTGCTTTGACTTAAATCTTGTTGTCACTGCCCAGGACCTTGACGATCTTGCGCTTCACGATCTCCCGGATGTTGTCCCTGGCGGGGGTCAGGTACTGGCGGGGATCGAAGTGGCTCGGATTCTCCGCCAGGTGCTGCCGCACGGCGGCGGTGAAGCCCAGGCGCAGGTCGGAGTCGATGTTGATCTTGCACACGGCCATGGTGGCGGCCTTGCGCAGCATCTCCTCCGGGATGCCCACCGCATCCGGCATGCTGCCGCCGAAGCGGTTGACCACTTCCACATACTCCGGCAGGACGCTGCTGGAGCCGTGGAGCACGATGGGGAAGCCGGGCAGGCGCCGGGAGACCTCCTCCAGAATGTCAAAGCGCAGCTGGGGCTTCTGGCCGGGCTTGAACTTATAGGCCCCGTGGCTGGTTCCGATGGCGATGGCGAGAGAATCCACCCCCGTGCGGGAGACGAATTCCTCTACCTGGGCGGGGTCCGTATAGCTGGAATCGGCAGCGGAGACCTTCACGTCGTCCTCCACGCCCTCCAGCCTTCCCAGCTCGCCCTCCACCACCACGCCGTGGTCATGGGCATATTCCACCACCTTTTTGGTGACGGCGATATTTTCCTCAAAGCTGCGGCTGGACCCGTCGATCATGACGCTGGAGAAGCCCCCGTCCACGCAGGACTTGCAGATGTCGAAATCCGCGCCGTGGTCCAGATGGACGCAGATGGGCAGCCCCGTGTCCTCCACGGCAGCCTCGATAAGCTTCATGAGATAGACGTGCTTGGCATATTTCCGGGCGCCGGCGGAGACCTGGAGGATCAGGGGGGAGCGCACCTCGGCGGCGGCCTCCGTGATGCCCTGGACGATCTCCATATTGTTGACGTTGAACGCGCCGATGGCGTAGCCGCCTTCGTAGGCCTTGCGGAACATTTCGGTGGAAGTTACGATGGGCAAGGGTATCAGCTCCTTTCCCGGAAAGTTTACCACGGCCCCGTGGAAAATAAAAGGACAATTTCTCAAAATTGGCTGCATTTTCCGTTTATTTTGTGGTAGAATATGAGGAGTACCCCAATATGAAGGAGGAACATCCTATGAGCCAGCTTACCGGCGCCTGCGTTTTCGGCCAGTCCGGCGGACCCACCAGCGTCATCAACGCCAGCTTCTACGGAGCGGTGAAGGCCGCTCTGGACAGTGAGAGCATCACGAAGGTCTACGGCGCGGCCCACGGCATCCAGGGCATCCTGAACGACGTGCTTTACGATATGGGTCAGGAGGACCCCAAGGAACTAAGGCGGCTGCTGAACACTCCCTCCTCCGCCCTGGGCTCCTGCCGCTACAAGCTGGCGGACCCGGACAAGGACGAGAAGGATTTTCAGCGCATCCTGGAAATCTTCAAAAAATACGACATCCGCTATTTCTTCTATAACGGCGGCAACGACAGCATGGACACCTGCGAAAAGGTGAGCCGCTATATGCGCCGGGCGGGTTGGGAATGCCGGGTCATGGGCATCCCCAAAACCATCGACAACGACCTTTTCGGCACCGACCACTGCCCCGGCTTCGGTTCCGCAGCCAAGTACATCGCCACCAGCTGCATGGAGATCGCCCTGGACGCCGCCGTCTACGACTATCCCACCGCCACGGTGGTGGAGATCATGGGCCGCCACGCCGGGTGGCTGGCGGGCTCCGCAGCTCTGGCTTCCCGCTTCGGCTCCGGGCCGGACCTCATCTATCTGCCGGAGCAGGTCTTCGATCTGGAAGCATTCCTGACGCGCTGCGAGGCGGTCATCAGGGAAAAGGGCAATGTGTTCGTGGCCGTCAGCGAGGGCATCCAGGACAAGGAGGGCACCTTCATCAGCGAATATGCCTCCAAGAGCGGCACCGACGCCTTCGGCCACACTCAGCTGGGCGGCCTGGCAGTGTACCTGGCGGACCAGATCAAGAAGTGCTGCGGCGTGAAATCCCGGGGCATCGAACTGAGCCTGCTGCAGCGCTGCGGCGCGCACCTGGCCTCCCGCACGGACATCGACGAGGCCATGATGGCGGGCATGACCGCGGTGAACACCGCCGTGGCCGGCGAAACGGGGAAAATGGTGGCCTTCGACTGCAGCCGCCGGGATGGGACCTATGCCTGCCGCACGAAGCTGGTGCCCCTGCAGGACGTGGCGAACTACGAGAAAAAGGTGCCCCAGGAGTGGATACTCCCCGACGGTGCGGGGGTGACGAAGGAATTCGTGAGCTATGTGCTGCCCCTCATCCAGGGAGACTGCGAGCGGGAAACGAAGGACGGTCTCCCCCGCTTCGCCAAGCTGAAAAAGATCAAGGCGTAAGAATGTTATGTAAACCCTGCGGCAGTTGCTGACTGCCGCAGGGTTTTCTTATGCCGCCGCCTTTTTTTCCGCCGCGTTGTCTGCTGCTTCCCCTGTATGCAGCATGTCCTCGATGCTGATGCCGTAACCCTTGGTAGGGTCGGAGACCAGGACGTGGGTCACGGCCCCCGCAAGCCGCCCGTCCTGGAGGATGGGGCTGCCGCTCATGCCCTGGACGATGCCGCCGGTGAGGCGGAGGAGGCGTTCGTCCGTCACCTGGATCAGCAGGTCCCGGCTGCCGCCGCCGGGATAGACCCGCAGGATGCGGGCGCTGTACTTCTCCCGGCGGCCGCTGACGTCGGAGAGAATCTCCGCCGCGCCGCAGCGCAGCTCCCCCAGGGGGCAGAGCTCTGCCGGCTCTCCCAGTGTCTCCGGCAGCGCGCCGGGCTCCAGCAGGCCGAAGATGCCTGCCTCCCGGTTCTCCAGGATGCTGCCGAAGGGCGCTTCCAGGCCCATGTTTCCCTTCAGCTCTCCCGGCTCCCCCGCGCTGCCCCGCAGGATGGATTCCACGCTGGCCTTGCCCACGACGCCGCTTTTCATGGGCAGCATCACTCCCGTGTCCACGTCGCTGACCCCATGGCCCAGCGCGCCGAAGCGGCCGGTGGCCGGGTCATACCAGGTCATGGTGCCGATGCCGCTGAGGCCGCTGCGCAGCCAGACCCCCAGCTCCGGCTGCCCGTCCTCCCCCTTTTCCGGACGGACGGTGACCTGCATTTCCTTTCCCTGGCGGAGGAAGCGGACGCTAACCTCCTCTCCCTCCGTCTCCAGGGCCTCCCGCAGCTGGCGGGCGGTGCTCACATGGACGGCCCCCACGTCCACGATCAGGTCCCCGCTGCGGATGCCCGCTTCATAGGCCGGCGACCGGCTGCCGTCGGGGGTCTCCAGCTCCGACATGCCGATCACCAGCAGCCCGTCCGTCTCCAGATGCACCCCGATGGCGGCCCCCACCGGCACCAGCTGCCGGGGCGGTTCCTCCGCTGCCGCCGGGCTCAGCAGCAGAAGGAACACGGCGGCCAGGGCCGCCG
The DNA here is from genome assembly GCA_016286665.1 of Oscillospiraceae bacterium. Taxonomy (GTDB): domain Bacteria; phylum Bacillota; class Clostridia; order Oscillospirales; family Oscillospiraceae; genus UBA1774. Next base: position 10,523 of record JAEETX010000019.1, read on the forward strand.
CTCCTTTTTTGATCATTTTTGCCACAAGCTCTCTGCTCCTTTTCATTGTTGCCCAGGCGGACCGCTGTGTCCGCCTCTAGCAGTATGCCGCAAAGAAAGCAAAAAACCAGTGACAATATTCTGCGCTTTTGGCACCGTCCGATCCAGCCGTGTGATTGGCATTTTCTTCCATTCGTGCATAGAATGTACTATGAAGGAGGTGCTCAGACGATTTGAACCTTTTGCGTTACGGCTCCGTTGGCCCCCAGGTGGAGCTGGTGCAGCTTGCCCTGCAGCGGGAGGGCGCTCTGCGGGAGGACCCGGACGGCATTTTCGGCGCGCGCACCCGCGCCGCCGTCACAGGCTTTCAGCGCCGAAACGGTCTGGCGGCGGACGGCGTCGTGGGAAAGGCCACCTGGCAGACCCTGACCCCCTGGCTCACGGGCTGCCGCACCGTCACCGTCCGGCCGGGGGACACGTTTTACAGGCTGGCGGTGCGCTGGGGCGTCAGCCTGCGCAGCGTGGAGACCGCCAACCCGGAGGTGGACCCTCTGAACCTGCAGCCGGGGCAAAAGCTGGTGCTGCCCCTCCCCTTCGAGGTGGTGCCCGCAACGATCCGCTTCACCTCCACGGCGCTGTCGTACTGCGCGGAGGGGCTGGCGGCAAGGTATCCCTTTCTGGAAACGGACAGCGCGGGGCAGAGCGTGCTGGGAAAGCCGCTGCGCCTCCTGCGCTTCGGCCGGGGGCGGAACGCGGTGTTCTTCAACGCCGCCCACCACGCCAACGAGTGGATCACCGCGCCGCTGGTGCTGCGATTCCTGGAAAGGCTCTGCGCCGCCTACGCTTCCGGCCGGGCCGTCGGCGGGGTCATGGCCTCCGAGCTCTGGAATCGCTGCACGCTCCGCCTGCTGCCCATGGTGAACCCGGACGGGGTGGACCTGGCGACCGGGGAGATCGCCCCCGGATCGGAGGCTTACGCCCAGGCACTGGCCATGAACGGCTCCCGGGCGGGCTTCCCGGAAAACTGGAAAGCCAACATCCGGGGCGTGGACCTCAACCTGCAATACCCCGCGGGCTGGGACGATGCCCGACGCATCAAGTTCTCCCAGGGCTACACGAAACCGGGACCGCGGGATTATGTGGGCTCTGCGCCCCTGACGGAGCCGGAGAGCCGCGCCGTCTATGATTACAGCCTGCGCAATCCCTTCGATCTCACCCTCAGCTATCACACCCAGGGGCAGGTCATCTACTGGAAATACGACGGCTTCGACCCGCCCCACGCCAAGGTCATCGGCAGGCGTCTGGCAGCCCTCAGCGGCTACGCCCTGGAGCTGACGCCGGAGGAATCCGCCTACGCCGGATACAAGGACTGGTTCATCCAGCAGTTCGACCGCCCCGGTTATACCGTGGAGGCGGGCGAGGGCGTCTCTCCCCTGCCCCTCGGGCAGTTTGAGGAGATCTATCGCGCCAACGAACCCCTGCTGGCCTATGCCATGCTGGCGACGGTGGGGTAAACGCACTCTATCCGGCGCGGCCGGGACGCAGGCGCGCAGTCTGACAGGAGCAAAAGAAAGGAACAGCCCCCGGCACGGCAGCTTCCTTCTGCGTCCGTGAGCTGTTCCTTTTTTGATCAATTTTACCTGCAGCGGAGCCGCCGCGTCTTTCGTTCTCTCCCCGCGCCTTTGCGGACAGGCCGGTCTAACCCTTGACTGAGCGCATCGCCAGGAAGGTCGGGATATGCAGTTCGTGCAGGCGGCCAACGCCGTTGGTATCCTCATAGAGGCTCTGAAGCGTGAAGCCCGCCTCCAGCTGTCCGCCGATCTGCTCCTCCAGCGTATGGGAGAATTGAAAACCCGCATCGTCCGCTTCCAGCTGCGCCCGCTGCGCTGCGTCAGTCAGGGGATCGAAGGGGAGATGGTTGACGATCTCCCGCTCGTCCTCGTCCACGATGAAATTGACATAGTGGTCAACGCCTGAAAGCAGCGTTCCGCCCCGCTTCAGCACGCGCCAGCACTCCCGCCAGAGCGGCCTGACCTCCCGGATGTAACAATTGGAGACCGGGTGGAAGATCAGGTCGAAGGTCTCGTCCGGAAAGGGCAGCGGCTTTGTCATATCGGCCCGTACGATGGATATGGCGTAGCCCTCCCGCTCGGCCACCATGCGCTCGCTGGCAAGCTGCCGCTCGGAATAGTCCAGCACCGTGCATTCCGCGCCGAGAGCGGCGAAGATCGGCATCTGCTGACCGCCGCCGCTGGCGAGGCCGAGGATGCGCTTGCCCCTCAGTTCTCCGAACCAGGCATGGGGGACCGGCTTTGTAGGCGTCAGCAGAACGTCCCAATGCCCCTGCACGGCGGCCAGATATGTCTCATGACAAATGGGTTTTCCCCATTCCCAGCCTTGCTCCACCCAGCGGTCGATCGTCGATGCGTTGACGTCCTGGTAGTTCATCTCTGTCTCCGATCCGTTCCACGCTCCGTCGGGAAACGGCGCCGTCTCACACGTAATACTTCTCCGGCTGTCCGTGGGCGGCGATGCGGAGCCTGAGGTCCGGGAATTCGTCCGCCAGCCAGTCCCGCAGGACGGGGATCACCACGTTTTCCGTGTTGAAATGACCTGCGTCGATCAGGTTCAGGCCCAGTTCTCTGGCACGCAGAAACTGGTCGTGCTTCACGTCGGCGGTCACGAAGGTGTCGCAGCCGGTGCGGGCGGTCTCCTCCAGCATGCTGCCGCAGCTGCCGCCCCCCACCGCCACCAGGCACACGGGCCGCCCGCCGTCCACATAGCGCAGTCCCGCACAGCCGAGCCTTTCCTTCGTCCGGCGCAGGAAATCCGGCAGCGGCAGAGCCTCCGGCAGGCTGCCCAGGCGGCAGATGTGCTCCAGCTCATAGGGACGGGCGTCCCCCAGGCCCAGGGCTGCGGCCAGGGCGTCGTTCACACCGCCGTCCGCCGCGTCCAGATTCGTGTGCATACAGATGGCGGCCATATGCCCGGTGAGCAGGTCCATGGCCTTCTTCCCCTGGGGAGCCTCGCTGCTGACGGTCTTCAGGTCGAAAAACAGGGGATGGTGGCTCATCACCAGCCCCGCGCCCCAGGCCTTCGCCTCCGCGACCACTTCCCCGGTGATCTCCAGGGCCAGCATCACCGAGCCCACGCTCCAGTCCCGGCTGCCCACCAGCAGACCCACGTTGTCAAAATCCAGCTTTGTTTCCACAGGGGCCTTCGTATTCAGAAAATCGAAGATTTCACCAACCGTAGGCATCCTTCATATCCTCCAGCAATTCTTCCGTCCGGCGCAGTTCCGCCGGATCGGGCTGCCGGGCCTTCCCCATCCCGGCCAGAGACCGTTCCAGCTGCCGATACAAGCGATGGGCGTAAGCCGTCTCCGTGAACCCGGCCCACAGGTGGGCAGGGCGCGGCAGGGGCGCTTCCCCCGTCTCCGCCAGGAACACCCAATAGAGCCGGTTTCGCTCGGAAACCGGCTTTTCCTCCCGGACGAGCAGACCGTGGCCGTAGAGCCAGGTCAGCAGCTCGGCCCGTTTGGTCATGGGCTGGAGGATGAGGCGCTTCCCCGTCCAGTCCCAGCCCGCGCTTTCCAGGATGGAGACCATGGTCTCCCCGCTCATACCCGCGATGACCACCGCGTCCGCCTCCCGGGGGCGGATACCCTCCAGGCCGGGGCAGAGGCGAAATTCGACGCCCGTCACCCCATAGCGCCGGGCGGAGGCGCGGGCAGCCTCCAGCGGCCCCGGGGCGATGTCCGAGGCGATGACATGTTCGCAGACGCCCCTTTGCCGGAGCCACACGGGCAGATAGCCGTGGTCCGTCCCCACGTCCGCCGCCCGCGCGCCGGGCGGGACCAGCTCCCCCACAGCCAGCAGCCGGGGCGTCAATCGGATCAGTTCCGTCATGATGCAAAAAGACCGGCGGTTCAGGCCGGTCTTTTCTCCTTACACCCGATTGGCCGCCAGGCCTTCGATCACGCCGTTGACGGCGCTGACGAACGCGTCAGGGTCGACGCCGTGCACCAGGCAGGCTTCCTCCACCGTCTCCTCGGATGCGGCGGCGCAGCCGATGCAGTGCATGCCGATGGCGGTGAACAGGGGGATGATCTCCTCCGCGAAATCCATTTCCAGCACTTCGGCGATCATGGTTTCCTTATTCAGCTTTTGGGGTTCCATTGGTCGTATCCCTCCCGGTTTACTCTGTTGTTTGGTTGCTTTATGGGGATATTATAACCGCGCCGCGTCGAAAATACAATACCCTTGTCGCGGGTTTCTTGTGAATGGCTGCGCGGTTCTTTCGTGCGGTTCTTTCGTACGGTTTTTCCGCAGCTGCCTCTCCGGATTTGCAAGAAGGATGCAGACACGGATGTGCTTTGCTTCGCCGCCTTCGATCGGCGTTCGCGCGGGATACAGTTTGCCTCCGAAGCGCTCCCGGAAACGCTTTCTCCGTAAAATCCCCGGTTTTTTCCGCGAAATCCGAAGGAATGAGAAATCCGGAATCGCTTTTTCCGTGAAATCCGAAATTCGTGCTTGACAAGGGTGTGGCGCTGTGGTATAGTAATTAAGCTTCAGGCGATATCGCGGGGTAGAGCAGTTCGGTAGCTCGTCGGGCTCATAACCCGGAGGTCGTGGGTTCAAATCCCTCCCCCGCAACCATTCGGCAGACATGACGGTTTTCCGTCGTGTCTGTCTTTTTTGTTTCCCGACCAAGGGGCCGGAAACCGAGCGATATCAATGCTTCCGGGCACTCGAAAGCTTTTCGTAATCTGATGTCATTCTTCATCCCTCTGTCTCTGTTACTGCCGCGATTTATTCAGTCTTTCTTTACTCCATCGAAACTTGCGGTCGCCCTTTGGCTGTCCGCCTTCGCCAAACTGTCCCATTGGCAGATCAAAGGTGCCGTGAATGGGACGGTTTCGGAATTATATCCTCGCGCTTTACGCTGCCACGGCGTTGGCGTTGACCCGGTCGATCACCTGGCGGATGCCCGCCCAGACGGACAGGTCCGTGAATACCTCCACGATGCTGCCCTGGTCGGTGAAGGGCGTCTCCTGCAGCACGGATAAATCCTTCATCATGCCGTTGTGAACGATGTATTCCACGATCTGGTTGACGAAATAGATCTGGCGGCTGTCCAGGTTCACGTCGTTCAGAAACTCCGCGAAGGCGGCCTTGGCCGCGTTCATGTCCAGCCCCACGATCTCCCGCACGAACTCGCCCAGGGGCTTGGAGCCGTACTCAGCCTCATACTCCTGCCGGGTGCCGACCTCGCTCCAAAGGATACGCTCCAGCACTCTGACATCCTCACCGGTCAGGGGAACATTGCCCTTGAGCTTGGCGATCACGGCGTTGTCCTGGTGCTGCCGGACATAGAACTCCGCCTTGGCCTTGTAATTCTTCAGATCGTCGTTTTCCAGCTCCGATTCCTTCCACTCCACGGAGAGGACCTCGTCGTCGAAATCCGTATCATAGATGATCTTGCCGGTCGGGATGTACTTCATCAGGTCCCGCAGACTTTCGCGGATGTGCTCAAATTCGCCCACCCCCGCGTTGTCCAGATAATCCGTATGCAGGATCTTGTCGATCAGCTCCGCCTGCATCATGATCTCCGGGATATTGGCGACGCTTGCCACGGCGGAAACCTTTTTCAGCAGGTCATGCCGCGCCCGGCTGTACTTCTTCCCCGCCAGATAGGCCAGCTCGATGCCGTACATCAGTGCGTCGAAGCGCAGCGCTTTGGCGTCGTCCGCATCCGGCTCGATCAGCGGGGCCAGCTCCTGCCGCATGAGCAGGGTGTCCTCATAGGTGAGGGCGCTGTAATTGTCGGGATCGGCATACAGCTCCACATATTTCAGATGCTGCTTGACCGCGAAGTTGTCGCGGTTGAGTTCCCCCACCTTGGCGGCCATGTCGTCCACCAGCGACTTGCGGAACGCGATCAGCTCCGGCGTCTGATAGTTGAGATCCTGCAGCTTGAAGGCGATCTGTGCCTTGAGGTGGAAGATGGCGCCGGACAGGGCGATCATGTTGGCGGTGGGCTTCCCCTTGTTCATGCGGAAGAATTCGAAATTGCCGCAGAAATCGAAGATATAGAATTTGTCCTTGTCCGCGCCATCGATCAGTCCCGGACACAGCCGGGTGCCCCGGCCGATTATCTGCCAGAACTTGGCCTTGCTCATGACCTTCTTGAAAAAGACCAGGTTCAGCACCTCCGGCACGTCGATGCCGGTGTCCAGCATGTCCACGGAGATGGCGATCTGCGGCAGCTTGTTCGGCTCGGAAAACTCGTCGATGGCGCTCTGGGCATAGGTCATATAGTTGTCGATGACCTTGGCCCATCCGGTCAGATGGGGGTACTCCCTGCCGAAGACCTCCAGGATCTTTTCAGCGTGGGTGTGGTTCTTGGCGAAGATGATGGTCTTGCCGATCTTATTGCCGTAGTCGATCCGGATGCCGTGGGTCATGAGGATATGCAGCACCTCGCGGATGGTGTCCTCGTTGAAGATCCACTCGTTGAGCGCAGAGGAGGCGATGCTCTCCGGCAGCTCGCCGTTTTCGTCCTCGAAGGTGTCCTCATAGGCCTCCCGGTCCGCCTCGGAAAGCTCGTCGTAAACGATGCCCTGCTGGATGAATTTCAGCGTGGTCTCCACGGAGAGGAAATCCACCAGGAACCCGTCCTGCACCGCCTGGGCCAGCTCATAGCCATAGGTGGGCACGCCGCTCTCCAGCTCAAAGATCTCATAAGTATTCTTGTCGATCTCGTCCTTGGGCGTAGCGGTCAGGCCCACCAGGGGCGCGTCGAAATAGGTGAAGATATCCCGGTATTTGTTGTAGATGGAGCGGTGGGCCTCGTCGCAGATCACCAGATCGAAATGACCGCAGGAGAAGAGCTTTCCCTCCTCGTCCTGCACGGTGTCGATGCAGTTCATCATGGTCTGGTAAGTGGAGAACACGCCGCGGGCCTCATAATTATCCTTCTCCTCGCATAGGTTCGTCACCGAGAGGTCGGGCAGGAGGTTCACAAAATTGCGTTTGGCCTGAGTGACCAGGGAATTGCGGTCCGCCAGGAACAGCACGTTCTTGATCCAGCCCTGGTCCATCAGCACCTTCACAAGGGCAATGACCGTGCGCGTCTTGCCGGAGCCGGTAGCCATGACCAGCAGCGCCTTGCGGCGGTTGCGCTGCCCGAAGCTGTCGCAGACCGCCTTGACGGCCGCCTCCTGGTAGTAGCGCCCTGCGATGGCCTTATCCACCACGACGTTTTTGAGGCTGGAGCGCGTGCGCTGGAGGTTGAAGTGCTTTTCCAGGTCCCGCTTGGACCAGATGGCCGCGACCTTCCGCTCCGGATATCGGTTGTCCACAATGCGGGTCTCGAAGCCGTTGGTAAGGAACACCACCGGGCGGCGGCCCTGCCTCTTTTCGATCAGGTCGGCGTAGAGCTTGGCCTGCTGGCGGCCCTTGGCCGCGTCCGTGCAGGTGCGCTTGGCCTCGATCACGGCGAGGATGCGCCCGTCGTCCCCCAGCAGCACATAGTCGGCATAGCCCACCTCAGACTTGTTGGGCATGCCGGGGATCTCATATTCGTTCAGCCAGTTCTTGCCCTCGGTCCAGCCCGCGTCCGTGAGCATGGCGTCGATATAGAGCTTGCGGGTCTTGTATTCGCTCAGCTCCAGGGGCTTCGGGACATAGGTCTGCTGCTGTTCTTCCCGCCGGGCGGTGAGCTCGGCTTTGAGGGCGGCGTTTTCCGCCATGAGGGCCGCAAGGTCGATTTCCGACTCCCTTAGCAGGGTATCCCCTCCGTGTTCGTCAACAGCCGAGGCCGCCTCCCCTTGAATGGGGTTCAAGAGCGCCGGGTCAAAGGCCCGCTCCTCGTAGCTCTCCCCATAGCAGTAGGCCACGAAGTCCAGGAATATGTAGAGGTTTTCCAGGCACAGCGCCGCCTGTTCGCGGGAGATCCGGCTCCCCGCGTGGGCGGCGGTGTTGCCCAGCTTGCGGATGAAGTGCATCCGGCGCAGGAGATTTTCACCCGCCACGTCCCGGAATTCGTCCGTGCTCATGAGGCTGACCAGCTTATCGTCCCAGGGCAGCACAAGCTCGCCGTCCACGGAATACATCCATTTGACGGCTGCCTCCATGGCCCGGCGGCAGTTCAGCACGCAGGCCGCCGGGTCGATCTGATAGATCTTCTCCGCCGAAACCGCCACCTCTGCAAAAGAGGCGAACTTGGGTTCGGAGAGGAATATGTCAAAGTTGGTCATGGGATAGCCTCCCTCTTTTTTACTGTTTTCTCTGTCTTTCTATTTAGTGGAGACTGAAAACACTTTCGGATACTGGTAGCCTAATTCCCAAGCCGCGGGGTTGATATTCAGAATTCTCTCCCCAGCGACTGCCGTGTCAGCGAAAGCAACATATTTCACTTGGAAGACGAATGGGCTGAAAATGTTCTAGATCACCAAAAGCTATCGAGCCAACAATTCCTCTGCTCGTTGAATTCCGAGTGGAGAAAGCCTACATACGCCTGCTTTGTATTCAATCAATCTCTTGCTGTGTAAATCCCGTAATATTTTTCTGAAATCCGAAATATTTTTGTATTCTATCGATTCTTTAAGTTCGGTCTCATCCTGGCTATCTTTAACATAGAGTAAACACAGTATCTTATCCTTTGTCTTCATTCCAACGTCAAGTATGCGCAACATTGTTCCATTATCCCAAACAATTATCGTTTCTCGAATCATAATAGAATCAATACATTCTATTGCTTCATCAAACGATAACTTAGATGCCAGTCTGAACAATTCTGCGAATACCCATTTCATGTTGCTGAGTAACATAATTGCATCCATCTTGTTCGGATCAATTTCATTTTTATGAATCATCCCTCTCTTATTGCGTATACAGTACATCGCATAGAGAGCGCGCGGAATTATGATTCGATAGGATTCCGAAATAGACGAGGGATGGTTTTCCCAATCGAGTAGGACTCTTTCGTTGAAAATACTCAGCTTGTTTGATAAAGGCGTGTATTTCTTTTCCGTTTGTAATTCTATCATTCTGCGCCCTATTTCGATAAATTGACCAACTTCATTTCCAAAATACTGCCAGTGTGCTTTCTTATACTCTGAGACAGCTTTTTCGTAGCTCTCCATCAAAGAATCAACCAGCTCAGCTGGATAAATGGCATTTAACTCTTTTTGAATGTTACTTCTTGTCATTAATCATTTCCTCTAGCAATGCTTTTGCGGCGTCTTCGCCAGGCTGAGTTAATTCCAGAGTCCAGGACTGGCCAGAGCCTTTTCTTACGAAATTCGTAAGTTCATTTTTAAAAGTTGAAGCGAAATTGGCGCTATCAAAACAGGCATGTTTTTCGCATAGTGGTATTAGTTCTTTTCCCTGAATTTTACCTCCTTTTATGTACAAAACAATTAAAGCGATATTCTTTGCTTTCTCGGATTTGTTTGCACCAGGAATCTTTTGCAGGATTGAGATTTCCCCATCCTCGGCATCTATATGATAAATCCCAGCTTTTAGATACTTTTCTTTTTCGTCATGAGTATTGCTGGTGTCCCGCTTCGTTTCTGCTTCATCCATAACCGAGTCATTGATACTATCCAATTCAATTGGAGCACTCGTTCTTTTGCCTTTTTGTGGGGCAGAGAGATTCTTTTCTACAAATTCGAAAACTGTAGGCATAGTTTTTTCAACGAATTCTGCCGTCCCGGAGAGTGAGATAGTTCCCTCAAAAAGATTGATAATGACCGAAGTGTTGTTTTCCATTTCTAAAGCTCCTTTGCAATTGTTCTTTATGTTTTTTCTTTGACTTAACCAAAGTACTGCTGCATCAAACTGTCAAACAAAAGCTGCGTTTCGTCAAGGGACTTCTGGATGACAGATTTGGATTTGTCGATCTGAGCAACGAAGGCAGCGAACTGAAGCTGAAGCTCCAACGGTGGAAGAATTGCTACAATTGCTCCAATACCGTCCTGACTTACTGTGTATTGACCAGCTGACGTTTTAATCTGGTTTCTAAGCTGACGCTTTCCATACTCACTATTTAGCAAAGCACTCGCAAATGGGCCATCAAGAGCATTGTCATTGAAGTGTACCCGGATGATATGATCGTTATGAAACACCGGTTCACCGATATCATAGAACACAGCACATCTTCCAACGTTATCAGGATTCCCATTTACTCTTGCAAAGAGGAAGTCTTTATCATTTAGCAAATACCTTTTCTTTTCTGCTTGTGTAAGAACAATTCTGTTCGGGTTTGAATAATCAATATAACCGTCCTGTAGTTCTACAAGCCGCATTACAATATTCCCATCTTCATCATTTCCGCGCCGTGCCATTCCGTTGTTTGCAGCAGTTATTACATCAGAAAGGGGCTTCTTTCTCCAGCCTTTCGGATTAGTCTCAGGATCCCCGAACATCTCGACAAATCGGGCTTTGATCAGATCGTCAAGAGCGGAAAGCTGCTGCTTCCTGTAACCAATTACCTTCTTTGCTTTGTTTACTACCTTGAGGATAGTCTTCTGCTCTTCAAGAGAAGGAAGTGGCACTGTAAACTCCAGCAATGTTGGTGTAGGCAGGCTTCTTCTGCGAGCCGTTGAGCCTCTAAGCTTTGCCTTATAATAGGCAATTGCTCTTTCGCAGCGAAGCGCATTTTCAAGGAACTCCGGGATTATTCGGGACTGATCAATATCCCAGATTCCATAAGCTGGACTTACAATCCCAGCATCCACAATTCGCTGTGCAGCCAATACTCCTTCATCTATTGGAAAACTAACAACAAGCTGATTCCTATAAACCACTTTGTAATCTGATTTATCTTTTGAGGCTATTTCCTTTTTGAACTTATCATCTTGAAAAACAAGCCCATTGTGCATCGTCATAGACAAAACAGGATAAGAATCGTTACCACATCTAATCGTTTTAGCAGGTTTTATAAGTGTTCCGAGGGTAACTAGATTAGTTGTTTTCAGCATCCCTACAGACCTCAATTTACAGCCCCAGGAGTTCCCGGAGCGAATCCATTTCAGCACTGATCTCCATTTCCAACTCGTCCAGTTTGGCCATGATCTCACTCGTGGGCGGATACTCCGCCGCTTTGTACTCCGTCTGCTTGTATTTGTTGATGGAGAGGTCATAGCCATTGCCGACGATCTCGTCCTTCGGCACAAAGAAGCTCTGCTCCGTCCGTTTCCGTTCCTGTTCGGCATCCAACGCATGGAACCGAGCAATGATATCCGGGATATCGTTCTCCTTCGTCTCGCTGCGCTTGTCGTCCAGACTGTAGCCGTCGGCCTTCATATCGTAGAACCAGACCTTGTCTGTGCCGCCGTGGCCGGTCTTGGTGAAAACAAGAATGGCGGTGGACACGCCCGCATAAGGCTTGAACACGCCGGAGGGCATGGAGATCACCGCCTCCAGCCGGTTGCCCTCGATCAGCTCCTTCCGGATGGCCTTGTGGGCCGTGGAGGAGCCGAAGAGCACGCCGTCCGGGACGATGCAGGCGCAGCGGCCGCCCACTTTGAGCATCCGCAGGAACAGCGCCAGGAACAGCAGCTCGGTCTTCTTGGTCTTGCAGACCTTCAACAGGTCGGCGGAGACGATGTCCGCATCCAGGCTGCCCTTGAAGGGGGGATTGGCCAGGATCAGGGAATACTTCTCCTTGTCCGGGTTCTGGTCGGACAGGCTGTCCCGGTATTCGATGAAGGGGTTATCCACCCCGTGAGTCATCATGTTCATGGCCCCGATGCGCAGCATGGTGCGGTCCATATCGTAGCCATGGAACATATGGTTCATATAGTGATCCTTGTTCTGGCGGTTGAAGAAAACCTCCTGCTTGCGGTTTTCCTTGAGGTAGTCGCTCACCGCCACCAGGAAGCCGGAGGTGCCGCAGGCCGGGTCGCAGACGACTTCGTCCGCCCTGGGCTCCATCAGGTCCACCATCATGCGGATGATGTGCCGGGGCGTGCGGAACTGGCCGTTGAGACCGGCGGTGGAGATTTTGGACAGGAGGTATTCATACACGTCGCCCCTTGTGTCCGCTGTCTTTAGCTGGGCCATCTGCTCATAGATGCCATCCATGGCCGCGACTACCTTATCCAGCAGCAGCGGCGTGGGGAGCTTGAAAATGGCGTCGCCCATATATTTGGAATAGGCGCTCTCCTTGTCGCCGTGGAGGTTCTTGATGAAGGGGAATACCCATTCCTGCACGGTGGAATACATCTTCCCGGCAGGGAAATCGTGGAACACGCTCCATTTGAGCTGGCTGCCGTCCACGGTGCGGTCTCCGATCTGCACTTCCCTGGCGAAGATGCTCTCATAGGGCAGGCCCAGCATGGCCGCTTCTTTGGCCCGGAGATTGTCCGCGTCGTCCAGGTCGTGGATGAACATGAGATAGGTCATCTGCTCGATGACGTCCAGGGGATTGGTCAGCCCGCCGGTCCAGAAGATCTCCCAAAGGCTGTCGATTTTGCTTTTCAGTTCGCCTGTAACCATTTTTTACTCCTTCTCCCAGTTCCATGTGTAGGAGGTATAGCGGCCTCCGCCGATCTTGATGATCTCCCCGCTGCTCAGCATCTCCGTCAGCGCCCGCTCCACGGTCTTCTGGCTGACGTCCGGGCATTGGGCCATGATCTGCGCCTTCGTGATCCGCCCCGTGGTGGCCCGGATGATCTCCCGGACCCTGCCGGGCTTGGACAGGTGCTTTGTGACCAGCAGCGCCGCCCTGACGTCGAACTCCCGATAGGCCGCGATCACCACGCCCAGCATATAGCGGACGAAGGGCAGATAGTCGCTGGCGGCCTCATGCCACCCCGCCGAGCTGTCCTGCAGGGCTTCGTAATAGGTCTCCTTGCTGTCCGCGATCAGCCGTTCGATGCTGATGTATTTCCCGACGAAATATCCGGCGCGGTAAAGGAGTAGCAGCGTGAGCAGGCGGCTCATGCGTCCGTTGCCGTCGTTGAAGGGGTGGATGCAAAGGAAATCCAGGATAAACATGGGGATCAGGAGGAGCGCGTCCAGTTCCGGGTCTTCGGAGGCCTCCCGGAAGGCCCGGCAGAGGGTTTCCATGGCTTCCTGGGTTTCCCAGGCCGGGACCGGCTGAAAGCGAACGCGCTTCGTTCCGTCGGGCAGCTCCTCTGCGATCACGTTGTCTGCGTTCTTGAAGCTGCCGCCGATGGCGGAATTGCTGAATCTGTAAAGGTCCCGGTGCAGCTGCAGGATCATGCCCGGCCGGATGGGGATAAAGTCATAGTTTTCGTGGACGGTGTTCAGCACATCCCGGTAACCGGCGATCTCCCGCTCGCTCCGGCTCTTCGGCGTCGTCTTGTTCATCACGAGCTTTTTCAGCCGGTCGTCTGTGGTGATGATGCCCTCGATGCGGTTGGAAGCCTCCGTGCTCTGGATCCTCGCGATCTCCAGGAGTTCGAGAAGCGCTTCCTTCTGCGCTTCGGCAAAAAGGTTCTGCTGCCCTTTCATTTCGTGGATCTGTGCCAGATAAGACACGATCTCCGGCGTCAGCAGCTTCTGATATTCGGTTTTATAGTTCAGATTTCGCATCGATAATCCTCGACAAATCTTGTTATTTCCTATTTTAGCTTTTTGGGTACGCTCCCATATTACCACAAAGGACGTCAACAGTCAATCCAATACAGTCATTTTCCGTTCATTTGACTATGTTGGATCCGTTGACGTCTCTTCGATCATGCAGGGAACATAATACTTTTCTGTCGGCTTGAAGGCTGTTTCGGATTATGATAGGATAAAGATAAACAGGAGGTGATCGCATGGTACTCAACGGAATACTGATGAGCGGGGACGAGCCTGTGGCGGAGGTCCGTCACGGACAGGTCATGCCGCTGGACAGGTCCCGGATGCCGCTGTATCTTCGTGACCACGACGATATTCTGGGCTGGCTGGAGGAGCGGGCCATCGATCGCCACCGCACCAATTCCCGTATCCTGAAGAAGGTTCTCCGCCTGTCGGACAGCAGTGACCTGGCCGCCGTGCTGCACAGTCACGGGGCTGCGATCACGGACGATTATTGGTTCAAAGGAGAATCGGAGCCGGACCTCACCTGGCGGAATGTCCGTTTCTCGGCGGACAGTTTCGCGGAGATCGCCCTCACCGGCAGATTTTCCAGCTATTCCAGGGAATTCACGCCAGAGGAACTCAAGACGGGCACGCCGGAGCTCACCAATATCGGCAGCTACGAAAAATGCTGGCGCATCGAGGACGGGGCCTGGTGGCTGTATAAGAACGAGAACGAGCTGGAGCGGTTTTCCGAGCTGTTCATCGCCGCTTTGGGCAAGGCCTTGGGCTTTTCCATGGCGGAATATCAGGAATTGGGAGACTATGTGAAAACCAGGGACTTCACGGAAGGCCGGATGAACTTTGAACCGGCGTCGGCCATTGTGGGCGACAATGAGGACTATGCGCTGAATTACGAGCGGCTCACCGCCCTGAAACCCTCCCTCGGCAAGGAATACCTGGACATCCTGTTCATGGACGCCCTGTGCTTCAACATGGACCGGCACACGAAAAACTATGGTGTGCTCCGGGACAGGGCGACCGGCGAGGTCCTGTGCATGGCTCCGAACTTCGATGATAATATTGCCCTGATCTCCAGAGGCTATGGCAGCGATCCGAGTAAAACAAGCCCCCTGCTGATCGACGAGTTTCTGGATTTGCTAAAAGAAAAGCAACTCCCCTATTCCGCGCCCACCCTGAACCGGGAGGAGTTGCATCGCCTTGCATATGCCATTCTTCCCTCCGCAGATATTCAAAGGGATTATGTGGTGAGCATGGTGGAAAGCCGCTGGCAGCTTCTTATGGATGGCATCGCTTAAATGGAATTGATTGGGTGAAGCATTAAAGCAATGCGAAAAGATAAGCTGTAAACAAAAATGGCGGAGGTCATCACTCCCCCGCCAGCTATATATGTAGAAACGCTATCATTTGAAACGACACCATTGACAGAATACACTGTCTTTTCCGAGATTCTTATCTGTTATCTGGAGGTATATAGCCTGATGGCTAAAGTTAATCTTAGAATATTGGAATAGGCATTTGATACTGACGGAGGTAACTGTGAGCTACGACTTCGAACCTAGACCTGCTCTGAAAGTTGCCGAAGCCGCTACGGAGTACGGTAAGAAAAAGGAGTCTGACTAATATGACTTTTGAAGTTTTCAAAGCGAACATTGTGAACATCCACGCTGATGCTATTGTCCTTCCCGCGAACGAAGCATTAAAAGAGGGTAGTGGAACATCAAGAGCCATCTTCGAAGCGGCCGGCCGAAAGCAGCTGACAAAAGCCTGCAAGGAACTCGGTCACTGCAATACCGGCAGCGCAATTCCTACTCTTGCCTATGACTTGGATGCAAAATACATCGTCCACGCTGTTGTACCTAGATGGATCGATGGCGAGCACAACGAGTATGATCGTCTTAGCTCTGCATACATCTCAGCTCTTAAATTGCTGATGTTATGGGATGCGAGTCGATTGCTTTTCCGTTACTTGCTTCAGGCAATAATGGGTTTGATAAAGCACTGGCTGTTCAGATTGCTGAGGAAAGCATCGCCTCCTTTGAAGGAACAAATCTGAAAAAGGTACTTCTGACCGTTTATGGTGATACTATGGAAGTGTTTATGAAGGGCCTTGGATACGAAGTTGCTGTTATTCCCGAGGCAGTCCATTTCGATGAGAAAAAGGCTGAGCGACAGGCAAAGCGAAAAAAACTTATGGCAGACGGAAAAGAAGCTGCTCAAAAGATTCTTGAGGATCAGATGGCAAAGGCTATTGAGTGGATCAAGAAGCCGGAGAATCAGAAAAAGCTCATTGAAGCCGGTGCGTTTGTATTTCAGTTGGTGGTGACCAAGAAAATGCCGAAAATAAACCCCCTTCGGAACTAAGGGCGCACTTCTATATCGTACCGATATGCCATTGCTATATTATATAGCAACATGTTTTTGACGGTGTATACTGTCAACAGTGAACTTGAAGCCTATGAAATCCGGCAGGATATCTTCAAGGCCGGTGTTTCAAATTGCCTGTTCTGAGGGGACCGTGAGGGGACCGCGACTGTCAAAAATGGCCCGAAATCGTCAAATACCATAAAATGACAATTCTCGGAAACCGTTGATATATAAGGGTTTACGGCACATCGTCACAAATCGTGAGAGGCCAAGTCGAGCCCTCATAACCCGGAGGTCGTGGGTTCAAATCCCTCCCCCGCAACCACTAAAAACCGGTCATTTCTCACGAAATGGCCGGTTTTTCTAACTTTTTCGGCATTTTTGTAACCAGAAAAACCGTCTATGGGGACCATTTGGGGACCACGGAGGGTCTTTCTGTTTTGCCTCTGTAATAGACTTCGGCCAAAAGATTGCTCGCCAACTGTTTGGTTTCCTCAATTACGTGGCTATAAATATCCTCTGTAGTGGATACTTTTGCATGTCCAAGCATTTTTGAGACCGTTACTATATCTGAGCCACGAGAAATCAGCACTGAAGCGGCCGTATGACGGAAGGCATGGGGATTGATGTGTGGAAGCCCGTGCCGGCTGCTGAAATCCGAAAGCCATTGTGTGATGCAATCCGGTCGCACGGGGCTGCCATCGTCAACCGCGCGTACGTGGGCGGACAGTATCTCAATGAGTGGCAGACGGCAACGGCCCAGTGGCTCACTGTCGTCTTCCGCCCCGCCGACACCACGCCGCTGCCCAGGACCGGGTATTGATCATCCGGACTGAAGCAGCCGCATAGCAGAAAAGGAGGAGGCCGCCTGATCGGGTGGTCTCCTCCTGTATCTCACGAAGAATCAAGAAAAACGAAACCTCTCATGTAGACTCAAAGCAATTCTCTGGTTTTTCTCGCGAGGTACAAGGGCATGTTCGTAATCTCTCCATCTTTACTGTACCCGCGCTTGGAATAACGCAGTGCATGTTCGGGATGGTTGTCTTTGACATACTTCTTAAACGAAGGCGCAGACTTGTCCTCTCCACCCTTTGCCTCAATCGGAATGATCTCGGTACCGAATTGAAGAATAAAGTCTATCTCGCTGTTTTTATCGGAGTAGTAACGGGGCTCGACATCAAACTGGCCGCGCAACTGCTGCAGAACATAGTTTTCCGTAAGCGGTCCCTTGAATTGATACACAGTATTGCACATTTTTCCGAATGTTATAACATTATTTATCCACATTTTTCTGAAATTATCTTTAGATACTTGCACATTTTTCGCAGAGCCACGTATAAGACCTGTCGGAGCGCTATTGGCCAACCGGCAAGAGTCAACTACCCACCTGCCAAGGCAAGTGGGTAGTTGACGCGAGGCTATGCCCTTCCGGTGATCAGCAGTACCGCCGCGATGACGAGCGGCACCGTCACGGTGTCGTATTCGCTCGGTGAAAACAGCTCCGCTGCCGTACCGAACAGCGCGCCGAGCCCTGTGGCGATCAGTGCGCGCGGCAGTCCGCTTTTTGCGACCGTCAGAAGCATGAGGAAGCCTGTCAGCAGCGAAACGGCAAACATGGCCATGCTTCCCTCCCAGGACTTCTTCCCGTCCGTCAGTTTCGATCTGACCTTGTGCTTTCCGAATGGGATACCGACCAGCGCGGCCGCCGCATCGCCGGTTCCCCACATAAGGATCGCCGTCGCCGCCAGCGCGGGGCGATCGAAGATGCCCCAGCAGACCGCGATCAGCACAGCAAACATCAGGCAGAGGAGGATGAGACTGTTTTTGACCTCGCCGGGCCGTTTTTCCACGAGCAGTTTCGAGTACCAGTTCTCCCGCTCGAACACTGCGAGCAGCGGATATACTGCCGCCGCGGCAATCACGGAGGTCAGCGCAGCGGCCTGCCAGCTCTGCGCAGTCAGGATCATCAGGGAAACACAGGTAAAGGCAACGACGTGGAGCAGCTTGCGGAAAACGAAGGACGGGATCTTCGTCAGGAAGCGGATCGGGAAGAGTATGACGACGCAGGGGACCACGTACGCAACCAGTGCTCCGAGGCAGCGCAGCGTCCCGGTGAACAGCGCGTAACGGGAAAGGAAGCCCCAGTAGTTCAGGATCAGCATGGCTGCGCCGAGCACGGTGAGCACCGCGCCGGTCACAAGGCCGACCGTGCGGTTTTTCACCCGGTTCGCAAAGCGCGCCGATACCAGGCTGGCGATCGTGGCGACCGCAATACAGACGAGCATGACGCTCCACTTTTCCAGTACGATGGCCGGGTGGATCAGGATGTGGCTGACGGAAGCGATCAGCGCCGTGAAGGTCATGATGAACGTGCTGGTGCCGACGGCGGTCTTCAGTTCCATGCCGAGGAATACCGTGAACACGACCAGCATCATCATGCCGCCGCCCGTTCCGACAAAGCCGGTCCCGAAGCCGATCGTCAGGCCGAAGAAGAGAGATATGACAACGCCCTTCCAGTCCAGTTTTTCTCCCTTCGCCGCCTGCTTCTCCCTGCTGGTATCCGGCTTCACGAGAAAGCGGATGCCGATGAAAAAGGTCAGGAACAGTGTAAAGCCGCCCAGCACCACATTTCCAACGATGAAAGCTACGTAACTGCCGAAGGTGCACATGCTCAGAATGCAAACGAGCATGATCCAGCCGCGCTTCAGGTCGATATTCTTATGTCTTGCGTACGTCCAGGTCGTCACCGCGGAGCCGAGGATATCCGAGGCCAGCGCGATGGCTGTCGCCTGATAGGCCCCGGTCTCGCCGGAAAACGACGGACACAGTACGATCAGGATCGGAACCATGACGGTTGCGGCGGACAGGCCGGCAAGGCCAGTTCCGATCCCCGCTCCCAACGACGCGATAATGTACCAAAACCATTCCATATACTAATCCGTGCCCTCTCCCCTGCCGATTTCTGCCTGGTAGATTTGCTCTTCAATAAAGCCTAGGGTCTCCCGAGCCTTGTTTCCGCTTCCTGGCCGTTATCTGCTCCCGCGATCATGCAGTTGCCGGCCGTCTCTCTATCTAAGCATTGATTGCAATCTCTGAAGTAAATATAACATCCGCAATATAATGCGTCAACTTATGTCAGGTTCCAGTCTGCCTGATTTCCGGTCCGCTGCAGTTGATCTTCGTTCAACGCACCGCACGCTTCCCTTTGTTGCGGTACGTTCCGACACTTCTCGCCACTTTCCGGAACGTTTCGACACACCCGATCTCTTAAGAAAGCAAAAAAGAAGATTTCTGCCACTGCGCCCTCTCTTTCAGGTATTCTCACCGGCAAAAGTGCCGGTGTCGGCGGAGGTCGGTTTCTTCCGTCGATGGCAGGAATCTTCTTTTTTGCAATTAATGAGTGTCCGCAGGAACCGGCAGCCGTGTTCGCGGACCCTTACGAAGGGACGTCGCTGCCCATGTCCCGTTTTGGAGGTGCTCATCATAAGGCACTCCTTCATCCGTCGTAACCAGCGTTTCAAACAGGTCCTCATGATTTCCGCGGATGAGGATCACCTGCTTCTTAGCCATCAGTTCCAGCACAAACTCCTGGAGTTCTTTTGCTTCTGTCCCCCGGTCAAATAAGTCACCCAATAATATCAGCTTGTGATCTTCCTCATCTCTGAAGAAACCTTTCTCTTCAAGAGCCTCTCTGAAAAGAGTGAAGAAGCCGTGGGTATCTGCAGTAACATAATACTTCATTTCCCTGCGCCTTATGTCCTTATGTATTCGTGATGCTGCTGCATCGGAATGTGCTCTGGATCTGGTACGCGATGCTTTTGGATTGGCTATTCCGTGTTTCCGTGTTTGTGCCGGCGTTCACAAGGCGAAGTGCCTGGAATCGTGAGATGCGATTTAAGAAACAATGATGCGCGTTCCGAATTGGCTGATTGCAGCATATGATGTTGCCTGCGGGCCATGCGGCTGATATAATAAAAAAGCCTTGCCTCACAGGGCAATCTACTTTCGAAGGAAGGACCACCATGCCGAACGATATGAAATGCGGACCCAAGGGGGCCCTGCGCTTTTTCCTCGCGCTTCTGCTCATCCTCTCCCTCTGCCTCACGCTGTTTTCCGGGTGCGGCTCGGAGCCGGACGAGCCCGCGCCCACAGCACAGCCCACGGCTGCGCCCGATCCGGAACCCAGGGAGATTGTGAACCCGGTCAACGGGCCCTCTCCGGAGGACATCAACGACACCCTCCGCAATCTCTCTGAAAACGGAGGCCTCGCCCCCTCGGAGGATGGCTATGTTTACACGGACGAAGAGGGGGACGTGACCATCACCGTCACCGACCCGGCGGAGGTCCGGGACGCCCTGGAAAATCAGCCTGCTTCCGGTGAGGAGGGCGCTCCCTCTGTCGTCACCGGCGTCATTGGCAATACCGAATATATCGCCATCACCTCCGACGGGAATGTCACAGTCTATATCACCGTGGGAGATCAGACGGTGAAAGCAAAGGCGGAGACCCGGGACGGACAGGCCGACGCCAAAGCTGTGAAAAAGGCCGCCTCGGTGGCCGGTTCCGTGGCCAATGCTTCCAAGGTCAAGGAGCCCTACGAGCGGGGAAGGGACGACTACGACCACAACAAGGCCGCCTATTATATGGACGCGGCGGACTGCCTCATTTTCTACCCCGCCCAACTGACGAAAAAGACCGCCTTTGAGGACCAGAGCGTCATCTTTTCCGACGCGCGCAGCAGCGTGACCTGCTCCGCCCGGCTGGAATTCAACCCCTATAAAGACATCGACGAGCTGGAATCCCTCATGAAAAACACCCCCAACAACACCGTCCTGGGCTGGGGGGACAATTGGCTGACCTCAGAGCATATCAAGGACGGCATGGTGACCTATACCTACGTCGGTTTCGGGAAGAAATACATGGTGACGGAGGAAATCTGCTACCCCCGCAAATACAGCTTCGTCTTCGACGAACTGCGGGAGTTGATGTCCGTCCGCTTCCTGGAGGGAAGCAAATGGGTCAACGGCAACCGTAAGCCCAGACCCAAGCCGGAATACGGCGCTCCCGCCTACGGCCTGCAGGAGTGCTTTTACCCGGAATTTGAGCTTTTCCTGGTGATTCCGGATACGCTGCGGGAAATGTCCGTGCAGGAGAACCGGATCACCTTCCACGACGACCACAGGAACAGCGACGTGACCTTGGAGCTGTTTGAGATACCGGAATCCCAGCAGGACAACCTCTTCCAGATCTTCCACGTGGTTGCCAAGGATGGGGATATCGTCCTGGGGGATGACTATGTCCACTGGCACAATTCCTGCGGTATGTACCTCGGCGCGATGTCCGGCTCCACGGCAGCCCTGATGCGCTTCGAGGGGGGAGACGCCTTCACCGCTTACGAGGCGGTCTATGACGAGCTGATCTGCCAGCTGGTCGATCAGTTCTTCGAGCCGCAGCCCCTTTCCGGCGGGAAAAAGCCGGCCCAGGAACCTCTGGAGCCCCAGCCCACCGGCGAACCGGAGGCAAGCTATGAACCCCAGCCCACGTCGGGCCCGGAGGTGACCCCAGAGCCGCAGCCGTCCTATGAACCCCAGCCCACCGCCGCCCCCGGAAAGCCGGCGCGCAAAAAGGCCACGCCGAAGACGGAGCCCAACAAGATCGACGAGGTCGTGGAAAAGCAGGTGACGGAAAAGGCGAAGGAGGATTATCCCCCCGCGCCCGACTTTGGCAACGACCCCCTGGAGTATTATTCCGACGCGGACTGCCGCGCCGTGAACACCAGCCTGGAGGATTATGTGGACTTATATCCCCTTGAGGAGGAAATGATCCTCAGCGTCATCCTGAAGGTGCTGGCCTACAACGGCTACGCAGAAGCGGAATGGGTGGACGCCGGGGAGCTGATGCTGGACCTGGCCACGCTCATGGAGGACATCGACGACGCACTGTTCGAGTTTCGACTTTTCGGCACCGACACACGGCTGCCGGAGGACCTCTTCCCCTATGTCTGCGAGGCTTTGTATATGGATTGGATCCCGGACTACCGCGTCCGGCCCGAATCCGATCCCCCCGCGCCGGAATGGCTGGAGGATTGGCGGCAGTACGAGGAATTCCGGGAGGAGGACCTCGACTGGGATGAAGTGCGGCGGCTCCTGGACCTGGATGAGCCGATCCCGGATCCCTATGAAGCCATCTACGAAAATGCTTACCCGGGCCTCTATTATACCGACGGCACCTGGACCTACGATCCGGAAGAACCCGACGATCCCTATGATCCCGATTGGCCGGATGGACCGGAAGAGCCCGATGGCCCGGCGCCCGGAACGATCGACGTCGAAGCCAAGTCCTGGCCGGAATACGGACTGTATTTCGACGAGGAAACCGTCCGGGAGCTGGCAGAGCAGACGGAAAGTGACTTCTTCTATTATCTGGACCTCGCCTGGCAGGAAAACCATGAATACTGGGACAACAGCTCCATCCACGGATACGGGGAAATCATCCTGCGGGATGGGCCGGACTTTGAGAGTATCGGCTGGTTCAGCGAGTCCCGGATCGGCATATACGGCACGCCGGGACCCAGCGAATGGAACGGTTACGAGCTTCCCGATGATACGTATTATATGGCGATCTCCGCGGACGGGATCTGGGCGGCGTTTGACCCGGACACCGGGGACGTCTATGACTACGGCATCCTGATCCCGGACAAGGACGGCTATGATCTCTGGTATACCGTCACCTCGTCCGGAGAGTTCATGACCGTCTGGGAATTTGACTACGGTTTTCTGATCACCAGCAAATACGGGTCGCTGGAATACGTATACGACGACTGATGCTTTGCGCCCCGGGCTTTTCCCGGGGCGGGACCTGGGGAGGCTTATCCTTCCGGGTCCCGAGAAGCGATGATAATTTCAGAGGAGAAAATAGAATGAAAAGGTTTCTTGCAGTTCTCTTAACGCTTCTGCTGGCACTTGGCCTATTCGGCTGCACGAAGCAGGAACAGCCGCCGCAGCCCACCCAACAGCCCAACCAACAGCCTACTCAGCAGCCTACGACGGCCCCGACGCAGGAACCGGCTCCGACGCAGGAACCGGCCCCGGAGCCCGCGGCGGAGGAATGGGACTTCACCGTGCAGGTGGAGCGCTCCGAGCAGGAGTACAAGGCGGAGGACGGCACGGTGATCGCCAGGGAGAGCGTCGAGCGGCCGGTGCTGACGCTGGTGAACGCGAGCGGCGAAGTTTTCTCCGACAGCGTGCCCGGTCGGGGCGTGACGGCGCAGCAGCTGGACGTCTGCCAGACCTTCAACGACGCGGCAGCCGCCGTGGGCGTCTGGGACATCGACATGGAGGAAGAAGGCCGCACGGTTTACGAAATGCGGAAGGAGTCCGGCGGCGAGATGCCCCCCGTCGGCAGGGAGATCACCGTCTCGGAGATCTACCGGAACGGCGGCCTGCTGAGCGTTCTGGAGGGGGATTATGCCTATCTGGGCGGCGCGCACCCGGACTACGGCCTGCGTGCCTGGAACTATGACCTCGGCACCGGAGCGTTCTTCGATCTGGCGGACCTGACCGACCGCCCGGCGGAGCTGCGGGAGACCATCGCCTATGAAGTCGCAGCACAGATTGCCGCCAGCGAGATTCGGGATGGCTATTATGAGGACTGGTTCAACAAGCTCCTGGAAAAGGAGAGCTTTGAAACCTGTTTCGGCGCGGAGGGTATGACGGTGTTCTTCCAGGAATATGACATCGCGCCCCATGCCGTCGGTATTCCGATGTTTGAGATTCCTTATAGCTCCATCAGCCGGTTCCTGAACGGCTACGGGGAACAGCTGCTCGATCTACCCCTGGAAGCGAAGGTGATCGGCGACTTTCATGAGGCGCAGAGCCTTTGGAGCTGGCTGGAGGCCGGCGCGCCGGTGGATTACCACGATAGCCGCGCAGAGGGGGACTACTGGTACTACCGCGTCGACGATCCGGACGTGAGCACCCTGGCCGACGTGAAGGCGATGCTGTCCAGGTATGTGGATGAGAGCTTCGTGGAGGAACAGCTTGCCGGGGACTGCGTGCTCCGCGAATTTGAAGGCGTTCTCTATGCGGCCGCCGTGGGCCGGGGGGACGATCTCACCATCGCCTCCGTGGACTACGAGGCGCAGCTGAGCGGCGAAGGCGGCAAGGTTGTCGTGACGATCCATCGCCAGGACTATGACGACGATGCGGACGACTGGGTGCTGACCGGCGAGACGGACGTCCGCGAGTTCCCCTTCCTTCTGCGCTCCGGCCACGCCGTTTTCAGCACGATGGACTCCATTTATTGACAGAAGGCGCCCCGCAGAGGGATCGCTTCATATCGTCTCACCCTTGCCCACGGAAATATGAGCCGGTCGAGACCTTCCCGGACTTCGTCGACCAAAGCACTGTGGATAAGGCGACGGAGGACCGGCTGGGCGATATTGAGGCTGGAACCGACGACCGAAAATGGCACTGTGGCCACTGCCGCGCACGGAAGCATATCGACAGGATGCGGTTCATGGTTGAGGGTTTTGACAAGCTGTCCGTCAGGCAGAAGAAATGAATTGAACGCCGGCTCGGTTTTCAAAACCGAGCCGGCGTTGGTTTTATGCGGTGTTCCGGCATCAAGGGGAGGGGGAAGGCGGAAGAAGCCGGAAAGTGGAAGTTTGTTCCGGCTCCATTCTGCCGACTTTTTCGGATCGATCCGCCGCGTGTTCAAGTCTCCTGCTTTTCGGATAGCGCAGACTGCGCCAGAAGAGCGTCGTATTGCTCCTGCGTCACCTGTCCGTTGAGCAGCGCCAGCCTTGCATATCGCCTGTATGCCGGCCTGGTCAGGACGTCGTACGCGACGGTCGAGCCGATGGCGCCGCCATGATCGTATTCCTCGCAGTGTTCGAGGATATACCGTCCTTCGGCGTCGACGCCGACTGCGCGGGCGCTGTGTCTTTGCGGATCGACGTCCACGACGAACAGTTCCCGGTAACCAAAGGGCTTGACCTCCAGCTGATTGCTGAGTCTTTGCCGACCCGGCGCCCGCCTGGCCGGGGTCCCAGTCTCCGAAGGACTCCCGCCATGCTCCGTCGGTTCGATGCCCGTGAGCGTGTCGCGGACAATGGCGGCGACCAGGTCCTTACGGCCTTTGTAACCGTAGGGGATCGCCACGATGGTGTACCATCTGCCCGGATAATCCCAATGCTCCTGAAAATAGTCCTCCACCGGATGACGGTCGATGACCTCCGTGATGCTGGGGCGCGTTTTTCGGATGATTTCCAGCGCTTCCTTATGAATACCCTCGCGGAACTCCGAAGCGTACTTCAAGTCTTGCTTACTGTACTGCGGCATATTTTGGCCCTCCCGAACGACCAGCCTCTTCTCTCTCATCGCTATTATACAGGATCGTGTCTCGCCGGAAAAGGCCGATTTCTGATAAAAGCGGCGTCTTCCGGGCGTTTGGAGTTCTTCGCCCTTTTCCAAGAGGGAAATCATGCGCGGAACATCCCCTTCGCTGCGGGAGAGCAGGAGCTATGCGGGCTGCTTTACTTTTCCGTCCGTCAGGTTTACAATATTCGCAGACGCGGAGGAATCGAAACGGATCGTGAGGTGTGATCGATGGAATTGATGGATGCACCAGCGTTGATGAGGATAGAGATAAGCTGAACAAACTCCTCGACTGGTGGACCGAAGCTTCGTACGATTATTACGTCGCATGGTTGACCGAGACAGTAGATTCCATGAAACAAGCCGGTATGATCAAGGACAAACTGAAGGTTGCCGGTCAAGAAGTGGATGCGATTTTCTTCCACCTGCCGACTGAGCCGCACGGCTTCCTGAGCAACTGGTATCCGTCTCCCTTTGATCTCGACAGCGTCCATTTCACCTCCGCCGAGCAATATATCATGCATGGTCTTCGGCGATACAGCTTCCGCTCAAAAGGTTCTCGCCACGGAAGACACGAAGGAAAGGAACGCATTGAGTATAGACTGCGATTTGTATTACTCTTTAGATCTGAGGCGCTTGACGGCTTCTGAAAACAAAGTCTTTTGCTTGCGGCTCTCAGACGTGCTTATCATTATAATCATAAAAGAGCTCGTCCAGCAGCT
>JAEETX010000099.1 GCA_016286665.1 Oscillospiraceae bacterium
GCCGGCCCGGCCGGGCCGCCGCAGCCCGCCGCAAGGCCAGCCGAGCGCTCCCGCAGCGCCTCGCAGCGCCTCCTTTGAGGACAAGCTCAAGCAGTTCATGCAGGATTCCGATTCCAAGCTCTCCGGCGTCCGGCAGTACAGCGAACGCTCCTCCCGCCGCCGGGGCGGCCGCAGCGGCGGCTACGACGACTACAATTGAAACTCGAAAACGAACGGACGGTCTTTCGTGACCGTCCGTTTTTTTGTCCCGCGGCAGCGCGTCGGGCAAAAAAGATGCGGGCCCGAAGGCCCGCCGATGGGGTTGTGGGGTCGGAAGGGCGCTCGGCCCTTCCGAGAGATATGCGCCTGTGCCGCTTTGGCTGCCCCAGATAAGCTGTGCCCAGAGCATAGCAGGGCGAAAGCGAAAAAAGCGTCGAAAAGTGTCGCCCGCGAAAGATTTTGTTGGAATAGCTCTGCTCAGAATTGCAAATTCAATTACAACGAATTACAATAAATTGGTAAGTTGTTTAATGCATAAAAAGCGGAAGATCACGTTTCACTGTCCGTTTTATCGGACAGTTCGGATTGTATGTTATGATTCGGCAGTAGCGTTAGTTGAAGCGGAATCCCGATTACCGACCATGAACGCAAGCAGTATATAGGCGTCGGAGGAGGTACAAGTGAATTCGGTTTACCTTGCACATATTTCAAGCGATGGCGCCCGAGCACAAAGCGTAGCAGAACATGCTTTCAACACCGCAGGATTATGCGGGAAGCTTGCCCGAGTCTTTCATATGGAAGAACAGGGGCGGCTGATCGGCCTGGCGCATGATACCGGGAAATGCTCCATACCGTTTCAGGAACGCCTGAAGGGCGGCCGAATCGTTGACCATTCCACCGCGGGCGCTTATGAATGCGCGAAGATGGATGCTTTTTGGGCAGCCTGCTGCGTTGCAGGACATCACGGCGGTCTTCCGGACTTTGGGAACATCAGCAACGACTCGGCAGACGACCCTACGCTTTTCGGTCGTCTGAAAAAGGCGAACGAAAAGCAAATCCCACCGTACGAAGTACCGGTCTCACTGCCGGACGCCCCTGCGCCGCCCGGATTCGGTGAAAGCCTCTTGACCGACTCTTTTATCATTCGTATGCTGTATTCCTGTCTGGTAGACGCAGATTTTCTTGACACGGAGGATTTCATGTCCGAGGAGCCTGTCCTGTGTGATTCCGGAGAACCTCTTTCCAAGTTGCTGGACAGACTGGAACGACATATCGCACCCTGGCGGCAGCCTGTCGGCGAGCTCAACAAAAAACGCTGCGAAATCCTGCAGGCCTGTATCGACGGAAGCGCGCAGGCGAAAGGGCTTTACACCCTGACAGTTCCCACCGGCGGAGGAAAAACGATTGCGTCCATGGCATTCGCTCTGCATCATGCGGTACGGCACGGAATGGACCGGGTCATCTATGTTATTCCGTACACATCCATCATTGAACAGACGGCAGCTGTATTTCGGTCAATCTTCGGCGAACGCAATGTCGTCGAACACCATTCCAACGCACTTTTTGAAGTTGCAGAGGGTAGTTCATCCGGGCAATACGGGAATATAAAAGCGACGGAGAATTGGGACGCCCCGATCATCGTAACGACTTCGGTACAGTTCTTTGAATCCTTATATGCGAATCGCCCGTCCAAGTGCCGCAAGCTGCACAGCATTGCCAACAGCGTCATCATATTTGACGAAGCGCAGATGCTCCCCTCCGCCCACCTCCTGCCCTGCGTCGCCGCAATCAGTCTGTTCGTCAAGTCTTTCGGAGCAACGGCAGTGCTGTGTACGGCAACGCAGCCCTCTCTGAATGATCTTTTCTCCAAATATGCGCCGGGAATCGAACCGAAAGAATTGTGTCCGAATACCCCTGCTCTTTACGAATCCTTCCGGAGAGTTGTTTTCGAGGATATCGGCTCTATGGATACAGACACTTTGTCTGCCAGGCTGGCAGCGCTTCCGCAGGTGCTCTGTATCGTCAACAGCCGCAAGTCCGCACAGGAGATCTTCGGGAAGCTTCCGAAGGAGGGCAGCTATCACCTGTCCACGCTGATGTATCCGGCCCACCGCCGCGCGGTGCTCTCGGAAATTCGTTTCCGGCTCCGGGAAGGTCTTCCCTGCCGGGTAGTATCCACATCTCTGATCGAAGCAGGCGTCGACGTGGATTTTCCGGCGGTCTATCGGGAGATGACAGGGCTGGATTCGATCCTGCAGGCGGCAGGCCGTTGCAACCGTGAGGGCAAGCGCAAACCGGAAGAAAGCATTGTTACTGTTTTCGACGGCGTTTCCGCAACGCCACCGCTGCTGCGGGTCAATATCGGCGCTGCAAAGGAGTCTCTGCGGGACGGCGCTGATCCTTCCGCACCTGAAACGATGACCCGGTATTTCAACGCTTATCGTTCTTTGGCCGGGAACCTCGATAAAGCGGAGGTCATCCGCGCATTTGAACACGGCGTACAGGGGCGCATGCTCCCGTTTCGGACCGTGGCGGAGAGATTCCGCCTGATCGACGACGCATCAAAGACCGTTTATATCCCGCTGGGCGAAGGCGCAGCACTGGTACAGCGGCTGCGGAACGGGGAACGTACCCGTGCGTTGTTCCGAAAGCTGGGGCAGTACAGTGTCAACATTTATGACTGGCATTTTCAGGAACTGATGAAGCGGGGTGCGATAGTGCCTCTGGAGGAAGACAGCGCAGTATTGACAGACCTGCACCTTTATATCGCCGATATGGGACTCGTCTCGGCCGGCGACACAGGAACCGGCCTGTTTCTATGAGTATTCAGACAGAAAGGAGTGATTCGGGTTGTCCATTTCTTTGGAAGTATGGGGCGACTACGCCTGCTTTTCCAGACCGGAAATGAAAGTCGAACGTGTAAGCTATGATGTCATCACACCGTCTGCTGCCCGCGGTCTTCTGGAATCCATTGTCTGGCATCCGGGCATGCGCTGGGTAATTGACAGGATTCAGGTGTGTAACCCTATCCGCTTCACCAATATCCGGCGCAATGAGGTCAAAGACGTGATTTCCGCCCGCAACGTAAAAGCGCTGATGGAGCGGGGTTCCGGAGAACTGTATCTTACAACGTCGGACAGTATCCAGCAGCGCGCAGCCATGATTCTGAAAGACGTACGCTATATCCTCGACGCCCATTTTGAGTTGACGGACAAGGTAGCTCCCGGCGACAATGCGGGGAAGTTTCAGGAAATGACCCGACGGCGCATGGAGAAGGGGCAGTTCTACCATCAGCCCTATTTCGGCGCCCGCGAGTTTCCTGCGCATTTCCGCCCGTGCAGGGAACCGCTCCCCTGCCCCGATGAATTAAAGGGAGAGAAGGACTTGGGCTGGATGCTGCTGGACATGGACTACTCTGACCCCTCGAATATCCGCCCATTGTTTTTCCGCGCCGTGATGCGGGACGGCGTCGTCATCCCGCCCGATCCCCGCAGAGAGGGGGTGAGGGGATGATCCTCCAGGCGTTGACGCAATACTACGAGGACCTGGTGAAGCAGGAAAAAATCGCCCGCCCGGGCTGGGCAGTTCAGAAGGTCAGCTATGCGCTGTGCATCAGCGAAACCGGCGAATTGGAGCAGGTCGTCCCGCTGCTGGAAGAAATCGAAGGCAAAAAGCCGCAGCCCCGACGATTCTCTCTCCCCGCTCCGGTCAAACGGACGGTCGGCATCGCCCCGAATTTCCTATGGGATAACAGCAGCTATCTATTGGGAATCGACCGGAAGGGAAAGCCGGAACGAAGCGTGAAATGCTTTGAAGCCTGCCGTGATTATCACCATGAACTCTTGGACGGGATCAGCAGCCCGGCGGCAAAGAGTATTCTATTCTTCCTTGATCGCTGGCAGCCGGCGGAGGCGCAGCACCACCCCGTACTGCAGGCAAGCATGGACGATATCTTGTCGGGGGCGAATCTCCTGTTTCGTGTGAACGGCGCCTTTCTCCATGAGGATGAGAGCATCCAGCAGGTATGGCAAAACGTGTATGAACAGGTCGAGGGTGATTTGCAGCAATGCCTGGTCACCGGACGGGAGGACATCATCGAAGCCGTACATCCGTCTATTAAGGGTGTGGACGGCGCGCAATCCAGCGGCGCGGCCATCGTTTCCTTCAATGCGCCTGCCTTTTGTTCTTACGGTCAAGAACAAAGCTACAATGCGCCCGTGGGAAAATACGCTGCTTTCGCATATACTGCCGCCCTCAACTATCTTCTCGCCGACCGTGAAAACGTGCAGAAGATCGGCGACGCTACCATTGTCTGTTGGGCCGAAGGGGGCGAACCGCAGTATCAGGCTTTGACCTTCGCGGCCTTGTTCGGCAAACAAGAAGCGGACCTCAGCGAGGATGACCTGCGGGACGCCGTGCGCAGGCTGGCAAACGGGCTCCCGGTGCCGGAGCGGAAGCTGGACCCGAAATGCCGCTTCTATATCCTGGGGCTTTCACCCAATGCGGCCCGCCTCTCCGTGCGTTTCTTCTATCGGGATACCTTCGGGAATCTGATGAAGAATGTGAACGCTCACCATGAACGGATGGAGATCGTGCGCCCTGCCTATGACGGCTTTGCGGCGATCCCCCTTTGGACGATGCTGCGGGAAACAGCGCGTCAACCTGCGCCGGGAAAACCCTGGCCAATCAACCCGGTCCTGGCGGGCGCAGTCGCCCGTGCGATTTTCACCGGAAGTCTTTACCCGGCGGCATTGCTGGAGCAGACCATACTGCGCATCCGCGCGGAGCGGAATATCAATCGCGGCAAAGCCGCGATCATCAAAGCGTACTATCTGAGAAATCCCAACGACGGCTGTCCAAAGGAGGTTTTGACAGTGGCTCTGAATGAGGCAAGCACCAATCCCGCATACACTCTCGGCAGACTGTTTTCCGTCTTTGAAGCGGTGCAGGAAGCGGCGAATCCCGGCATCAACGCAACGATCAAAGACAAGTATTTTAACTCGGCGGCGTCTACGCCGGCGACGATCTTCCCGCTGCTTGACAATCTCTGCCAGAAGCATCTTCGCAAGCTGAATACGGGAAACCGCATCTGGTATGAAAAGCAGATCATGGCTCTGACCGGCATCTTGGGTGAGGAATACCCCGCCCGGTTAACGCTGCCACAGCAGGGCTCGTTCAATCTCGGTTACTATCATCAGACGCAGAAGCGCTATGAGAAAAAGGAGGATAAATAAGATGGAGCCTATCAGGAACCGCTATGAATTCGTCGTCCTGTTCGACGTGGAAAACGGCAACCCCAACGGAGACCCCGACGCGGGCAATATGCCCCGCATCGACCCCGAAACCGGCTATGGCCTGGTGACCGACGTCTGCCTCAAACGGAAGATCCGCAACTATGTGGAGAC
Source organism: Oscillospiraceae bacterium (assembly GCA_016286665.1). GTDB lineage: Bacteria > Bacillota > Clostridia > Oscillospirales > Oscillospiraceae > UBA1774. The sequence continues at coordinate 5,385 of JAEETX010000099.1, forward strand.
TGTGAAGGAGGACAGCACCGGCTACCGTATTTACATCAAAGACGGCGTTCCCCTGAACCGCAGCGACAAGGAAGCCTGCGTATATGTGGGCGTGGATGCGGACAAGCTCAAAGAGGCCAAGAAAAAGGATGCACAGCTGGATGAAAAGCTCCGGGACTTCATGTGCCGCAATTTCTTCGACGTCCGCACCTTCGGCGCAGTGATGACGACCTTCATGAAAGGCGCGCTGAATTGCGGCCAGGTGCGCGGGCCGGTTCAGCTTGGCTTTGCCCGCAGCATCGATCCCATCCTGCCCCAGGAGGTGACCATCACCCGCACAGCCATCACCACGGAGGCGGACGCGGAGAAAAAGGATACAGAGTTCGGGAACAAGTACATCATTCCTTATGCGCTTTACCGTTGCGAGGGCTTTATTTCTGCCAACCTGGCCCGCAAGACCACCGGCTTTTCGGAGGATGATCTCGCGCTTCTGTGGGAGGCGATCCTGAATATATTTGAAAACGACCGTTCAGCAGGGCGCGGCAAAATGGCCGTGCGGGAGCTGATCGTGTTCAAGCACGATTCCGAGCTGGGCAACGCTCCGGCGCATAAGCTGTTTGAGCTTGTCAACATCAGTAAGAAAGACGGCGTCACCGCGCCCCGCGCATACTCGGATTACACAGTCACTGTGGATGCAAACAGCCTGCCCAAGGGTGTGACCTGCACCCGGATGGCGTAAACCGGTCCCTCCCTTATTCATGGAAGCGTGGGTTGAAATTATAATACGCCAAAGGGCGCCCTGATGATCGGGAAGGTCTCTCCCCGCACGGGGAGAGTGGATTGAAATGTCATAGGCAAAATGGAAAAGATGCCCGTATTCTGTCTCTTCCCGCACGGGGAGAGTGGATTGAAATTGGACTAACGGATGGTGCAATGCCTGGATGTACGAGTCTCTCCCCGCACGGGGAGAGTGGATTGAAATAACCGGATGGCGGCCTATGTCAGCAATACGAGCTACGTCTCTCCCCGCACGGGGAGAGTGGATTGAAATCAGGTGGGTCAGCAGATACTCCAGCTCCTGCGTGACGTCTCTCCCCGCACGGGGAGAGTGGATTGAAATGTGTTCGGGTCGAGAATGTTTTGCAGGACGCGGCCCGTCTCTCCCCGCACGGGGAGAGTGGATTGAAATGACTACGGCAAGGCTCCGGAGTGGACCGGCACGGGTCTCTCCCCGCACGGGGAGAGTGGATTGAAATATCATTCAAAAGCGACACGAAATTGAAAGCAGCAAAGTCTCTCCCCGCTCGGGGAGAGTGGATTGAAATAACCTCACCAAGCGGCAGCTCATATGTTTCGGCAGCCGTCTCTCCACGCGCGGGGCAAGGGTATTCCCTCCGCGCGATTCCTGGCGCACTGCGCCGGAAGAATCATCTTCCCTTTTTCTCCCGGCTGTGTTATACTCAGTTCAGGGGCAGGCTTTCCCTGCCGCACAACCCCAGAAAGGAGAGAATCCTATGAACTTCGTGTTTACCGAAAAGAAGATGTCCTCCTCCGACGACCTGCGCGCCTATGCCGAAAAGAAGATCGGCAAGCTGGACAAGCTGTTCCGCGGCGAATCCACCGCCTACGTCACCTTCCGGGTGGAGCGCAACCGCAACATCGCCGAGGTCACCGTCAACTCCAACGGCATGTTCTATCGGGCCAGCGAGAGCACCAACGACATGTACGTTTCCATCGACGCCGCCGTTGCCGCCTTGACGCGGCAGGTGCGCAAGTACAAGACCCGCCTGGAAAAGCGGATCCATGAAAACGTCCTGGATGTGGATTTCGCCGCGGCGGTGCCCGTGGCGGAGGAAGAGGAGACCGAATTCAAGGTCATCCGCACGAAACGTTTCTCCATCAAGCCCATGAGCGTGGACGAGGCCATTCTCCAGATGAACCTGCTGGAGCACGACTTCTATGTGTTCCGCGACCAGGACGAGGACGATTCCTTTGCCGTCGTTTATCGCCGCCAGGCCGGGGACTACGGCCTCATCGTGGATTCTGACGAAGATTGATTCCCGACCGCAATGATCCGGGCCCGGAGCTTTCAGCTCCGGGCCCGATTTGATGGTTCACCGGCTCCGGGTCCCGGGCGGCACATGGTCCCGCAGGAAACCCAGCACGAAATCGAAATCCTCTTTTTCCGCGTAGACCTGGTTTCTCACCAGGGGCTGGTTCAGCTTCACCGTGTTCCACCGGCGCAGCACCTTCATGCTCCGGACCCTGTCGAAATCCGTGCGCAGACTGCCGGAGCGGGTCGCCTGAGCAAAGCCGGCGCCGGCCAGGGCGGGATCATGGAGGGCCGCGCCCGCCATGGCCGCCAGCCAGTGGAGCCCCTGGGCTCTGGTGAACTGCTTCGGCTCCTGGGTGTGGGTGACCCCCTTCTCATCCATCTCGAAAAGGACGATATACCGGCCGCCGTTGACGGCGGAAACGATCAGATAAGAGGGCACGGTCAGCACCGCAAAGCCGGCGAAGATCAGAAGTATGACCTTGCCGGGGCCCCACAGCGCCGCAAGGAAGGGGTCCCCGTCCACGAGGGAGAGGATCGCCAGCAGCACCCAGAGGCCCGCGCACACCAGGCCGAACACCTTCAGGATGGTCAGCAGGATCACCGGATTCTTCTTCATGTCGAATTCATAGATCCAGCGATAGACCCCGTCGGGGCAAAGCTCCACATTGGGAGAGGGCCGGGGAGCGGCCGCCGGCTGACCGGCAGAGGGAAGCGCCGCGCCGCAATCCGGGCAGCGGACGCTGCCGTCCGGCACGCGGACGCCGCATTCAGGACAGAACATTTTCCTTCACCCTCAGGCGTCGGTCTTCTGCCCGCACTTCATGCAGAATTTGTCTCCGGGCTGGAGCGGATTGCCGCAGTTCATGCAGAAGGCCCGCTGAGCTGCCGCCGGGGCGGGCGCAGGAGGCGCTTCCTCCGGGATCGTCGCGCCGCAGTTCATGCAGAAGCGGCTGTCTTCCTTCACCGGCTCGCCGCACACCGGGCAGCGCTTCGCTGCAGGAGCCGCCGGCGCGGGGGCGGGGGCCGCTTCCTCCGGGATCGTTGCCCCGCACTTCATGCAGAAGCGATCGCTCTCCTTCACCGGCTCGCCGCACACCGGGCAGCGCTTCTCCGCCTGGACCGGTTCCGGCGCGGGCGCGGGGGCTGCTTCCTCCGGGATCGTCGCGCCGCACTTCATGCAGAAGCGATCGCCCTCCTTCACCGGCTCGCCGCACACCGGGCAGCGCTTCTCCCCCTGGGCAGGTTCCGGCGCAGGGGCGGAAACGAGAACGGGTTCCGGCGCGGGCTCGCTTACCACGACCGGCTCGGGTTCGTTCACAACGACGGGCGCGGATTCCGGTTCCGGCTGCCAGACGGGCACAGGCTCCGCGGCGGGGGCTTCCGGTTCGGGGATGGGTTCGGGTTCTGCGCTTGCTTCCGTTTTCGCTTCCGGGATCGGTTCGCAGACCGCTTCGGGGGCCGGCGCGGCTTCCTCCGCTGTCAGCTCCAGCACGGCTTCCCGCAGCTCCTGCAGGGCCAGGGTCATCTTGTCGATGGCTTCCAGTAATCTTTCAGTGCCTGCCATTTTGCAACCTCCGTTTCCATGATAGCCGCCCGGGGCGGCGGATTTCTTTACTATATATAAATATAGCAATTGCTGGGCGGATTTGCAAGGCGGCAGCGCAGATTTCGCCGAAATTCGGACGGACAAAAGGGCCGCCCGGCAACCGGGCGGCCCTCAGACTGTAGACAAACCTATCGGCAGAGGTTCGACATGCATGGGGGAACCGTGAGGGGGGACGGGAATCCCCCCCTCACGTAATATCCTTGCAAAATC
>JAEETX010000100.1 GCA_016286665.1 Oscillospiraceae bacterium
CGACGGCGCTCTTGATCTCCGGCCGAGTCATGCCCACGCTCTGCATGATGCCGAAGCGGCGCCGGTCCTCATAGCCCTCGGAGAGCTGCTTGTAGTAGATGATGAGGGCCGCCGCGGCGATGAAGACGATAGAGAGGATGATGCCCAGGAAGAACAAGCTGCCGTTCATGCTGAAGAAGCTGGAATGGATTTCCGCCCTTGCATTGGTGGTGAAGCCGGTCCAGGCCCGGTCGTCGTTATCCATCCGGTCCCGCAGGGCCTGTTGGATCTCCCCGACGATGCGTATCTGTTCATCCTCTCCCAGGCCGGGCAGGTCGAAGAAGCAGAGCTGCACCGTTTCGGGGAGGGCCATATCGTCCTCCAGGGTCTCGAAGTAGGCCTGCAGCTCCCCGGCGCGCTCCTCCCAGTCCGGGAGGAAGAAGCAGTAGGCCGCCGTCAGGGTCTCCTCCGTGGTGAGGCGGTAGGGCAGCTCCTTCAGGGTGCCCGCCACCCGGATGGGCGCGCAGCCCTTGACGGCGAAGCTGTCATATTTATAGGCGTCGCCGCTGGACCACACCAGGGCCTGACCCGGCTCCAGATCGTGGCTTTCCCCCGTGAGGCGGTCCAGGTCCCGGAGGGGCAGGAAGTACACCGAGCGGAGGTGTTCCAGAATGGCGGGGGAGGAGTTTATCTCCAGAAAGCGGCTGTACCCGTCCACATCCAGGGTCCCGTTTTCAAAGTAGCCGCCGAAGTTCATGTTCGTGACGGTGAACACGTCCTTCGCCCGGCCCCCGGAAACGGCGGCCGCCAGCTCCGTCAGCTCCCGCAGCGGCGCGTCATCGCAGTTCTCCGGTCCGGCAAAGCGCAGGGCGACGGTCATGTCGTAGGGGGCCATGCCCCGGATGGCGTCCTCCCCGCCGAAGAAGAGGCAGCTGGTGGAGGAGAGCATCACCAGCACCATGGTGGCCAGGATGCAGATGGAAGCCAGGCCCGCCCCGTTGCGCTTCATGCGGAAGGCCATGGAGGACACGGAGACGAAGTGGGCGCTCTTGTAGTAGTATTTCCTATTCTTCTGGAGCAGCCTGCACAGGGTCACCGACCCGGCGATGAACAGGAGATAGGTGGCCACGATGACCATGAGCACCGCAGCGAAGAAGATGAGCAGGGCGGTGAGGGGGGATCTGATGGTCACGGCCAGGTAGTAGGCCGCGCCCAGGAGACCCAGGCCCGCCAGTGCCAGCGCCCAGTTGGCCCTGGGGGGCTTTTCCCCCGCTGCTTCGCTTTTCAGCAGGTCCAGGGGCTTGGAGACGCCCACCCGGGCCAGGGATACCAGGAGCAGCAGGGCGAAGATGGCCCCGAAGAAGAGGAAGGCCGCCGCGATGCTCCGGGGATCCACCGTGAGGGCATAGCCCGAGCGCTCCCCCGCCATATTCATCAGGAACAGCTCCGCCAGCTTGGCAAAGAGGAGACCGCCTGCCAGTCCCCCCAGAATGGAGATGAGAGCGGAGAGCAGCGTCTCCCAGGCGAGGATGCGGCTGAGGTTGCGCTTGTTCATGCCCAGGACGTTGTAGAGCCCAAATTCCCGGTTCCGCCGCCGGGCCAGAAAGGAATTGGTGTAGAGCAGGAACAATAGGGCGAACACGGCGACGACGATGGTTCCCAGCAGGAGGGTCACCGCCATGGTGTCACCGCCCCGCATATTGCGCACCACCGGGGAATAGGCCAGGCTGTAGAGGATGTAGAACATCATCACCATGCCCCCGCAGGTCAGGAGATAGGGCAGGTAAAGCCGCTTGTTTTTCCGCATCCCGTCCAGGGCCAGGCGGAGATAGAAGCCCTTTTTCATCGAACTTCACCGCCCGTCGCAAGCACCGTCAGGGTGTCGGAGATCTTCTGATAGAGCTGCTGGTTCGTGTCCTGCCCCCGGTAGAGCTGGTGGAAGACTTCCCCGTCCCGGATGAACAGCACTCTCGTGGCGTGGCTGGCGGCCTTCACGGAGTGGGTCACCATGACGATGGTCTGGCCGCTGCGGTTTACCTGGGCAAAGAGGGAGAGAAGCTCGTCCGTACTGCGGGAATCCAGGGCCCCGGTGGGCTCGTCCGCCAGCAGCAGCTTCGGCTCCGTGATGAGGGCCCGGGCCACGGCGGCCCGCTGCTTCTGGCCCCCGGAGACCTCGTAGGGGTATTTTTTCAGGAGGCCGTCGATCCCCAGCCATTTGGCCAGGGGTGCCAGGCGCTCCGCCATGTCGTCGTAGCTCCTGCCCGCCAGCACCAGGGGGAGGAAGATGTTGTCCTCCAGGGTGAAGGTGTCCAGCAGGTTGAACTCCTGGAACACGAAACCCAGCTGATTCCGGCGGAAGGCGGCCACGTCCTTTTCCGGCAGAGTGGAAAGGTCCACCCCGTCCAGGAACACGGTCCCTCCGGTGGGCTTGTCCAAAGCGGCCAGCAGGTTCAGCAGGGTGGTCTTGCCGCTGCCGGATTCTCCCATGATGGCCACATATTCTCCCTTTTCCACGGAGAAGTTGACCCGCCGCAGCGCCTCCACCTGCTGGGTGCCGAAGCGGGAGGTATAGACTTTTCTCAGATCGTGAACTTCCAGAATACTCATGCGGTTAAGCCTCCTTTGGGATTCTGGAGCTATCATAACAAACGGGAAAATGCGCCGCCTTAGATTTGGCTTACATTTTCCCGCTCGATTCTTACGGTTTTGTCAGGTTTACTCCACGACGAACCTTTCCGGCTCAGGTCCAGAAGCACGGCGGTCCCCTGCCCCGGCCGGGACTGCACGGAGATGCCGTGGCCCAGGTTCCGGCAGACCCGGCGGCAGAGGTAAAGCCCCAGGCCGCTGGCGTGCTTGTCCGTGCGCCCGTTCAGGCCCGTGTAGCCCGGCTCGAAGACCCGGGGAAGGTCCTCCGGGGCGATGCCGATGCCCGTATCTGCGATGCAGAGGGTATTGGGCGCTGCTCCATAGATGGATATGCTCCCCGCCGGGGTGTATTTCAGGGCGTTGGAAAGGAGCTGCTCCAGCACGAAGGAGAGCCACTTCTCGTCCGTCAGCACCCGCATACCCGTAGGCCTGAGGTCCAGGGCCAGGCGGCGGTCGATGAATTCCCCGGAGAATTTCTTCACCGCGCCCCGCAGGATGGGGTCCAGCTCGTATTCCCGCAGCACATAGTCCGTGCTTTCCCCGTCCAGCCGCAGATAGGCCAGTACCATCTCCACATAGCGCTCGATGCGCCCCAGCTCCGCCGTCAGCCGGCGGGAGAGGGGACTGTCCTCGTTCTGCAGCGTCAGGCGCATGGCGGCGATGGGGGTCTTGATCTGGTGGGCCCAGAGGGTGTAATACGCCACCATGTCGTCGTATTTCCGCCCGGCCTCCGAAGCCTGCTTCTGCCGGGCCTCCCGGAGAAGGGCGATGATGCGGCGGTAGTCGGCGTCCTCCACGGTTTCGGCCTCGGGCAGCATATCCTCCGTCAGGGCGGCGGTGAGGGCGGAGAGGGCGGCGTGCTTCCGCGCCGCTTTGCCTCCGCGGACGAGGACGAACAGAACCCAGGCCGCCGCGCAGATCGCCGCCGGGTAGCCCACCGCCCCCAGGGGCAGCCCGTAGAGCCGGAAGGTGACGGCGAAGACGGCGCAGCACAGGATCCCCAGCCCCAGGGCCGGGAGCCGCGCGCGAAGATAGAGCTTCCAAAAATCCTTCATTGGATCAGATACCCCACGCCGTGCTTCGTGGCGATGAACTCCCGGAGCCCCGCCGCCTCCAGCTTTTTCCGCAGGCGGCCCACATTCACCGTCAGGGTGTTGTCGTCCACAAATTCATCGGATTCCCACAACAGCTCCATGAGCTTTTCCCGGCTGACCGTCTTGCCCTTGCTCTGCATCAGGGCCAGGAGGATGCGGTATTCGTTCTTCGTCAGCTCGATCTTTCCGCCCCCGTAGGTGAGGGAGCCGTCTCCGGTGTTCAGCAGGGCGCCCCGATGCTCCAGCAGGGGAGCGGAGGCGCCGAAGTCGTAGGTCCGGCGGAGGAGGGCATTTATCTTCGCCATGAGCACGCTCTGGTCGAAGGGCTTGGCGATGAAGTCGTCCGCCCCCATGTTCATGGCCATGACGATATTCAGGTTGTCGGCGGCGGAGGAGATGAAGATGACCGGCACCTTGGAGACGCTGCGGATCTCCCGGCACCAGTGGTAGCCGTCGTAGAAGGGAAGGGAGATGTCCAGCAGCACCAGGTGGGGGGCGCAGGCGGAAAACTCCGCCATGACGCTGCGGAAATCCTGCACGCAGACCGTCTCCATGTCCCAGAGGGAAGTCTGGGCCGCGATGGCCTCCGCGATCCCCCGGTCGTCCTCCACCAGGAATATGCGATACATGACGCCGCCTCCTTTGCTGTTCCTAACATACCACGCGGCGGCGGCAAAGACAAGCGCTTCGGAAAGAGGCTTGCTTTTTGGGTTTACATTCTCCATAATAGAGGAAAACAAAAAGGATAAGGCGGTGCGAAAATGGGAACGATCTGCGGGGCGAACTGCGATCACTGCGGTTTTAAGGATAAGTGCGCGGGCTGCGAGAAGACCTGCGGCAGCCCCTTCGGGGGGAAATGCGTTGCGGCGGAATACATCAAGGCTTCCGGGAAGGAAGCCTACGCCGCGTTCAAGGGGGAGCTTTTGGCGGAGGTCAACGCCCTCCTGGCTTCCTGGGGATATCCGGAGGCGGCGGCCTTGACCGAACTGCCGGGTTTCTTCGTGAATCTGGCCTATCCCCTCCCCGGCGGGGAGAGGGTGAAGTTCCTGGAGGATAAAAACGTGTATCTCGGTACGCAGGTCGAGATCGCGGGGCAGGAAAGATGCGTCGGCGTCGTCGCCGATGGGGGATTCCTCCTCCTGTGCAGCTACGGCGAAAATGGCGCAGACCCGGAGCTGCTCGCCTACAGAAAGAGATAAGAAGAGAAAGGGCGCGTTGCAAAAGCAACGCGCCCAATGAATTGCGCCTTTCGGCGCGTGAAATGCCGCTGCGCGGCATGATTTGATCTGCGACATGAATTGCCCTGCGGGGCATAAGGGCGCAATTCCATTCATGCGCAAAGCGCAATTCATGGAGCGTAGCGAGACTTCATGACGGCCCACGCCGTCAATTCATCCTCTGAATCCATCGTGCCGCATTTTGCAGCGCTCCCCGCCGTTTATCGGTTTTATACGCTCAGCTCCGTTCTCCGGATCAGGTCGTCCTGGGCCTCCTTGTAGACCTCCACGAAGTAGGCGGAGAAGCCTGCCACCCGCACCACCAGGTCCTGGTAGTCCCCGGGGGCCTTCTGCGCCTCCCGCAGCATGTCCGCCGAGACCACGTTGATCTGCAGCTCCATGCCGCCGCCCCGGAAATAGGTCTCCATGACGGCCCGGAGCTTCCGGTCCCCGCCCTCGCCCTGGAGGGCCGTGGGGTGGAACTTCATGTTGCAGAGGGTCCCGTTGGCATAGTCCGACTGGTCGAATTTCAGGATGGAATTGATGGTGGCGAAGGGGCCGGACTTATCCATGCTCTGCACCGGGCTGATGCCGTCGCTCAGGGGCGCGCCGCTCTTCCGCCCGTCGGGGGTGGCGGCCACCATGCCGCCGTAGACCACGTTCAGGGTCACGGGCCAGCAGCCCGCCGTCCAATGGTTGCCCCGGGGGCTCACGCCTCTGGCGATGGCGTGGGAATAGGTGTCCGCCGTGAATTTCAGATACTTGTCCGCCTCCGGGTCGTTGTTGCCGAAGTGGCTGCACTTTCCCAGGATGTACTGGTGCAGGTCCTCGTAGCCCTCCCAGTTGGCCATGAGGGCGTCGTACAGCTCCCGGGTGGTGGCGATCTTGTCCCGGAAGCAGACCTGGTCGATGATGTTGAGGCTGTCGGCGACGTTGCCGTGGCCGATAGAGGAGTTGCCGGTGTTGGTGTATTTGGAGCCGCCCCACATCACGTCCAGACCCTTCTCCATGCAGCCCTCCACCGTGGCGGAGAGGAGGGGAATGGGCATCCGTTCGGCATAGATGTATTCGTAGCAGTTGATCATGGTGACCTGCCACTTGGCGAAGTATTCGATCTGCTGCCGGTAGGCTTCCAGCACCTCGTCCATGCTCTTCATGTCATAGAGATAGCCCGTGGCGGGGCCGGTGCGCTTGCTTTCCGGGGTGCCCTTGGCGTGCCAGGGATTACAGCCGTTGTTGATGGCGCACCACAGCGCGGCGGGCAGGATGGTGTAGGAGTTAGCCCCGTCGCCGCCGGAGTTGGCGAAGTCGCTGCCGCAGACGCAGGGCTCCACGCAGCCGATGAGGCAGTAGTTCCGGGCGTCCTCCAGGGGGATGCCCCGGCGCATGAGGCCCTTTTCCGCCAGCGCGTCCCACTCGAAGCAGGGCACGCCGCCCACCTGCTTGGTGGTCTCGATGCCCGCCTCCCACAGCTCGTCGGGGGTGCCCTCGTGCAGCCGCAGGGCCAGGGGCGGATTGTGGATCTTCAGCCGGGCGGAGGCCTGCATGACCATGTAGGTCACGTCGTTGGTGGCGTCGTTGCCCTCCCTGTCCGTGCCCCCCAGGGTGATGAGCTGGCCGGAGGTGTAGCCGGGGCTGGAGCGGGTGGCCCGTTCGCTCCAGGCCTTGTTGATCTCCGCCACCTTGAGGATGAACATGTCGGTGAGCTCCTGGGCCTGGGCACGATTCAGCTTCCCCTCCGCCAGGTCCTTTTCCAGATATTTGCCGCAGTACTGGTCCAGGCGGCCGTAGCTGATGCCGTGGGGCTGGGAGTCCAGCAGGATGCCCAGCTGATAGAGGAAGCAGGCCTGCAGGGCGTCGTGATAGCTCTCGCAGGGCTTGTCGATGACCCGGTTCAGGCGGTCCGCCATGTCCAGCAGCTCCGCCTTCCGCTGCGCGTCGGAGCAGCTTTCCGCCTGGCGCAGACATTCTTTGGCATAGCGCTTGGTATAGAGGATGATGCCCTCGGTGACCAGCTGCACCGCCCGGTAGAACTGGAATTTCCGGCCCTCGTCCCCCTGGATGCCCTTTTCCAGGAGGGCGCGCTTCTTCTCCGCCGCCTCCCGGGCCACGGCCCCCAGGCCCTTGTCCAGCACCGTCCAGAAATTGCCCACGAAGTGGCCGATGGGATGCTGGCAGTTGCCGCTGGCCCGGAAATTCAAAACGCCGTTACCCAGCACCTCGGCGTTGTACTCCTCGGGATAGATGTCGTCGATGGCGGCGCTCATGCAGTTAGCCCGCCAGAAATCGCCGGTTTTCAGGATATAGTCCCGGTCCTCCGGGGCCAGGTCGTAGGGGTCGGTGCCGCGCACGGGGAAGGTGTCGATCTCGTCCAGGAACCAGGAGAAGGAATACTCCGGGTAGAGGGCGCAGGAGCGGAACTCCTCCCCGGGATGGCCCACGATCAGCTCATGGTCCCGCACGGGGGTGGGCATTTTCTCAAAGAGCTCCCGGAGGCATCTCGCCCGCTTGAGGATGCCGGGCAGCTGGGGGTTTGCCATGTAAAATTCCGTCACCAGGCGGTAGCGGGAAATGTCGATCCTGGGCTTCTTGCCCCGGTAGAGGGCGCGGATGCGCTGCACCCGCTCCGAAATGGGCACATTCTGGTACATGATTTTTCCTCCTTATCGTAGCCAGCTTTATAGCCTAAACATAACCTGATTCTTATAATACTGATCTTCCATAAAACGATTAAGTAATCGTTTTATGGCTGCGGTGAAGTTTCACCGCAGGTTTCCAGATCTTCGGCTGGAAAAAAGATCGTATTGCACTGCAAATCACCTCGCATTTTATGCGAGGTGCCGAATGCGAACGCATCCGGCCAATAAAAACATTTCGATGTTTTTATTGAATTTGAGTATAACAAGTCAAGGATGCAGCCCGAAGACCCGCTCCGCCAGCGCCAGGGTCTCCTCCGCGCTCCTGTTCTCGTCCCGGAGGATCACGGGGAAACCGGCATGAAGGAAGCGGTCGTACCTTTCCCGGGAGTTGATGCGCATGAGGCCCCGGCGGTAGTTGGCCATGGCCGCCGCAGGGTCCGGCTCCTCCAGGATGAGGCGGTAGAGGAACTGCTTTTCCCGGTCCGGCCGGTCGAAGAATCGGCGCACGGAGATCTCCGGGTCAGCCAGCATGACGAGGACATGCCCCTCCGCCGCGACGGTCTTCAGCGTTTCGAGGGAGATGTTGGTGTCCACGAAGAGGGGCCTGCCCTGGCCGGTCAGGCCGGAGAGGATACGCATTTCCAAAATCTCACATTCTTTGCTCACCGCGTCGAACCAGGCTTCGTATTCCTCCGGGCTGCGGCGGATGAAGTCGTGCCAGTCACCCAGGTCCCGGGTGTAGCAGAGGGCGGGAAATTCCGCCTTGTCCAGCTCCGGCAGCAGCCGGTCGTGGTAATTCTCTTCGCAGGCGACGCCGCCGTGCTTTTCCGCCAGCAGGGAGACCAGGGTGGACTTCCCGGCGTAGGCGTTTCCGGTGATGAAATAGGCGTCGGGAAAGTGCATCGCGGTTTTTCCTCCTACTGACGGCTTTGCTTCTTCCGCTTCCAGGCGTCGATCTCCTCCCGGATGGAGAGCATCTCGTCCACCACCAGCTCCACCTTTTCCGGCTGGACGTAGAGAAGATACTTCGTCATCCGGTCCATGGCCTTGGGGCTGCCCAGGTGCCGGGCCGCCGCCTGACCCAGCTCCGCCGGGAAGCCCAGGGCGACGACGGTGTTCACCAGGGCGTTCCGGGCCCTCGTCCATTCATCTTGCATTTGCTTTCGCCAGGAAGCGTTCGTTGTCCACGACAAAGCGCTCGTGGGTCCCTTCGCCGATCTTCCCGCTCTCGTCCCAGATTTCGGCGGAGAAAACCAGGCTTCGGCGGTCGATCTCCGTGAGAATAGTCTCGCAGCGGACCTTCCCGCCGACGGGCGTCGCCGCCAGGTGGGAGATTTCCAGCTTCGTCCCCACGGTGCCCTGGCTCGGCTCCAGCGCCGGGGCCACGCTCCGCCAGGCCGTCTCCTCCACCAGCGCCGCCATCGCCGGCGTGGCATAGACGGGCAGCTCCCCGCTCCCCATGGCCTTCGCGGTGAGGGCCTCCGTCACGACGGCCTCTCCCGTCCCTTTGATTCCG
>JAEETX010000020.1 GCA_016286665.1 Oscillospiraceae bacterium
GTGCTTTGGGAGCATCAGGCCACTGGTTCGAATCCAGTCACTCGGACCATATCGAGTGTTCATAACTGATTTGAGGTTATGGACACTCGATATTCTTTTATCCGAAGGCATGGTGCCTGCGTTTTCATCAAGCAGGCTGAGGGATATACTCCACGGCCACGCCCTGGCGGGTATTGGCCTTGAAATTGTCGCTCCGGCGGAATGCCCTGTCCGGCAGCTCGATATAGCCCACAAAGCGATAGTAGATCACGATGCGTTGGGTGCGGTTCTTGCCCGTTCCCTCTGTTTCGTATACGTCGATGTGGTCGATCAGTTCCTTCAGCAGCGGGGCCGTCAGGGTGCCCATCTCCATGAACTTCCTTACGGCGGCAAGGAAGGCGTCCTTGTGGTACTGCTTGCTGTCCACCGCGTCCAGTTTATCCCGGAGGACCTCGATTTTCTCCTTCAGCTCCATCCGCTCCACTTCGTATTTGTGGGAGAGCTGCATGAACCACTCGTCCGTAACCTTGCCCGTGGCGTTGTCCTCATAGACCTTCTCATAGAGGCCGGCCACCGTCTCGTTTCTGCTGACAGCCTTCTGCAAGGCGTCCTCCAGCATCCGCTTTTCCTTCAGAAGCTCTGCGTTGGTCTTCTGCGCCAGTATTTCGGAAAGCGTTTCCTCATCATAGCGCAGAAGAGATGCAAGACGGCCCAGCTCCAGCTTCACCACTTCTTCCAACGCATCAGCACGGATGTAGTGACGGTCAGAGCAGGTGCCGCGGTAGTCCACGGTAGAATTGGAGCAGACGAAGAAGTGAATGTCCTTGTTTCTTGTATTCGTGCGATACCACAGCTTTTTGCCGCAATCCGCACAGTACAGGAGATCGCTGAACATGCTCTTCTCGCCGTTCTCCGGCTTTGGAGCCCGGTGCTTCGTCGTACCAAGCGTACGCTGCACCTTCTCAAAGGTCTCACGGTCGATGATCGGCTCATGAACGTCCTTGAATACCGCCCAATTCCCCGGCGGATTGTCAAGGCGTTCTTTCTTCTTGAAGGACTTGGAGTAGGTTTTGAAGTTGATCACATCGCCGCAGTATTCCTGCTGGGAAAGGATCTTCATCACGGTCGTTTTGCACCACTTATAGGGGTTAGGCTGGCTTTTCTTCCCGCCGCGGCTGAGGCCCTTGCTTTTCCAATACGCCTGCGGGACCATCACCTGGTTTTCCTGGAGTATACGGGCAATGGTCTCGACCCCTTTCCCGTCCAAATACATACGGAAAACATCCCTGACAACTGCAGCGGCTTCCGGGTCGATGATCCACCGTTTCTTGTTCTCCGGCGATTTCATATACCCGAAGGGCGGCTGGGACAGGGGCTCGCCGCTGTTGCCCCGGATGCGGTGGGCGAAGCGGACCTTGCGGCTGATGTCCCTGGCATACATTTCGTTCATGACATTGCGGAAAGGCGCAAGCTCATTCTCGCCCTCCTCGCTGTCCACCATGTCGTTCACGGCGATGAAGCGAATGCCATGCTCCGGGAAATAGGTGTCGGTGTAGTAGCCCACCTGAAGGTAATCCCGCCCAAGGCGGCTCATGTCCTTCACGACGACGGTTGACACATAGCCCATCTCAATGTCCTCCAAGAGCTTCTGGAAGCTGGGGCGGCGGAAGTTGGTGCCCGTGTAACCGTCGTCCACATAGAAGCGGGTATTATCCAGGCTGTTCTCCTTCGCGTACTTGGACAGCATCTTTTTCTGATTCGCCACGGAATTGCTGTCCCCGTCCTGGCCGTCGTCGCGGCTTAGGCGACAGTACAGCGCCGTGATGCCGGTCTGCTGTTTCTTCTTCGACTGCATTTACTCCTCCTCTCCGGCAGCCGAACAAGCATATTCACCGTCCATCATATCCGTCTGCCCCATAATCGTCAATTTTGCGAAACCGCTTCTAATAAAGGAATGAAGCTTCTCAGCAAGTGTCGGCTTGCGCGTCTCTTTCATGCTGGTCGGGGCGAAACGGGAGGACACGACATACGTAACCCCGTTGATGGTATAGCTGCGGTCCTCCATGCCGACACCCACGATCCATCGGTTATTGCCACCACTGTTTTTCACGCAGACTCCCCCCTTCAACGTGCGTCGCTCTGACGCTGCAGGTATTTACGGTAGTGCTCACAGGCTTTCAAGATGAACTCCTCAGCCCGGTCTCCCTCCACGCCGGAGGGTAGCACCTCACGAAGTCGGTCAGCTCGGATCTTGACCGTCTCCCGCTGGTTGGGCTTCTCCTCGGACATGATCGCTTCGATTTGCTCCGGGGTACTGACGGATGCCCTGTGCATCCGCGACGCCTGGGAGTAAGACGGCGTTATCTCATCTCGTGTGGCGATCTCGGCGATATAATTCTGGGCTGCTTCATCCAGATAGGGCAGCTCCACGCCCACAGAGAAAGCGATCCGTCCCTGATCCACCAGGTCCAATAATTTAGGACCAAGGTGCGTCAGACGTATATATCGCTGGACCGTTCGTCCGCTTTCGGTATCTGAGATCTGCTCACGGGACCACTTCTGGCCAACTTGTCCAGAAGTACGGCCTTGATGGTTCAGGGCTTCCAATTTCAGCTTATAGGCAAAAGCCTTTTCACTGGGGAGGATATGCTCCCGGTGCAGGTTGCTGTCCACCAGTTCCACCGCCGCTGCGTCCCGGTCGATCTCACGGATGAACGCGGGCACTGTCTCCAGTCCGGCCCGCCTCGCCGCATGGAGCCTCCGGTGTCCGGAAATCACCTCATATTCTCCGGGGCTGCCCTCCAGCGGTCTCACCAGCAGCGGGGACATGATCCCATGCTCCCGGATGCTTTCGGCCAACTCGTCCATCTCCGCATCGTCCAGGACCTTGTAGGGATGACCCTCAAAGGTACGGAGCTTGCTGATCGGAACCTGTGTAATCCGCATATTGTTTTTAAGATCATCCGGCGTCCTCGCGGACGCGTCCCAAAGTTCATTCATTCTCAAATTCTCCTTTTCTCATTTCTGTGTGGCTTAATCTTAGCAAGCAACGAATGTGCTTGCGCACATGCCACTTGTCAGGGGAAAAGCCCCTGAAACCCTTTTCTCAGTTTATCTTCCGCCGGGGTCAAAGGGGTCGCCCCCTTTCAAGCGGTCGAGTGATATCACGAGGCGTTGCTTGCTAAGATTTCTAAGATTTGACCGTCTATTTTTCCCTGTTCGAGAGTGCTATCTTTAGAGACAGTCGGTTCTGTGACCGGAGCTATGATTTCCGGTTTGCGTTTTCGTTTGAAACCAAACACTGTTATCATTCCTTTCGTATAGATTATGTTTTGCGGTTTCAATGCTGTGGGTGATTGCTAATACCTGTGGCGCATGGGCAGTACCTCCTTTCATAGTTCAGCCCCGGAATTGTGGGGGCAGTTACCATTAAAACTTCCAAGTGGCAAATGGACACTTTGTCCATTTGAACTGCTTTTCCCATGACGACATGACACTGATGACAGCCATGACGACTGTGACGACAGGCTGAAAAAAGCACACTACTTATCCATGACGCCCCGTGTGCGGTGGGAAATCGCTGAGCGGCAGCTTGCTGACTGCCTCACGGGAGTTTCACCCCAACTGTCGTTCTGACAGAGCCGCCCAATGCTGTGACGCGTTCAGGACGGGAGTACCATTGTCATTCCGGCTGTCATGGCCATACCAGGGGCAACCCGGTTTTATCGCAGGTTTTCTCGCTCGCTCCTTTTCAGGAGGTCGTGGCGTACCCGATGAAACGGCTCGCGCTTTCGCGTCGTACCGGAACTGATGTTCTCAGCGAATGTGTATTCAATTGTCCGAGAGAAACAAAAAGCACCTGCCGGCGAAAAGCCGACAGGCACTGATTCTTGAACCTCTCACTTGATAACGACATGAGCTGGTATCAATTGTTCCTGTAAACTCTGAAAAGTTTTATTTGAGATCGTCGCTGATGTATTTCTTGTACGCCGCGCCGATCTTCTTGAGGCGTTTCAAAACGCCGCTGTGGTTCTTGTAGTCGAGCTTCGCCGCGATCTCCTCCATCGTCCAGCCCTGCGAGCGAAGCTGAAAGATCTCCCGATCCTTTTCGTTCAGCCCGGTAAGGAACCGCTCGACATCAGCCTGCGCGATCACTGACGCTTCCATGTCCGTTGTCGTGTCCGGGATGTCGATCTCATTTGCCTCATATTGATTGAAGCGTTTTTTATTATACGCTTCCAGAGAAAACTCCGCGCGCTGCGTGCGCGTGTGATACCACTGGCGGAAGAAATCTATCTTCACTCCGCTCTGGCGGAAGTCGAAGTCCTCCGGGCAGCGCATAGCCGTCGCCGTCTCGATCACGACGTCAAGGTTGTATTTGCCCATTGCGGCCGGAATGATCTGCGCCAGATAATCGCTGACGACGGCCTCGCTTGGATATGCCATAGTCTCAGCCTGTCCGCTGCGGAACAGGTCTTCGCCCGTGTGGAGGATGCGCTCATCGGTCAGCTCCTGCACCCAGAAGCCGGGGCTGTGGGCGATGATGTAGACAGGGTCATAGCCGGAATAGGATTCCATATATCCTCTGACGCCGAGATACGGCCAGACAAGGAAAGCGTAGGCGTCCATCATCAGTTCTATAAAGAGATTGCTCTCGACCACCCTGATCACATCCCGGTCATGGAAGAAGGAGAACACGATGCGCGGCAGATGCAGCTCCTGTGGGCAGCGGTTCAGCACGGATTCCGGCAGGAACAGATACGCGGGGATATATTCCGCATTCCGATACCGCGTCACAGTACCGTCAAGGCGCTTCAGATGGATGGGCATGGTGGACCTCCTTTCCAGAAAAACAAGCCTATCTACTTGTTAACGACATAAGCATGATTAAATTGTTCCTGATTTTCGAAAGATTTTTCTTTTCTTTCGGCTGGGCAGCTCCAAGTATACATCAGCTATTTGTCCAATAATCCGGACAATAAAAAAGCGTGGGCAGCTTCGAAACTGCCCACGCCAATTACATTGATTGTGTCTCTCCCTGCTGCGGGCAGGGAGAGATTTCTTTATTCTACGTTCGTATCGTAGTTCATCACGATCTGCGCGACCTCGGCACGGGTGGCCTTGCCCTGCGGGTCAAGGATTCCGTCGCCCTTGCCCTGCACCAGTCCGACGCTGACGGCCCAGCCAAACGCTTCCCTGGCCCAATCGCTGATCTGATCGGCATCCTGATAGCCTGACAGGTCGGCGCTGCCGGCAGGTTTGCCGCTGTAGCGCCAGAGCAGCGTCACCATCTGTTCGCGGGTCACTGGGTCGTTGGTGCCGAAGCGTCCGTCGCCGTAACCGTCGAGGATGCCCTCGCCGGAGGCCCAGAGGACCGCATCGGTGTACCACTCGCCGGCCTTAACGTCGTTGAAAGACTTGCCGCCCACCGCCGCCGGCTCCCCGGCGATGCGCCAAAGCACGGTGGCGAACATGGCGCGGGTCATGGTGCCCTGCGGGTCGAAGAGCGTTTCGCTGACGCCCTTGAAGTACCCGGCGTCAAAGCAGTGGTACACCGCGGCATAGAACCAGTCGCTCTCCTTCACGTCGGTGAAGGGGCGGTCCTTTTTCACCGCATCGAAGGTCACGGTGACAATCACGTCGGAAGCGGGCATCGTGAATTTGTTGTCCGTGACGATGACCGTGTTGCCCCTGGCGTCTGCCGCCTTCAGGCTGTCCAGGACATAGCCTTCGTCCGGCGTGACGGTCAGCGTGATCTCCACCCCCTTGGGTGCCGTGGACCGTGAGGCGGTCACCCTGCCGTGCTCTGTCTCCGCTACGGTGACCTTGTAGACGGCCTCGCCGCTCCACCAGTCGCCGGGATTTACCGGGACGACGGGCTTCTCCGGCTTCTCCGGCTCCTCCGGCTCCTCAGGCTCCTCAGGCTCCTCAGGCTTCTCCGGTTCCTCCGGTTCCTCCGGCTCCTCCGGCTCCTCCGGAACGATCTCCGGCCGCTTCACCGTGAAGCTTCCGGAGGCGGCCGGACTGCTTTCGTATCCGCGCTGAACCGCGATGGCTTTGATGGTCATGTCGCCGGTGACGGCCACGGGGCCGTCATAGACCGGGCTGTCCGCGGTCGGATCACTGCCATCCGTGGTGTAATGGATCGTTCCATGCGCCGCTGTGATGGTGACGCAGCTCCCGCGCGTCACCTCCCCGGAAGCGGGATTCAGCGTCGGCTTTGCGAGCTGCGTTTTTTCCGCGACCGTGCCGCCGCCGGAATAGTTCATACCCATCGGCGTGCCCGCATAGCTTTTCACTGTGCCGCTGATCCACAGGCCGAGCGCCGTGCCCGCGGTCTGGGCTTGGGTAGGCGCCAGCAGCACCGTGCGGGTGTAGGTTTTCTGCTCCACGCCGCGGTTTGCGGGCGTGTGGCCCTGTTCAACGCCCGTAACGCGGAACGCGACCCGCGTCGTGTCCGCGCCCACAGCGTACACGCAGTAGCTCGCCGCGGAGAGCACGTCCGTCTCATCCATGTACTTGCTGAAGGTGACATAGATGCCCTCCGTCGTGTACTGCACATCCGTCACCATCGGGGCGGAGGGATCGACCAGCGGGATGTTCACGTCCAGCTGCACCGGCAGGACGGGCAGCAGGCTGTAATCCGCCCCGCCGATCGCGGCCGGGACCGTCGCTTCGATATCTCCGCTGCTGTCGCCGTTCATCCCGCAATACTGTGCCGTGACATACCACAGGCCCTGGGGGACGCCCCAGGAATACTTGCCGTCCGGGCCGGTGGTGAGCGTGGCGCTGCGGGGGATCAGGCTGCGGATATCCGCGGCGGGCTTGAGCTGAACCGGGTCTGCCGTCACCGGTCTGCCGCCGGCGTCCGCGCCGTAGTACAGCGTGACGAGCGCGCCCTCGATCGGGTTTTCGATAACCCCCTCATAGACGATGCCGGAGGGATCGTGCCCGGGCTTGTTGTTGCCGCCGTTGCCGTCGCTGCCGCCGCCTCCGCCGCCGGCGCTGACGGGCTTGCCCTTGCAGTTGGGGTCGTTCAGCTGCTTGCTCCTGGCGCGCAGCACGCCCTTGATCTTCGCGAAGCCGTGTTCATAGCAGTAGATCGCGCTGCCGAAGCTGTCATCGACCATCGCGCCGCCCACGTTGGAGACCATCAGGCCCGTGCCTGCCATGACGAGGCCGCCAATCGGGTTCTTCCCGAGGAACACGCCGCCGCTGGAAGCGGCAAAGTTGCACTGCGCGACGCCCTGCAGGTGGTTGTGGGCAGTCTTGTACCACTGCATGAACTCGTCGTAGGCCTCATCCACCATGTCCTTCTGGCTCTGGGTGAGCTTGTGGTAGCACGGCGAGCTCATGATCTGCTCCATGTCGCCGCGCATCATCTCCAGCTCATCTTTGGCGTCGCGGGTGTTCACGCCGTTGGTATAGATGTTGGCGGCGGCGGTGATCGCGCCGTTCACACCGGCGGCTTTGCCGATGGCGTTCCCGTCCGCGGCCGCGGCGGTGATGGCCATGATCGCGTTGGCGTCGCCGCTGTAGCCCTCCAGAACGCCCGTGGTGTTCTGGACGCGGTTCATGGCCGAGCGGGCGGCATTCGATTCGGGCTTGAAGCTGCCATTGTATTTGTAGTTACTCTCATCCAGCCAGGTCGGGTTCATGACGTTGGCCTCGGCGTGCTCCAGCTCGGCCAGGCGCCGCAGATCCTTGGCATCCCAGATGCAATCGGTGTTGTTTTTGATCCAGCGCAGCTCTTCCAGCTCCTCATGCATCTCAGGGGTGAAGTTGGAGCTGAAGCGGACCTCCACATCTGCGACCTCCGTGGGCTGCTCCTCCGTCTGCCCATCGTCCATCAGGAGGATCGGAGCGTTAGTGGCGGCTTTCAGCAGGGCAGCGTTGGCGGTACCCGCGCCGGCCGCCGCAGTCCGCACCTCTGCCGCAAACGCGCCGGTCTGCGGATACATCTCGTCCAGCTTCTCCCGCACCAGCTTCAGGCAGACGCGGTCGCTGTAGGTCACGGTGAAGCTCGATGTATAAACGCCGTCCACAGCGACGAAGGCCGCGGTGACATAGCGATCCAGATAGGGCGCGCCGTCTGAGTCCGTGCCCTCGGTTTCGATGGTGTACAGGTCATAGCGGCCGCCGTCCAGCGTGAAAACGCTGTGCACCGTCTCAAGGCCCTCAAAGTACGCTTTTTCCAGCTCGAACACCTCGGCGGCGCTCAGCTCCTTTCCGGCGCTGTCTGTGCCGCCGGTATAATGGCGCGAGAGCGTGTACATCCGGCACTCGCTGGCGTACTTGCCGATGCGCAGCGCATACCAGTTCTGGATGGAGGCGTCCACAGCGGTGAGGCGCAGCCACTCCTCCGTGGGCGTGGTGTAGTGATCGTCGCTGGTGACGTAGCTGATCACCAGCCCCATGTCCGGGTACTTGCCGGCGCTCTCCTCCAGGTTTTTCACAAAATCAGGGTCGGCAGCCTTGCCGTCCAGCGCTTTTGCGCTGGCCTTTCCCGTGCTGTCATAGGTCAGGGCATAGACATAGCTGGGATAGTCCGAGGTATCCGCCTTGACCTCCGCCGCGACCGCCTTCATCTTCGCGGAATAGGCAGCGGGGGCGGCGCCGCGCATGGCAGACAGGTCAAAGCCCGTGTGCAGCGCCGGCTCATAGAGCACCTCGGCGCGGGTGACGGGGGCGCGCAGCGCCTCGGGCGCCGCGGCGGTAAAGACCCCGCCGTTTTGCGCAGCCTCCAGGAACCGGATCTCGCCGTCGGTGGTAAAGACCTTGAAGACCGCCTTGCAGCCCCAGGCCTCCATCGTGTTCAGCGCGCCGGGGTTCGTGAAGGTCGCCTCAAAGGTGGTATCATACATACCGCCTCTGTAGATATAGGCGTCGCCGATGTTGATGGTCGTCATATCCCCGTAGCTGTTGCTCCGCCAGGACATGGTGAATTTCGTCAGCTGCGGCCCGTTGGCGTCGTGCAGCACGGTCAGTACATCGGAAACTGCGCCGGAGGCGGTGACGGTCCAGAGCCGGTGTACCGTGGGCATGCTGTCGTCCGTGCCGGCCAGCGTGACCATCGCCGTCCACTCGCCCCATTCGTCGCCCTTCGCCGTGCCGATCACTGCGCCGTTGTCGTAGATCGTGACCGCCTCACCGGGGCCCGCGACGCCGGAGACCTGGATCGCGCTCTGATTCACATAGGTGGACAGCGTCTGGATATAGGCGCCGGGGCGGGATACGACGGCGGAGCCGATGCGTTGGCTGTCGACGCTGCCGCCGCTCCAGCTCACGTCCGCCGTCAGCGTCACGTGCATATCCCAGTCCAAGCTGCCGGGCGTGCAGTAGATGGCGTAATCGCAGGGCAGCGCGATGGGCTCCGAAAACTCGAAGGTGTAAATGCCAAGGCCCGTGGTCTGCTGCGCGGGATAATTCTTTCCGCCGACGGTGATGCTCTGGACCACGGTGGTGTTGGCATTGTTCACCTGTCCGTTGCCGGTGTAAATCTCCAGCTTGCGGAGCCCGCCGTTATTCAGTCCCGCGTCCAGTCCGATGCTGCCGGAAAAGCGGACCAGGTCCTGCTCGCCAAGAAAGCTCTCGGCGCTGGCGGAGAGGGTGGAGTTCGGCTGGGTGACGTAAGCGCTGTTGATCGACACGGTTTTGTCCACGACAAACGCCTCCAGCGCGACGATCCTTCCCTGCGTCATGGACACGTCCCAGGTCTTCAGCGCCCAGCCGCTGCCTGTCACGTCTGCGTATGTGGAATCGTAGAGCTGTCCGCTGTAGATGCCGGGCACAAGCGCGACCTTCGCGGTGCCCACCGGGCATTCCGCCGCATAGTCCCGCGCAAGCGTATAGAGATGGAAGGTGGAGGAGCGGCTCAGAAACGCGCCGTTCGCGCCGTAGAAGGCATAGCAGGCCGACATGGTCTGCGCCGCGCTCAGTCCTGCCACGACGCCGGGCTTCAGCATGGATGTGAAGGAAACCGTCCAGTTGCCGTCGGAACCCTTGACAGCGCTGCCCGTCAGCGTCTCGAAAGGCGGCGCGGACAGCGTGCATGTCAGCGCGCTCGCGGCGCCGGTATAAAACAGCGATGTCGTGCGGCGGATCGTCCCGGTGCCGGACAGCGTGAAGGCGTCGGTGTCAACGCCGGTTTCCGCCGCAATCTGCAGCCAGGCCTCATTGTTGGAGGTGTTGAGATACCGGGCCAGGTCTGCCGCCGCGGTGCCGTCGCCGGCCGTCAGCGTCACCTCCGCCGTCAGCAGGAAGCGCTTGACGGTCAGATCCAGCGAGATCGGCTCCGTGCCCACCGCCTGAGAATAGGCCGCGCCGCCGGCGGGCGAGAGAATGTACAGCTGGCCGTTGTCCTCGACGGTGATCAGGGCCTCCGTGTTCGGATAGAGCTTGAATCGATAGGCTCCGTTTCCGTCGGCAGTCGTCTGGAGGGTGCGGAAAACATCGCCCACCTTCTGCGTGGCGCGGACGGTGGCATAAGGCACCCCTTCGTCGCCGTCCGGCCAGGTCACTCTGCCGCTGAGCGTGACGCTGCGGTCGCCCCAGTAGGCCCAACCGATGTCAATGCACAGACTGTGATCTGCTGCCTGCGCGGTGTGGACCTGATCCCAGTCGATCAGCGTGTAGACCGAGGAGCCGCGCACGCCGTTCAGCCTGATTTGCCAGCTGCTGTCCGGCGTGACGAGGCAGGGGGCGGAATAGATCGTCCCCTCCCCGTCGGTCTTTTCTATCAATGAGAGCCGGTAATCCACGCCCTCCGTCAGGCCGGTGACGTTGATCGCCGAAAGGACGGTATACGGGGCTTCCGCGGTCAGAGCGACATTCTCTCCGCCGGAGATCGTCCCGCTGTAAGAGGCGAGCACCGTGTCCCTGCCGTCCACGAAGCCGAAAAGCTGCAGCCCGGTATAGGTCTGGTTCCCAAGCTGCCAGAGCGGTATCTCGATCGTCGTGAAAGCTGTCGGCGTGGGAACCCAGTCGGACCACAGCCTGGTTTTGGTGCCGTCTGCATGGATCCCGACCAGCCAGACGGTGCCCACCAGCTGCTCCATGCCCGCGGGGAAGGACACTGTCAGGCCGGGTGTTTCCTCCCATTCGGCGCGGATGGTGGCGTCTCCCTTCACGGTATACTGCGCGCCGGCTTTATAGGTCGCCGCGCCGTCGGACCAGCCGGTGAAGGCATAGTCCGTTCTGGCGGGCGCGGCGGGGAGGGTGAGCTTCTCGCCCGCCGTCAGGCCCGTCCGGGGGCTGTAGTCCGCGCCGTCCGCCGCCGTGCCGCCGTTCAGATCGAAGCGGACGGTATAGGTGGCCGGCTGCGTGACGGAGATCGACAGGCTTTTCATCGCCGACGTTCCGTTGCGCTGGGTCGCCTTGACGGCGAAGGAAAAGCTGCCCGAAGCCCTGGGCGTGCCGCTGATAACGCCGGTTTCCGCGTTCAGTGCCAGGCCGGAGGGCAGGCTGCCCTCTACAGACCATGAAAGCGCGCTGCCGTCCGCCGCCGTGCCGCTCAGCGTGGCCGTATAGGCCACACCCACCTTGCCGGAGGGCAGGCTCGCCGTCGTGATCGTGGGGCGTCCCTCCCCGGTCGGTGTGAAGGAGACGATGCTCAGCGGCGCGCCGGTCCCGTCTACCACCTCGTAGATGTATCTTCCTTCCTCGTAGATGATGTTGTAGCCTGCCTCCGCGATAGCTTCCTCGCTTGCCAGCGTTTTGACCCATGCACCGTAGGTATATCCGGTTTCGGTTTTCGTCAGATTATATATGGCGTACTGCGAAACGGGGGTGCCGTTATTGTAATACGTGGACTGCTGGACGCCGTAGAGGTTGCCTTCCTTCTCGCAAAGAAAGGCAAAATTCGCGGCTTTATTCTCTGGGTTTTCCGGCTGCGCCTGCACGGGCCCGACCCGTGGCGATGTGCAACGTACCGTTCCGCTGGAGAGATTTCCGTCGATGCCGCCACTGGCCTCGGTCGTATTTTTGACGGCAATCGCCTCGCCGTTGTTGTAGCCGCGCACGGTCAGCGTGGACGCGGCGCTGACTGTCAGCTTTGCGCTTCCGCCGCCTGCGTACAGCCGCAGGCCGTCCTCATAGATTGGATTCTGCGCGTCGCTGTTGAGAAAGCGTGCGGCGTTACCGGTTCCGTTTACCGTCAGCGAGCCGTCGCCGACGATGTGCAGAGAACCGCCGTATCCCGCGCCGTAAACCAGCAATACGTCGAGCGCGCTGCTTCCGACAAGACAGATGGTGAAGTCCTCGCCCATCGCGCGGGCTTCCAGAAAGGTCCCGCTGCCGTTATAGTTCGTCAGGCTCAGTGTGTT
This sequence comes from Oscillospiraceae bacterium, assembly GCA_016286665.1. Classification (GTDB taxonomy): domain Bacteria; phylum Bacillota; class Clostridia; order Oscillospirales; family Oscillospiraceae; genus UBA1774. The sequence goes on from JAEETX010000020.1 coordinate 12,303, forward strand.
CGAAGCCAAATCATAGACTGCGCCGTCGGCACTGTGATTGACGCTGCCGTAAGCATTATAAAGCTGCGTTGTTGGCACCCCGGTTTCTGTATTGCAAATCCAAAGGTGCGCGCTGTCATTTGTGCCGCTGCTCGTGTCACCCGAAGGTCCGTTCGCACTGTGCAGCAGATTGACGCGCACGGCCTCCGCCGCGAGCCCGCCCGCGTTCGCCACCGCCGCCCACGCAGGCACCGGCAGCATCGCCAGACAGACCAGCGCCGCCAGCAAAAGGCACAGTGCCCGTTTTGCGATTCCGTTTTTCATTGCTTTTACCTCCGTGGTTTCCAGTTCCCGTAAGCGATGGGATACTTTTTTATTCATATCATACGATAAAAATGCGTCCCCTGGATACTGGGGGTTCCCCCAGAAAGGCAAAAAAGCGCCCTTCCTCATGAAAAAGGAAGGGCGAAATGCGTCGGAAAAGGGCGCTATTCTTCTGCCGCGCTGTGGAAAAGCTCCAGCAGGCCGGAGCGGGTGGAAGCGCCGGTCTTCCGGTAAAGCGACGTCGTATGGAACTGGACCGTTTTGACCTGGACACCCAGGCGACGGCCGATCACCTCCTGCTTGTCCTCTGTCAGCACCAGCTCCCGCAGCAGGGCGGTCTCCTTCGGCGTCAGACCGTAGCGCGACGCCAAGGCAGCGAAACGGGTCTCCGCGTCCGGGGCAGGGGCGGCGGGCGCCTCCGACGCGGCGAATACAAAATCACCGTTCACCGCCATCAGAACAATCAGCGCGGCCAGCCCCGCGACGTTGACCGCCATCACCGCCGCGCTCGGCAGCGTACCGATGTGCAGCAGCGCCCCCAGCAGAACCGAGGCGCTGTCGATCACGCGGCCCATGGAGGCCCAGAGGGCCGGACGCTTCGTGCCGGGCGCCAAGCGCCAGAAGACGAGGTTGTAATAGGAAACCGTGGCGGCGAGCGCGGCGTAAAACAGGCACATATTGAGCCGATAGGCCCCGGCGCTGCCCACCAGCACTGCGTTCAGCAGCGCGGCCAGGGCGATGCACAGCGCCGCCAGCGGCACGTATCGCCCCTCTCTCCGGTCGCCGAGGAGCGCGAAGAGCAGCAGACAGGGAATCATCACCAGGCGTGGCCAGGTGTAGACGTTATATTCCACGTAGCCGGAGATAATTTGCAAATGCTGGATATAGCTGTTGTAGAACTGGAGGAACAGCAGCATGATGGCGGCGATCAGGCAGGCGAAGAGCAGCGTGCGCCGCGGCGGTGCATCGCGCTGCGCCGGCGCCTCCGCCGCGCGCTCCGCCTTCCCCAAAAGACGCCAGGCAAGGAGGCAAAAGGCGAGCAGCATCGCCGCCGGCAGGAGCCGCGAGCGGCCGCGCCAGAACTGCAGCAGATATTGCAGCGCAATGCCCACAGCATAGCCGACGCTGCCGATGGCGGCGACGCACCCGCCCGCTCCGGCAAACTCGCCCATCCGCTCATACACCGCCCCGCCCAGGTAACCCAGGCAGGTCGCGGCAAGGAACGCGGTCGCCATATAGACCGGGCTGCTTTTTCCGAAGAGCATGGCTGTCACGCAAACGAAGAATGCGGCCAGGATGCCGATGCGCAGCCCGCGCTCCATACGTATCCGGTGGCGCTCACGCACGAAGGCATAGGCAAAAAAACCGAGAATCACGAAGATTTGCAGGACATAGTACACCATCTCCTGCTTCTGGACGGAGAGAAACCCGTCGCCGGCATGGCTGGCGATGCGCAGCACGGACAGCATCAGAAACACATAGGCGGCGTACAGGCCTATCCGTGTCAAGATCTCTTTTGGCTTCTCCGGCAAGGCGCACACCCCTTTTTCGTTTCCGAAATAATACAATTTATTATATTGTTTATCGCCGAAAAAAGCAAGTCAGTTTGGGCAAAACAACAGTGCTCCGAAAACAAGAGGGGTGGATCGCTCCGCCCCTCGTATATTCTGTCAGGCATAAATCAGCTCGGTGAGAACGACTTCCACGGCACGGCTTTTGATTTCATTCATTTGGCCTACCCATGTCATCTGATCGGATGTCTTCAATGCCTCCGTCACGCCATCACATGCGGTATGCTGCTTGACTATCAGATCAAACATCTCATTTGCAGAGCGGTCCATCTCTTCCAAATGGGCGTTCAGCTTTCCGCTGAGAAGCAAGCCAGTATAGATGCCGTCGTGGTACTGCTGCAAATAGCGTCTCCGCCTCATACCCCATACCCCGATCTTCGGTGCCGGCGGCGGCAGGAGATTGGGAATCAGATAATCTCCCTCGCGGTGATATGTAAGCTTGCTCATCGAAATAACCTCCATTTCTTGATGCTCGGCGCGTCAATGACCTTCAAAAGAAGCTCCTCCATATCTTCTGTCGGTTCTTTTCTCTCCAGCATCCTGTGCCATTCCTCGTACAATGCTCTGACAAGCAGACCGTGCTCGTATCGGTCCAGGGTCAGTTCCTTTGTCATGTTCAAGCCCTCCTTTGCCTTGCTGGAAGCATTGTAACTATTTTTTATAGCCATGTCGAATGTGCGAATGATATTGTTTGAATTTGCTTGATTCGGGCCGTTTTGTTGTGTTATAGTAAGTTCAACTACAAGTGCTTGATGCCTTAAGCCGAGTGCCGGCAACGGTTTTCTGATGTGCTTCGGCCAAGTCCGTTATGAACACTCGGACCATATTAGGACGTGGACGTAGCATATCGCTCCATGTCAAAGAATGAGGGATATCCCCGCTAATACTGGGGGTGTCCCTCATTCTTTTTGCCTGTTAAGTTGTAGCTCAAGTACGAATGACGATTTTTAGTGCACCAGTTTTACGATGCGATAATCGTAGCAAAATGTAGCTCATTTTGGCCTATGCACCAGTTTTTCTCAATTTGTCACGCGAATGTGTACGATTACACGCGAAATTTCAAAATTGGTGCATAGGATCAAATGGCTTACATTCGAAAAGCCTAAACACTTAGGTCAAGAGGTAGATCGGAGATATCTTTGAGTCTCTTGCCTATGACAAGATACTCTCTTGAAGAAGCCCTTGCGTATCTCCGAGACTTCTTGCGTGAGTTAAATAAGCTTAACAGCCAGATCATCGAAATCGGAAACACGCCCGAATTGCTGGAAGAAGTACACAAAAAATACACAGCGCTTTGGCTTTTCCAGTTATACTTCTATGTCGATAACCTTCCCCGCGTTATCGGCAGGCTGTGGCGCTGCCCTGATGAGAGGTAACGGCACAGCATTCGGATGATTTGATTACCCATAGCAGGCTGCGGGTGAAAGCCGGCGCTTGACTTCTCCACCCGTTCCGGGTTAACATGGTGATGCTCCCGCAAGGGGCGTCAGAGGACCGCGAAACTGCGGGGGCGTTTTCCGGCCGCTGCCGCGGCATCATCTTTCCCGCGCGCTGCGGCGATCGAAGCAATAAGCCGATCGCGGCAGGCTCCTCCGGACCGGGACCCGGTCCGCATTCTGAACGAAGGACGGCGATAACGCATGAACACCAGGTTCCCCCATCTGTTTACTCCCCTTCGCGTGAAAAACATCCTCCTGAAAAACCGGATCATGTCCGCGCCGAACATGCTCTTCCACACGGTGGACGGCCGCCCCACCGAATACTATGCGCCGTATCTGGAGCACAAGGCCCGCGGCGGCGCGGCGATCGTGAACCTGGGCGAGGTTTCGGTGGGCGACGGTGGGAACCACGTTCCGGAGATGAAGAAGACCCACGACAATCTGCCGCTTTTCGCCGAGCTTTCCGCCGCGATCCACGAGCACGGGGCCCTCGCCAGCGCGGAGCTGACCCACGGCGGGATGAAGGTCAAGCCCGAATACAACAGCCGCCGGGCGATGGGCCCGGTGGAAGGGCCGACGATGCAGCCCGGCGTCACCTCAGAGGCCATGACCAGGGAGATGATGGAGGAGGTTTGCCGCCAATACGCGGACACTGCGGAATACGTGCTCCTGGCGGGCTTCGACACCGTTCTGATGCATTTCGGCCACGGCTGGCTGCCCGCCCAGTTCCTCTCCCCCATCGTCAACACCCGCACGGATGAATTCGGCGGCAGTCTGGAAAACCGCATGCGCTTCCCCCTGATGATCCTCAAGGCCGTGCGGGACCGCGTCGGCCCCAAACAGCTCCTGATGGCCAGAATCAGCGGCTCAGAGCGCGTCGAGGGCGGCTTCACCGTGGAGGATACGATCTGCTTCCTGGAAAAGGCCCAGGAATACATCGACCTGGTGGAGGTCAGCGTGGAGGGCCTGCAGAACAACATGACGGCCACCTTCCGCCCCCTGGGGATCAACACGGACCTGTCGGAGGCGATCAAGCGCTCCGGCCGGGTGCACATCCCCGTCTACACGGTGGGCGCGGTGCTCTATCCCGAGCAGGCGGAGGAGATCATCGCCTCCGGCAAGGCGGACGGCGTCTCCATGTCCCGCGCCCTCATCGCGGACCCCTATTTCCCCGAAAAGGCCTTTGCCGGGAAGGAAGACGACGTCACGCCCTGCATCCGCTGCCTGGGCTGCTGCGACAGCGACAATCTCACCCGCCACATGATCTGCAGCGTCAACCCGCTCATCGGGCGGGAAGCGCGCCTCGGCTTCGGGGAGGATATCGGCAAAGCGAAGCTCCGCAAACGCGTCCTGGTGATCGGCGGCGGGCCCGCCGGAATGACCGCCGCGCTCACTGCTTACCGCCGGGGCCACGACGTGACCCTCTGGGAGAAATCCGACAGGCTGGGCGGCCTTCTGAACTTCACCGACGCCGACAGCCTCAAACACGACCTCCGCCGCTATAAGGATTTCCTCATCGCGCAGACGGAGAAAGCCGGCGTCAAGGTCGTGCTGAACAAGACGGCCACCGCCGCGGAGGTCGCCCTGCTGGCGCCGGACGACATCGTGCTCGCCACGGGCAGCGAGCCTGTGGAGCCGCGCTTCATCCCCGGCTGGGAGAACGCCCGTCATGCCCTGGAGGTCTACCGTGACCCCGCCTCCGTGGGAGAGAGCATCGTGATCATCGGCGGCGGTCTGGTGGGCGTCGAGACAGGGCTTCATCTGCGGAACCTGGGAAAGCAGGTCACCGTGCTGGAGATGGAGGAGGAATACGCCCGGGACGGCGGCTTCGGCTATAAATTCGGGCTCATCTACACCGTGGAGGAAAAGCAGCTCCGGGTGATCACCGGCGCACGCTGCCGGGAGATCCGCGGGGACGCCGTCGTCTATGAAAAGGACGGCAGGAGCGAGACCCTGGCGTGCGACTGCGTGTACTACGCCGTGGGCATGCGCAGCGAGGACAGCCTTTATGCGGAGCTCGCCCCTCTGGGCATCCGCATCAGCGCGGCGGGGGACTGCAAAAAGACGGGCAAGGTCTCCGGCGCTGTCCACAGCGGCTTCTTCGCCGCCATGGACATCGGCAGATTCTGATTGGCATACGGATCGTCACCATGAGAACGCTTCCCTGAAGCCGGCGGTTTCAGGGGAGCGTTCCTTTCGCTTATGCCGGGTCCGTACGAATCCGGCGGGGGCCGGACTCCCGTCGGGCATCCGGTTGAAGGGCGGAAGATACCGGCGGGAACCGCTCCGTTGACAACGGCGGCTGCGCATGATAAGTTAAACTATAGCGACGATCCCGCGCAACGACTATGGAACAGGAGACGACAGCATATGAACGTGAACGACATCCTTCGCGGCTTTCGGGTCACGCGCATCCGCTCCTTTGCGGAGCTGGGGGGCGATCTGATCGAAATGGAGCACCTGCGCACCGGCGCGCAGCTGTGCTGGCTGACCCGGCCGGATGAAAACAAGACCTTCTCCATCGCTTTCAAGACCCTGCCGGAGGATTCCACCGGCGTCTTCCACATTCTGGAGCATTCGGTGCTCTGCGGCTCGGACAAATACCCCCTGAAGGAGCCCTTTGTGGAGCTGCTGAAAAGCTCCGTGCAGACCTTCCTCAACGCCATGACCTATCCGGACAAGACGGTCTATCCCGTCAGCACCCGGAACGACCAGGATTTCCTCAACCTGATCGACGTCTATCTGGACGCGGTGCTCCATCCGGCCATCTATCACAAGCCGGAAATCTTCCGGCAGGAGGGCTGGCGCTACGAGGGCGAGGGCGAAGCGCCGGGATATCAGGGCGTGGTGTTCAACGAGATGAAGGGCTCCATGTCCTCCCCCACCACCGTTCTGCTCCACGAGCTGTGCCGCCTGCTTTTCCCGGACAACTGCTACCGCTTCAATTCCGGCGGCGACCCCGCCTTCATCCCGGACCTGAGCTATGAGCAGTTCCTTGCCAACCACCGGAAATACTACCACCCCTCCAATTCCCGCATCTCCCTGGTGGGCAGCGTGGACCTGGACGCGGTGCTGGCAAAGATCGACGGCTTCCTCGCCGGCTTCGACCGGCTGGAAGCGGATTTCACCATCCCCATGCAGGCCCCCGTGGCCGCCGTGACCGAGGTGGTGCCCTATGAGATCGGCGAGGAGGAGAGCACGGAAAACCGGACCATCATCTGCTCCGGCGGCGTCCTGGGCGATTACGGCGACCAGCTGAGGAATTTCACCGCCGCCGTGCTGACGGACTATCTCACCGGAGACAACGAAGCCCCCCTGAAGCGCGCCGTCATCGACAAGGGACTGGCCCAGGATTTCCTTCTCACCCTGGAAGACGGCATCCAGCAGCCGGGGCTGCTCTGGATGGCGATGAACACGGAAAAGGAAGCTCTGGAGCCTCTCAGGCAGACGGTGCGGGAGACCCTGACCGCGCTGGCGGAGGAAGGGCTGGACCGGGAGCGGCTCCGCGCCTGCTTCCACCGCTTCGCCTTTGACAAGCGGGACCGGGAATCCGGCGGAGAACCCCGCAGCCTGCTGGAGGCCATCACCCTGCTGGACACCTGGCTCTACGGCGGCGACCCGGCGGAAGCCCTCACCGTGGAAAAAACCCTCAAGGAGCTGGAGGATAAGCTGGAGGACGGCTGGTTCGAGACCTTCCTCCGGGAATTCTTCCTGGACAACCCCCATCTGGTCACCGTGGTGATGGTCCCCTCCAAGGAGCTGGCCGCCCAGCGGCGGGAAAAGGAAGCCGCCCGGCTGCGGAAGGAAAGCGAAGCCTGGACGGAGGCGGACAAGGCCCGGCTGAAGGCCGAAGCGGAAGCCCTGAAGGTCTGGCAGCAGACCCCCGACAGCGAGGAAGCCCTGAAAACCATCCCCATGCTGAAGCTCAGCGACCTCAGCGAGAAGCCGGAACGGCTGCAGATGGAGGAAACGGTCTTCCGGGGCATCCCGGCGCTGCGGCATACGGTGGGAAGCCCCATTGCCTTCTTCCGCGCCCACTTCCTGGCGACCGACCTCACCCTGGAGGAGCTGCCCGCCCTGACGGTGATGTGCCGCGTGCTGGGCAGCATGGGCACGGCCGGGCACAGCCGCGCCGCCCTGCCCCTGGCGATCAAGAACACCCTGGGCCGGCTGAGCTTCAACGCCTCCGTGCTCTCCGGCTCCGATCCCGGACACTGCCGGGTGATCGTCAGCGCTTCCGCCGCCAGCCTCAGAGAGCAGGCCGTCGAGGGCGCGGGGCTGCTGGGCGAGATCCTCACCGAAACGGCGTGGGAGGATGTTGCCCTCGTCACGGATATCCTGCAGCAGCTCTCCGTGGCGGCGAAGATGACCCTGGCGAGCAACGGCATCAACTATGCCATCACCCGCGTCGTCAGCTATCAGACCGCCCACGGCGCGGCAGCGGAATACCTGGGCGGCGTCACCTTCCTCCAGTGGCTGGAAAAGACCCTGGCGGGGGGCGAGGAAGCCCTGAAAGCCCTGCTGGCCGAGATGGGCCGCCTGGCGAAGAAGCTTTTCACCCGGGAGCGGCTGACCCTCTCCGGCTCGGAGGCCTTTGACGAAGCCGCGCTGGAAGCCCTGGCGGGCGCTTTCCTTTCCGACGGGGTCACCCCCCCGGCGGAAAGCGCCTATCCCCTGCCCGGCATCCGGCGGGAGGGCATCGTGATCCCGGCGCAGGTGGGCTTTGCCGTCATGGGCAGCAGCCTCTACCTCCACGGCAGGAAGCTCAGCGGTGTCTTCCCCGTTCTGGCGAATATCCTCAATTATATGTACCTCTGGAATGAGATCCGGGTGCAGGGCGGCGCTTACGGCTGCGGCTTCGTCAGCCGGGAAAGCGGCGATATCGCCTTCTACACCTACCGGGACCCCCAGCCCGGCCGCAGCCTGGGCGTCATTGCCGCCGCGCCGGAATTCCTGAAGCAGTTCTGCGCCTCCGCGCCGGACCTCACCGGCGTCATCCTCAGCTCCGTCTCCGCCCTGGACCCCCTGCGCAACTCCTCGGAGAAGATGGACGCCGCCGAAAACCGCCGCTTCCTGGGCCTCACCCAGGAAGAGATCGACCGTCGCTATCACGACCTCATCCACACCACGCCGGAGGACCTGCTGGCCCTCTGCGGCGCCCTGGAGGACATCGCGGCGGACAACGCCGTCTGCGTGGCGGCGGGCAAGGACCTGCTGACGGCCTGCGGCGACGCTCTGGACACGCTGGTGACCGTTTGATTCCGGGAGGGAAACCATGAAAAACGTCATCGTACTCTGGTCCAGCCCCAACACGGACGGGCTTACCGCTGCCGCCAAGGACGCGGTGACGGCGGGCCTCCGCGCAGGAAACGCCGACGCGCGGGCCGTGCAGCTGAACCGCCTGCATATGGAGCACTGCCGCGCCTGCGGCGACGGCTGGGGCAGCTGCCGTACGAAGGGGCGCTGCATCCTGGAGGATGATTTCCAGTCCCTTTACGACGACCTGGCCGGGGCGGACGGCATCGTCTTTATCACCGCCGTATATTTCCACGACCTGACGGAGAGCTTCAAGGCTTTCCTGGACCGGCTTCGCCGCTGCGACGCCTTCACCGCCCGGCGTCTTACGGACAAGCGCTGCCTGCTCGTCGCCTGCGCCGGGGGCACCGGCCAGGGCACCAGCGAATGCCTTGCCCGGCTGGAATACACCATGAAGCACATGAATATGCGCGCCTACGACCGCCTGCCGGTGAACCGCTTCAACCGGGAATATATGCTGCCGGCCCTGGAGGAAGCCGGGAAAGCCTATGCCCAAAGGCTGGAAACAGGCTTCGACATGTACTACTGAAAGAAACGCCGCGGAGCGCCGATGCGCTCCGCGGTGTTCTGTTCATGGGGTGCTTTATGTATGCTGTCTCTCGATCTCGCCGCCGTTTTCCAGGGTCTTTCCCTCCAGCAGCAGCAGCTTTTCCGCCAGCAGCCGGGCAAAGCCGGCCATCACGGCGCTCATCTCGATCAGGTCCTCCGTCCGCTCCGCGGAAATCTCGCTGTTCCCGTCCCCATGCAGAAGGATCGGCCCCGCCATGGCCCGCACCTGCTCGATAAAACACCTGGCGGCGATGCCGTGCCGCCGGGCAAAGGCGGTGTAGGTTTCCCGGAGCTCCTCCCTGCTCAGGCTCACGGGGATCAGCTGTGTGATCATGCTCAGGCTCATGCTCTGCTTGAGGGACAGGATGATCAGGAGGCAGGCGATATGCTCCCGGTAATAGCGCTTCTTCAGCGGCTCCGGCATCACCTTGGTCCGCACATAGTTGTTGATGGTGGCGGCGGTGATGAACTGCTCCTCCTTCAGCTCCGGGGGCAGATAATCCAGATATTGCCGCAGCAAATCGGTCAGCTGGTTCATATACAGGCCGAAATCCGGGATATCCTCCCAGGCAGGCAGGCGGAATTCCTTCAGGTATTTTTCCCAGCGGCGCAGCTTCCCGGCCACCAGTTCATTGCAGTATGCCATATCCTCGCTTCCTCTCTCCCCACAGTATAGCACTGCTTTTAATATTCCACAAGAGGAAGCGGGGCTTTTTTCACATCTATGCGGCAACGGAAGCGGCGATTTCTGATATACCCTATTAGATATCGCCGCCCCGGCGGCGTCATTCCCCGCGCAGAAGCGCCGCCTTCTCCGGGTCGTAGGGCGCCCGGCGGATGACGCATTTGAGATTGGTGCAATAGCTGCAATTCTGATAGTCCTGCTCCGTCTCGAACAGGAGGCCGGAGGAGCTGGCCAGGGGCGACATGAAATGATTCTCCCCCAGCACCGCCCCGGTGTCCCCCGTCACGTCCCCCAGGAGGCGGAACACCTTGTCCTGCTCCGCCAGGGGCCACTCCGGCAGGCTGCCGGGATTCAGCACCGCGGTCTTTCCCAGGCGATAGCGCTCAGTGAGCGCCGCCGTCATCTTCGCGGTCACCGCGTTCAGGCCGCCGATGCAGAAGGCCAGCAGGGCCCGGCGCAGCTCGTCGTCCCCCTCGTAGTCCACCTCCGCGATCTCCGGGCCGCAGGTAGCCACATAGGCAAAGGCCCGGTGCAGCTTCCCCAGCTGACCGTCCAGCACGACGCTGGACATGGCTTCCCCGCCCACGGCGGTCACATGCCCTTCTTCGTCGTGTTTCACCTCCACGCAGGCGGCCACGGCCCGGGGCCGGACCACGGCGCGGCAGCGCTCCAGCAGCCTTGCCACCGCCGGGCTGTCCACGTCCCCGTGGTAGAATCTCCCGTCCCGCAGCATATCCAGGGTGGGCAGATAATCGGTTTCCGTAAATACGAAGCGTTCCTGCATTCCGGACGCGCCTCCTTTCTTTTCCTGTGCAGGATAGCACTTTTTTCGGTTTCGGGCAAGAAATTCCATGAAAGCGGCAGGATTTCCGCAAAAAGAGTATTGACTATCCCCTTGGGGGATATGTTACGTTGTGTGCAGCGAACAAAAAAGCGAGGTGAGCGAAATGCGCATCAAGGAAGCCGCCCGGAAGACCGGGCTGACGGAAAAGACCATCCGCTACTACGAAAGCCGGGGGCTGGTGCAGCCGGACACGGAGGAGCGCAACGGCCGGACCTGGCGGGACTACACGGAGAAGCACGTCGCCCTGCTGGAGGCGGTAGCCACCCTGCGCAAGGCCCAGTTTCATGTGGAGGAGATCGACGCCATCCTGTCCGACCCCGGCGCCATCCCGGAGGTGCTGGACAAGGTGGGAAACCGGGTGGAGGAAGCCTACGAGACCCTGGGCAGACTGCGGAGCGAGCTGAAACGCGAAAGCGTGCTGCGCGCGCCCGACGCGCTGACCCTGGCGGAGGAGCTGAAGGAGACGGTGAAGCCTCTCTCCCTGCCGCCCCAGGACCTGAAATTCAACTTCAAGGCCCAGGACCGCATCCTGGCGGAGGAACGCTCCCGGGTGAACGGCGCGCCGGCGGGGGCCTTCCGCTTCGGCTGGGTGCAGATCTACCGGGGCCAGGATGTGGAGAAATTCCGCCAGATCCAGCAGCAGCTGGCCACCTTCGGCGTCCAGCACCGGGCCTCCAGCTTCACCAAGGGGAACCGGCTGGCCGCCCAGGGCATGATGAACGCCGCAAACCCCGCCTACACCCAGCGCTCCATGGTGTCCCCCGCCGGTATCCAGGCAAAAGCGCTGAGCGATGCGAGCATGGACAGCTATGTCATCGAGGTCCGCAAGCGGGACGCGGAAAAGGCAAGGACGGCGCTGCGCAGCGCCGGATGAATCCGCAGAAAACAGAGAAAGACCGGGCGATGCAGGCTGCACCGCCCGGTTTCCTTACGGACGCTTCCCGCCGCCGTCCGGGGGCTCCCCGCCCTCTTGCCGGTCTTCGCGGCGGTCTTTCTCTATCTGACTCGCTCCGACGCGGCCCGTGGGCGGCGGCTGCGGGCGTCCGGGACTTAGTATGCGCACCGCGCGCGGAATCATTCTTTTTTCCCTTCCGCCGCTTCTCCCGCTTTTCGGAGGTAACGCCGGACATTTTCCACCATTTTCGGATTCTGAAAGGCGGCCTCCACTTCCTCCATGTCCACGGTCCGCCCGCTGAGGATGCCCTGGATCAGCGCTTCGGCGATCATGGCTTCCCTGGCACGGGGGTCCTTCAGATAGGCCAGCAGGTCGATGTTCATCTTCCGGTCGATCCCTTCCACCATGCCGGTAAAGAAGGTGCTCTCCTCTCCCAGGAGCTCGCCGACGGCTTCCATACACCGGAACGCCTCCTGCACGTCCTCCAGCGGCATCAGCCGCCGCTCGAAGCCAAGGAGGCTGCCCCCGTGAAGGAGCTTGTCCGCCGTGGTGCCCAGGATATCGCAGAGGGGCAGCAGGATGCCCGTATCCGGCAGGGTCTCGCCCTTCTCCCACTTGGAGACCGCCTGAAAGGAGATGCTCAGTTTTTCCGCCAGCTCCCGCTGGGTCAGTCCCGCGGCCTTGCGCAGATGCTGGATGTATCGTCCGATCTTCAGCGTGTCCATCGGCGTTTCCCTTCCCTTCCTGTTCTCTCTGCCTGCAGGATCATCGTACACCTTTTCCCGGGGTCCGTAAATAACGGGAAAATTGACATTCTTCTACTTCCGGTTGAATTCCCGCTGACGGCAGCCTTTCCAAAACATCGCAAGGGATTCTCCATTTCGGAAAGCCGCCTGTGAATTTACCCTTGCAATACGCCGGAAAATGGGGTATATTTACGCTATAAAACTATATCACAAGGAGGAACCGAGTCAATGGCAGTTCCGATGTTTGACCCCAAAGAAATAACCGAAGCGAAAAGGATGACCTTCGGCGGCCGTACCACGGTCATGTTCAACTATCCCTGCTCCCAGCGGGAGGGCATCCTGGCCACCTATAACCGCGAGCCCTACTGGATGATCAGCAGCTTCACCAGCATGTTCAGCCCCAAGGTGAACCCGGACAACATCGCCCGCGGCTTCGTGTACGAGGCGGGCGCGCGGGGGATGGGCCCCAAGGATTACGGCGGCCCCGACATGTTCGGCATCGAGTGGGAATACATCGAATCCGTGGGCGGCAGCATGGTGCGTCCCGGCAAGCCCTATATCGAGGACGCCAACGAGATCAAGGAGAAGATCAAGTTCCCGGATATCGACTCCTGGGACTGGGAGGGCTCCGCCGAGGCCAATAAGATGTACCTCAACCCCAACAGCGCCAACTGCATGTGGTTCCTCAACGGCTGGTATGAGCGGCTGATCTCCTTCATGGACTTCGAGGGCGCCATCATGGCCCTGATCGACGAAGAGCAGATGGACGCCGTCAAGGACTTCTTTGAAGAGCTGAGCGACCTTTACATCCGGATCTTCGACCGGGCCATCAAGGCCTACCCCAACATCGACATGTTCTGCATCCACGACGACTGGGGCAGCCAGAAGGAGACCTTCTTCGCCCCCGCCGTGGCCGAGGAGATGATCGTGCCCTATATGCGCATGGTCACCGACTTCCTGCACTCCAAGGGCAAGTTCTGCGACCTGCACAGCTGCGGCAACAACATGAAGCAGGTGCCCAACTACATCAAGGCCGGCTGGGACAGCTGGTGCCCCCAGGCCATGAACGACACCGCCAAGGAATACGAGCTCTACGGCGACAAGATCCTCATCGGCGTCATGCCCGAGGCCTTTGACCCCGCCACCGCCACCGAGGAGGAGCAGCGTCAGAAGGCCCGCGATTTCGTCGACCGCTTCATGCAGCCCGGCAAGCCCGCCACCATCAACTTCAATGCAGGCAGCCTGCTGACCCCCGCCTTCAACGAGGAAGTCTACGAATACAGCCGCAAAAAGTGCTGCGGCATGGTGTAAAAGCCAATCCGAGGCAAAAGTGAATCCACAGCGGTATAGGCAGAAAACGGCGCCTATACCGCTGTTTTTCATCGAGCATATGACGGAAATACCAGCTCGCCTTTCACTGTACCCGATAACGGCTGCGCATGCAGGATGCCGGCAGAGCATGCAGGATGCCGGCAGAGCATGCAGGATGCCGGCAGAGCATGCAGGATGCCGGCAGAGCAAACGGTTGAAAACCGCAGCTTTGCAGCGTATAATATGTTAGATGAGAAATCGTTATGATCGGAGTTCACCAAGATGACCGCTTATGATTTTTCCTTACGACAAGAGGTTTTGCTTGAGAAAGGCGCTTCTGTTCTCAGCGATTTGTTTCATTACCGGCAAAACAGTCAACTCAAAGACCGGGCCCACCCGGTCAACATCCTGTATAAACAGATTTGGGCGGCAAAGCAGGACATCCTCCGCGCGAAGACAGAGGCAGAGCTGGAACAGATCGAGGGCAAATTCGAGCTTGCCCACAGCATCGTATCCAGTATGGAGGCGCAAAGCGCGTCCCGCACCTCATGACGGCTCCGGCTGACTATTCGCCCTCGGACGTGCTTGCCGTAGTAAACGACGAGATCGAGCTGGCCGCAGAGCTGTATTCGCCGTCGCAGCACCCGCAGGCGATCCTGTTGGCGGGGCAGCCCGGTGCCGGCAAAACGGAGCTCTCCTCCATGCTGCTGCCCAGCCTTGACGGAAACGCCGTGCTGATCAATGGCGACGAATACCGGCGTTACCACCCGAATTACCGGCAGCTGTTTCGGGCGTTCGGCGCGGAATCTGTGTCCATGACCTCCCCCTTTTCCGGGGAAGTCACGGAAAAACTGATCCAGGAGCTGTCTGACCGCAGGCTTCATCTGATGATCGAAGGAACAGGGCGCACGGTGGACGTACCGCGGAAAACGGCGGAACAACTGGCAGGCAAGGGTTATACGGTCCGTATGGCGGTGATCGCCGTCAGGCCGGAGATTTCTTTGATCAGCACCGTGCTTCGCTTTTACGAAATGAGCCAGCGGGGAACGCTGCCCCGGGCAACGGCGCTGGAAGCACATGACAGGGTCGTTGCCGTTCTGCCGGGGAATCTGAATGAATTGGCAGCGGTTCCCGCGATATCCGGCATTGTGATCTGGACGAGAGAACAGAAGAAGGTTTTCGAAAGCAAAACGGCTTCTGAGCCGCCATCCGATGCGCTGCTGCGGCTATGGCGGAGTCCCTGGACGATCGAGGAACGCATGCGCGCAATTGCGGACATCCGGCTCCTGCGCGAGAAGGAAGCGCAGATGCAGCTGGGACAGGGCGCGGTGATTGACGAACTGGAACGGCGTGTCGGCCTGGCATTCACGCAGGCTCCGCCGGAAGGGTGAAAGGAAAGCGGAACGGAGATACGGCGCCTATGCGCAGGCTCCGTTTTGGGAGACAGGTTTTATGGAAATCCACGGATTGCAAAAGCTGACGCTGCTGGACTATCCCGGGCACACGGCCTGCACCGTGTTCACCGGGCGGTGCAATTTCCGCTGCCCCTTCTGCCAGAACGCCTCCCTGGTGCTGCGGCCGGAGAGCCTGGCGGTGATCCCGGAAGCGGACGTCTTCGCGTTCCTGGAGAAGCGAAAGGGCCTGCTGGACGGGGTGGCCGTCACCGGCGGGGAACCCACCCTGCAGCCGGACCTGCCGGATTTCCTCCGGCGGGTGCGGGACATGGGCTTTGAGACGAAGCTGGACACCAACGGGGCAAAGCCCGAGGTGCTCCGGCGCATTCTGGCGGAGGGGCTGGCGGACTATGTCGCCATGGACGTCAAATCCTCTCCGGCGGGCTACGGGCGCTGCGCCGGGGTCCCGGGAACGATATTGGCGCAGGTGCGGGAGAGCGTTTCCCTGCTGGAGCAAAGCGGCGTCCCCCACGAATTTCGCACCACCGCCGTGAAGGGCCTCCACAGCCCGGCGGATTTCGAGGCCATCGGCGACTGGCTGGCCGGAACGGACCGCTATTTCATCCAGAGCTACGCCGATTCCGGGGATATCCTGGAGCCTGGGATGGAAGCATTTTCCAGTGCGGAGCTGGAGGAGCTGCTGGCGGCGGTACGGCCTTATATCCCCCATGCTGCCCTGCGCGGGGCGGACTGATGGCTGGCGCTACACTTTTTGCATATCTTTCTATATTTTGTTGACCGCTTGGGTCTGACCCGCGGGCAGACACAATATCTTGTATTTCATCTTGACAATCCCCCGGTATCTGCCGTATAATCTTCATTGAAACTGAGATTATAGGAACCGGGGGATTCATTTTATGTATCGGGTAGTCAAGCGCGACGGGCGCGTCGTGGATTTTGAGATAGACAAGATCGCAAAGGCCATGCAGAAGGCCTTTGACGCCACGGATACCAACTACAACACGAGCGTCATCGATTTTCTCGCCCTGAAGGTCACGGCGGAATTCCAGCCCAAGATCCAGGACGAGCTGATTTCCATTGAGGACATCCAGGACAGCGTGGAATCCGTGCTCAGCAAGGCGGGCTATGAAAATGTAGCCAAGGCCTACATCCTGTACCGCAAGCAGCACGAAAAGCTGCGCAACGTCAGCGAGACCATGCTGGACTACAAGAAGGCCGTGGACGACTATCTGGGCATCCAGGACTGGCGCGTGAAGGAAAACAGCACCGTCACCTATTCCGTGGGCGGCCTGATCCTCTCCAATTCCGGCGCCATCACCGCCAACTACTGGCTCAGCGAGGTCTATGACCAGGAGATCGCCAGCGCCCACCGCAATGCGGACATCCACATCCACGACCTGAGCATGCTCACCGGCTACTGCGCCGGGTGGAGCCTGAAGCAGCTCATCACCGAGGGACTGGGGGGCGTCACGGGCAAGATCACCTCCAAGCCCGCCGGCCACCTCATCACCCTCTGCAACCAGATGGTGAATTTCCTGGGCATCATGCAGAACGAATGGGCCGGGGCCCAGGCCTTCAGCTCCTTCGACACCTATCTCGCCCCCTTCGTGCGGGTGGACAACCTGAGCTACAAGGAAGTCAAGCAGGCGGTGCAGGCTTTCATCTTCGGGGTCAACACCCCCTCCCGCTGGGGCACCCAGGCTCCCTTCTCGAACATCACCCTGGACTGGACCGTGCCCGCCGACCTGGCGGAGATGCCCTGCATCGTGGGCGGCAGGGAGATGGACTTCTGCTACAAGGACTGCCAGAAGGAAATGGACATGGTGAACAAGGCCTTCATCGAATGCATGATCGAGGGCGACGCCAACGGCCGGGGCTTCCAGTACCCCATCCCCACCTACTCCATCACCCGGGATTTCGACTGGTCCGACACGGAGAACAACCGGCTCCTCTTTGAGATGACCGCCAAATACGGCACTCCCTATTTCTCCAATTATATCAACTCCGATATGGAACCCAGCGACGTGCGCAGCATGTGCTGCCGCCTGCGTCTGGACCTGCGGGAGCTGCGGAAAAAGAGCGGCGGCTTCTTCGGCTCCGGCGAAAGCACCGGCAGCGTGGGCGTCGTCACCATCAACATGCCCCGCATCGCCTACCTGAGCAAGACGAAGGAGGAATTCTTCCGGCGGCTGGACAAGCTGATGGACATTTCCGCCCGCAGCCTCAAGGTGAAGCGGGACGTCATCACCAAGCTGCTGGACGCGGGCCTCTACCCCTATACCAAGCGCTATCTGGGCACCTTCTCCAACCACTTCTCCACCATCGGCCTGGTGGGCATGAACGAAGCCTGCCTCAACGCCCGCTGGCTGCGGGAGGACCTGACCCATCCGGAGTGCGTGGAATTCACCAAGGAAGTGCTGAACCACATGCGGGAGCGGCTCAGCGACTATCAGGAGCAGTACGGCGACCTCTACAATCTGGAGGCCACCCCCGCCGAGAGCACCGCCTACCGCCTGGCCAAGCACGACGTGGCCCGCTACCCCGACATCATCACCGCCTCCGGGGACTGCGGCACGCCCTTCTACACCAATTCCTCCCACCTGCCCGTGGGCTACACGGAGGATATCTTCACCGCCCTGGACATCCAGGACGAATTGCAGACCCTCTACACCTCCGGCACCGTGTTCCACGCGTTCCTGGGGGAGAAGCTGCCCGACTGGAAGGCGGCGGCCAACCTGGTGCGGAAGATCGCGGAGAATTACAAGCTGCCCTACTACACCATGAGCCCCACCTACTCCATCTGCAAGGACGACGGCTATATCACCGGCGAGCAGTATGTCTGTCCCAAATGCGGCAAGCCCACGGAGGTCTATTCCCGCATCACCGGCTACTACCGCCCGGTGCAGAACTGGAACGACGGCAAGGCCCAGGAATTCAAGCAGCGCCGGGTCTATGACATTGAGCGGAGCCGCTTCACCCCCGTTTCCGCCGCCGCCGTGGTCGCGCCCGACGCCGCGCCCGCGCCGGAGATGAAGGCAGCCGAAGCCGCCGTTCAGCCGCAGGCCGCGGCGAAGCCGGAGGAGATCCTGCTGTTCGCCCGCCTCACCTGCCCCAACTGCCGGGCAGCGGAGGCCCAGCTCAGCAAAGCGGGCATCCCCTTCAAAAAGCTGATCGCCGAGGAGCATAAGGACCTGGTGGAGGCCTACGGCATCAAGGGCGCGCCCACCCTGGTGGCCCCCACGGAGGCGGGCTTCGAGAAATACTACGGCGTGCCGGAGATCAAGAAATTCCTGGCGAAAGCCTGATCGCCCCTGCCGGCGAAAAGACAATTGCATCCGGGCGGCGTACACCGCCCGGATTTGCGTATCATCCCAATTCGGAAGGAGACCACGGCCATGACCGATATCATCGTCGTCGGCGGCGGCCCCGCCGGCATGACCGCCGCCCTTTACGCCCGGCGGAACAACAAGACCGTGCTGGTGCTGGAAAAGAACGGCTTCGGCGGGCAGATCACCTACTCGCCCAAGGTGGAGAACATCCCCGGCAATCTCCAGATCAGCGGCAATGAATTCGCGGAGAAGTTCCTGGACCAGGTCCTGGCCCAGGGGGCGGAGATCGACTTTGCCGCCGTCACCGGCCTTACCAAAACGGCGGAGGGCTTCACCGTGCACACGGACAGCGGCGACTACGAGAGCCGCGCCGTCATCCTGGCGACGGGCGTGAAGCACCGGATGCTGGGCCTGGAGGGAGAGAACGAGCTGGTAGGCCGGGGCATCAGCTTCTGCGCCGTCTGCGACGGGGAGTTCTATCGGGACAGGACCGTGGTGGTGGCCGGGGGCGGCAACAGCGCCCTGCAGGAGGCCATCCTGCTGACGGAAAACTGCAAAGAAGTCGTCATGGTGCAGGACCTGGACTTCTTCACCGGCGAGAAGAAGAGCCAGGAAACGCTGTTCAGCCGCCCCAATGTGCGGGCGATCACCGGCACGACCCTGAAGGCCCTCCGGGTAGAGGACGGAAAACTCACCGGCGTGGTGACGGAAAAGACCGCCACCGGGGAGCGCAGCACCATCCCCTGCGACGGGCTGTTCGTCGCCATCGGCCTCATCCCGGAAAACGGGGCCTTTGCCGATCTGGCGGCGCTGAACGACTACGGTTATTTCGACAGCGGCGAGGACTGCCTCACCCAGACAGAGGGGCTTTTCGTGGCGGGCGACTGCCGCTCCAAGAGCCTGCGGCAGGTGGTGACCGCCGCGGCGGACGGGGCGATGGCCGCCGTGGCCGCCTGCCGGTATCTGGAGTAAAGGGCGCGGGATAAAGGAGGAAAAGCAATGAGCAAATTCGGCGCATTCCTGAAACGGAAAAATGTGGTGTTTTCCGGGAAACGCTATGGGATCGACGCGCTGGGGGCCATGGCCCAGGGCCTGTTCGCCTCCCTGCTGGTGGGCACGATCCTGAATACCCTGGGCAGTCAGTTCCATATCGGCTTTTTGACGAAGATACTTGTAACGGTGGGCTCCGGCGAGAAGGCCGTGCACTATACCATGGGCGGCCTCGCCTCCGCCATGGTGGGCCCTGCCATGGCCGTTGCCATCGGCTATGCCCTGCAGGCCCCGCCCCTGGTGCTCTTTACCCTGGTCCCCGTGGGCTTCGCCACCAATGCCCTGGGCGGCGCGGGGGGCCCGCTGGCGGTGCTGGTGGTGGCCATCGTGGCCGCCGAATGCGGCAAGATCGTCAGCAAGGAGACCAAGGTGGACATTCTGGTGACCCCCATCGTCACCCTGCTCATCGGCGTGGGCCTCGCCTATCTCATCGCCAAGCCCATCGGCACGGCGGCCTCCTGGGTGGGCAATCTCATCATGTGGGCTACCGAGCTGCACCCCTTCTTTATGGGCATCATCGTCTCCGTCATCGTGGGCGTGGCCCTGACGCTGCCCATCTCCAGCGCCGCCATCTGCGCGGCCTTCGGTCTGGTGGGCCTGGCGGGCGGCGCGGCCGTGGCGGGCTGCTGCGCCCAGATGGTGGGCTTCGCCGTCATGAGCTTCAAGGAAAACCGCTGGGGCGGCATCGTCAGCCAGGGCCTGGGCACCAGCATGCTCCAGATGGGCAACATCGTGAAGAATCCCCGGGTGTGGATCCCACCCACGCTGGCCTCCGCCATCACCGGCCCCATCGCCACCTGCGTCTTCCGCATGCAGATGAACGGCGCGGCGGTGAACTCCGGCATGGGCACCTGCGGCCTCTGCGGCCCCATCGGGGTCTGGACCGGCTGGGCCGCCGACGTGGCCTCCGGCGCCAAGAGCGCCGTCACCGCCATGGACTGGATCGGCCTCGCGCTGGTGTGCGTGGTGCTCCCCGCGGTGCTGACGCCTCTGCTGGCCCTTCCCCTGCGGAAGCTGGGCTGGATCAAGGACGGCGACCTGAAGCTGGATTGAGTACGGCAGCCATGCAGCCGGTTCCCGCAAACGGGGACCGGCTGCTTTTGACAACAGATAAGCCCGGCTCTCTCAGGTGTTGCAAAGAAAACCGAGACTTGCTATAATGAACGCGCATAAGACGCATTCCGCGAAGGAGCCGCCAATGGACGAACTGCAATTTGAATGGGATGAAGACAAGAACATAGCAAACATCAAGAAACACCATATTGACTTTAATGACGCGATCATGGTATTCGCGGACGAACACCGGATCGAGCTCTATGACGAATCGCATAGCTATGAGGAAGACAGATATAATACGATCGGAATGGTAGGGGAGCTTCTGTTCGTTGTTTACACCGAACGAAAAGACGTCATCAGAATGATTTCTGCCAGACTCGCAAACCGCTATGAAAGGAGGCTGTATTATGATCGTTAGAAAGACTTTGTTTCCGGGGGAAAAACCCACAGAGGAACAAATCATCCGTATCAAAGAAGCCGCCAAATATCCCATTGTGTATGATGAGGATTGCCCGGAAACGACGCCGGAGCAGGCAAATAAGTTTTACCGCGTTCATCCGACAAAGAAAACGGTCAACGAATGATGCATGACGCACCGCCGCCCTTTCGGGCGGCGGTTTATCGTTGAACAGTATGAATAACCGTGATTTCACTCCCGGATGATCGGCCTCGCGCTGGTCTGCGTGGTGCTTCCCGCCGTCATCACGCCCCTGCCGGCCCTCCCCCTGCGGAAGCTGGGCTGGATCAAGGACGGCGATCTGAAGCTGGATTGATAGTTATAAACGACCGGTCCCCGACTTGGGGACCCGACTTGGGGACCGGCCATTTTTTATTCGCTGACGTCGACGACGCTTCGTTTTTGCTTTTTCCACCGCCCGCTCCAATACCAGGCAAAGCCGCAGAGGGGGGTGGTGAAACAGGCGATGGCCATGCCCAGCCAGTAGCCGTAGACGCCCATGATCTTCGCCATCGCCATGGCGACCAGCACCTTCACCACCAGGTTTTCCAGGATGCCCGCCCACATCTCCAGGTCCGTGCGCCCCAGGCCCTCAAAGAGGGCGAAGGGCCCGCCCGCCAGGGCGACGCCCAGAAACATCAGCGTTTCGATGAGCATGAACTTCCCCGCCATTGCCAGCACGTCGCCGTCGTCGGTGAAGAAGCCGAAAATCTGCCGGGGAAAGGCCACCAGGAACACGGCCACCACCGCCCAGCAGATCAGGCTCAGCCAGATGGTCATGAGAAAGGCCTTCTTGATGCGCTCCGGCAGCTGCGCCCCGAAGCACTGGCCGATGATGGCCGCGCCGCCGCTGTAGACCCCCATGCACACGCAGTTGCCCACCATGAACAGCTTGTTGCCGATGCTGTCCACCGCCGAGGCCGCCACCCCATAGACATTGATATTGGAGTTGATGAACATGGTGGCGAGGCTCATGACCAGGGTGAAGCCCATCATGGGAGCGGAGATCTTCAGGATCGCCGTCAGGGTCCGCCTGCCGATGCGGAAGCTGGAGGGGCGGAAGTCAAAGCCGAAGGATTCCCGGTGCAGGACGAGATAGGTCAGGGAAAACAGGAAGGATACGCCCTGGGCGATGACCGTCGCCAGGGCAGCGCCCGCAACGCCCATGCTCGTCCGGGCGACGAAGACATAATCCAGGAGGATGTTCAGCACCGAGGCAATGGCGACGAAGACCGTGGGCAGCTTGGACTGACCCAGGCCGCGGAGGATGGACCCCAGGCCGTTGTAGCCATAGACGAAGATCACGCCGAAGCAGCAGGTGCGGTAGTAGCGGCGGGTGTCCGCCCACACCGCCGCGGGCGTGTTGAGAAGCTTCATCATCAGGTCCGTCAGCACCAGGCCCACGACGCCCAGCGCCACGGCGGAAAGGAAGGTGATGGACAGCAGCGTGCCGATGGTGCGGCGGATGTTCTCCTTCTCCCCCGCGCCCACCTGCTGGCTCAGCAGGATCTGGCCGCCGAAGCCGAGGGCCATGCCGATCATCATGACGAGCATCTGCATGAGCCCGCCGATGCCCGCTGCGGCCAGGCCGCCCGCGCCGACATAGTTGCCCACGATGAGCATGTCCACCACATTATAAAGGGACTGGAGGATGTTGCCCACGATGATGGGAACGGAATAGGTCACAAGCTGCCGGAACAGGGGCCCCTTGGTCATGTCCCGGATCATGGTTTCTTTCATGGCTGCTCCTTTGGCGTCCGTATTGGACAATCAAAGGGATTATAGAGGAATCCCGCTGCAAAGTCAATGTCGCAAGAACGCCGGAATTTTGCGCAAAAGCCGCGGATTTTCTGTTGAGTTAGCACCGGAACTGTGCTATAGTACAGGTATGAAATCCTAAGGAACAAGAGTGAAGGAGTGAATCACATGAAAGACTTTGCTGGAAAAATCGCATTCATCACCGGCGGCGCTTCCGGCGCAGGCTTCGGCTATGCGCAGATCTTCTCCGAAGCGGGCATGAAGGTCGTCATCGCCGACTACCGTCAGGATCACCTGGATGAGGCTATGGCCTATTTCAAGGAGAAGGGCGCTCCCGTCCACGCCATCCAGCTGGACGTCACCGACCGTGACGGCTATGCCCGTGCCGCGGACGAGACCGAGAAGGTCTTCGGCGGCACCCCCGACCTGCTGATCCTCAATGCGGGCGTCAACGTGTTCGGCCCCGCGGAAGCCTCCACCTATGCGGACTACGACTGGGTCGTGGGCGTCTGCTTCGGCGGCGTCGTCAACGGTCTTGTGACCTTCGTGCCCCGCATGATCAAGGCCGGCGGCCAGCGTCACATCGCCGCCACCGTTTCCTGGGGCGCTTTCGGCGCCGGTTCCTCCACCGCCCCCTACTCCGCCGCCAAGGCCGGCGTGCTGAACCTGATGGAGAGCTACTGGCAGGCCCTGAAGCCCTACGGCATCGGCGTCACCGCCATCTGCCCCGCCAACATCCGCAGCCGCATCTGCGAG
>JAEETX010000021.1 GCA_016286665.1 Oscillospiraceae bacterium
GCAGCGAGCAGAAATCGTGTCAGACGAGGCGGAGGACGAAGGCGGGCTGCCGCCCGTCAAGGCCGACAACGAAGTTTGGCGCGATTTATGCCGCTGGGAATCCGAGATTTCTATTGGGTATTAGTATGATACTCTCCGAAAACAAACACAGCTGCAGCCGGGCCGCACGGCCCGGCTGCATTCGCATTCTCATAGGGAATCGAAAAAAACGGACGCCTGCGATTGCAGGCGTCCGTCCTTGTTTTGGTTCCGATTCCGATCCGGTGAAGCGCTTCGATCAGGGAATCAGCAGCTCCTGGCCGACGTAGATCAGGCCGGGGCCCTGCATGGTGTCGTAGTTGGCTTCGTAGATCAGAGTCCACTTGGCGCTGATGCCATAGAACATCTTGGCGATGCTCCGGATGGTGTCGCCCTCCTGGACAACGTAGGTCCCGCCCTCACCGGGCGCGGGCTCGCTGGCCTTGATGGCGGTCACCTTGCAGATGGCGGGAACCAGGATCGCTTCGTCGCTGACGGCGGAGATCAGATAGCTGCCGTCCTCCTCGAAGGTCACGGTCACCTGGCCGTTTTCATCGGTCACGAACTCGGTGGCAGCGCCGTCGATGGTGATGGTGGCGCCGGCGCAGGGAACGGTGATCGGGCTCCAGTTTTCATCAAAGGCGGCAGCCATGAGGGTCAGGGTCAGGGTCCCGTTCTCGACCGCAGCGTCGGTCTGATCGAAATAGGTGAAGACGTCGGAGTAGGTCTCTGCATCCGCATACACATAGGCATACACGCTGCCGCCGGCCTGCACGGGCGCCGTCAGGTCCGTCAGGACCACGGCGTTGTCCACATAGTAGCCGAAGTTTCCGGAGGTGTCGCCCCAGAGCATCGCAATGCTCTTGCCCCAGTCGCCGTCGGCGGAGGCGTAGCCGGCAGCGGCGCCGCCGGGATACAGCTGGTCATGGGCGCAGGTCAGAACTTCGTCCACGTCAAAGCCGCCGTCCGCGTTCAGGTCGGAAACCATGACGGGCACATTGGGAACGACCACGCTGCCGGCAACGCTGACGGTGACGCACACCGCAGCGTCCGCAGCACGCGCGCTGACGGTGCCGGGGTAGGCGGAGTAGGGCTCGGTGCCGGGATAGCTGGCATAGTTGCCGGGATTTTCATACTCAAGGAGAAGGAGATCGTTCCCGTCGTCCAGCTGGATATAGTGCTCGCCCAGGCCTTCGGTGCTGTAGAATTCCCCAGCCCTCAGGGTGAAGTCCGTAGCGGCGCCCTGGTAGAGCAGGGTCGCATTCTGGCTGAAGCTGATAACGCCGCCAGGCTCGAACCAGAAGCCATACATGATGGCGGAGCCGTAGCCGATGGAGGACAGGTCGAACACCGTGATCAGGTCGCCCACGCCGGCGGCCTTCATGGTCAGGCTCTCGCCGTTGAAGGTGGCGTCCGGAATGACGGTCACGCAGTCCGCTTCGTCGGGCGCAGCCGCGGGCATGAGGATCTTGTTATACATGGCGGTGACCAGGGTGTTGCGGGTGATGGGGGCGGAGAAGTCAAACTCCACCTCTTTGCCGCTGCTATAGGTGTACCAACCGGCGAATTCATAGCCTTCGACCTCAGGGGCTTCCACAGCCTCGGGAGTCTGGCCGTCTTCCACAGACTGGGTATTGAAGACTTCATAGTTGCCGAAGGCGCCGCGGAAGCGGACCAGCCAGGGGCTCTCGATGCTCATGAACTGGCCATCAATGGTGACATAGTTATAATCCCTGGTGCCGTCGGCATTGAGGGTGACGATCAGGCCCTTGTTCATGACGCTGGCGGAGCCGGCGCTGGGGCCGGTGTACTCGGTGTCGGCGGTGCAGCCGGCAGCCAGATAGGTGAAGTTGATTGTCTTGGTCACGCCCTTATCAATCAAAATCTCGTCACCGGGGAACTTGGGAAGGTAATAGTTATCGTCATAATCGCTGTGGTTATGGCCCCAAAGAACAACCAGATTGGGATGCTCATTCAGAATGTCGATGATCTCGGCGGCGTTCTCCTGGCTGCGGAACTCACCGCGACCTTCCCAGGCATGGAGCGGATAGTGGGTCAGAACGAAGATGGGGATATCGGTAGGCGCAGTCTCCAGCCACTCAGCGAAATAGTCGATCTCATCCTGGTAATACTTGTAATTCACAGAGGCCCCGCCGTAGGGAAGGCCGGCAGATTCACCAGCGCCGAAGCAGAAAATAACGTAATCCTCGGTCGTCATTGCTTCGCCGATGATTTGCAGACGCTGAGCGCTCTCAGTGTCGGCGTAAACGGCGCTGTAGTTGCCGCCGCCGGAGGGGAACCACTCATGATTGCCGGTGGTGTAGATAGCGTCTCCAACCTTCCCGGCAGCGATCTGCTCATCCATATAAGCCATCACGTCGCTGACATCAACCCAGAACTTGGGGCCGGAGTCATAAGCGGAGCCCATGTCGCCGCAGAAGCCCATGGCGTCGATATAGCCGACCTCAGCTTCGGCAGCCTCCAGCCAGGCCTTCAGGTTGAAGTTCTCGCCGTCATAGTGAGTGTCGGAGGTGAAGGCCAGGGTGATGGACCCATCTTCATTCTTCACCGCATCGCGGCGCACAGTCTCAGGATGGGGATAATCGAAAATGGACATGCTGGGCTTTTCCTCGGCGGGCTCGGCAGCCTCACCGCTGAATTCCCCGGTGAAGATGAGCATCTTCGCGGCAGCGTCGGCGTTGCCCTTGACATAGGCGAAGCTGGCGCCGTCGAAGGTCACATAGCCGGGGGTGCCGTCGGAGGTGATGAAGTAGATCGCGCTGCCGTCATAAATCAGGCTGCGGCCGTCAGTATAGGTCATGCCGCCGGAATAGGGGAACAGGAAGATGCCGGCGCTGGCAGCGCTCTGCGCCTTGTTGTCATTCTCCAGAGTCCAGACATAGCCGATCTCCGCGGGGGCCACGGCGTCGCCCGCCACTTCGACCTCGATTGCGCTGAAGTTGCCGCCGATGTAGGTCATGGCATAATACTTGCCGTCGTACTCGGCGACAAAGACATACTGCTTGCCGACTTCCAGAGCGTCGGTCTTCACGAAGCCCTCGCCCTCAGCGGCGGGTTCTTCTTCGGCAGGCTCTTCTTCGGCAGGCTCTTCTTCGGCAGGCTCTTCCTCGGCAGGCTCCTCCTCGGCGGGCTCCTCAGCGGGCTCCTCCTCGGCGGGTTCTTCCTCAGCGGGCTCCTCAGCAGGCTCCTCCTCGGCGGGTTCTTCCGCAGCGGCGGCTTCGCCGATAGTGCCGGGGAACTCGGACAGCGGGGTGTTGGCGGGAGAATACGCGAAGTTGCCGGGATTGTCTTTGTCGACGATCGTCAGGAAGTTGCCGTCATCCAGCGTCAGGGCAAATTCGCTCCAGATCCCGTCGGCGATATTCGCGACTTCGCCGGCCTTCAGCTCAGCGGTCTGGGTGCCCTGATAGCTCAGGGTCACGTC
Organism: Oscillospiraceae bacterium; assembly: GCA_016286665.1. Classification (GTDB taxonomy): domain Bacteria; phylum Bacillota; class Clostridia; order Oscillospirales; family Oscillospiraceae; genus UBA1774. The sequence goes on from JAEETX010000021.1 coordinate 3,464, forward strand.
CTTGTCAAAGCTGAAGGTGCCGTCGTGGTCAAACCACAGGGCATTGTTGATGCCGGACAGGCCCGGAAGGCCGATCGTGCTCATATCCAGAGCGGTGAATTGGTCGCCCAGCCCGGTGGCCGTGATGGTGACGGTCTCGCCGCCGACAGTGGCTTCCAGCGTGATCGTCACGGCGTCCGCCGCGTTGACCACGAAGGCGCCGCCCAGCAGGGAGACGACCATGATGATGGCCAGCAGCAGGGACAGGGATTTCTTGCCAGTTTTCATGTCTCTACTCCTTTTCTTTTGATTTTTGGTATGCTGTCAAAAAAGACCGCTTCGCTTTCCCGCGGGAGCTTACACTGAGGATCGGTGCGGGAAAAACGGCAGCAGTACAATTCTGCCAAATGGATTTTCGTCCTGTGACCGAAGTTTGTCCAAGGTTACCAACATCCCGTATTATAAAGCCCCAAGGTGAAAATGGCAAGATGTTCAAGCAACTTTTTTCCCCTGAATTTCGTCATATTTCCCTTTGACAAAGGTCATATTCCTCCGTTTGTGCCTTTTTTTCCGGTTCTTTCCAGCGAAAACGGCGCATAAAGTGAAGCAACCGGAATTGACGGAGGGATCGCTTTTGGATACGGAAACCATTTATCAGGACATGGCCGTCCGCACGGGCGGCAACATCTACATCGGCGTGGTGGGGCCGGTGCGGACGGGCAAATCCACCTTTATCAAGCGCTTTATGGAGACGCTGGTGCTCCCCGGCATCGGGGACGTGTATATGCGGGAACGGGCCAGAGACGAGCTGCCCCAGAGCGGCTCCGGCCGGACGGTGATGACCAGCGAGCCGAAATTCGTGCCGGAGGACGCGGTGCAGATCACCGCCGGCGGGGCCAGCTTCTCCGTCCGCCTGATCGACAGCGTGGGCTATCTGGTGGAGGGGGCCGCGGGAACGGACGAGGAGGGCGCTCCGCGGATGGTGACCACCCCCTGGTTCGACCACGAGATCACCATGGCGGAGGCCGCCGAGCTGGGCACCCGGAAGGTGATCGCGGAGCACTCCACCGTCGGCGTCGTCATGACCACGGACGGCAGCATCACGGAAATCCCCAGGGAGAACTATATCCCGGCGGAGGAGCGCTGCGTGGGGGAGCTGAAGGCTCTGGGGAAGCCCTTCATCCTGGTGCTGAACTCCGCCCGGCCGGAGAGCCCGGAGGCCGAAGCCCTCCGGCGGGAGCTGCAGGAGAAATACGACGTGGACTGCGTGCTCGTCTCCTGCCTCAGGCTGACGGAGGCGGACGTGACGAGGGTCATCCGCGCGGCATTGCAGGAATTCCCCCTGACGGAAATCGGCATCTGTCTGCCGGACTGGCTGGACGCCCTGGAGCCGGAGCACCCCCTGAAGGCGAAGCTCTACCGGGCGCTGAAGGAGGCCTGCGGCGGCATGCGCCGCCTGCGGGACGCGGAGGGTGCGGCGGCAAAGCTCGCCGGGATCGAGACCGTGGAGCGCGCGGGGCTGGAAAGCCTGCGGGCGGACACGGGGGGCGTGACCCTGCGCCTGGAGCTGCCGAGGGCGCTGTTTTACCGGACCCTCAGCGAATCCAGCGGCGTCGCCGTGACGGGGGACGGGGACCTGATGGTGCTGCTGACGGACATGGCAAAGGTGCGCCGGGAATACGAGCGGGTGCGGGACGCTCTGCGGGAGGTGCGGGAGAAGGGCTACGGCGTGGTCTTCCCCGACACCGGCGAGCTGACCCTGGCGGAGCCGGAGATCGTGCGCCAGGGGGGCAAATACAGCGTGCGCCTCAAGGCCAGCGCCCCCAGCATCCACATGATCCTGGCCAACATCGAGACGGAGGTCTCCCCCGCCATCGGCAGTGAGAAGCAGAGCGAGGACGTGATCAACTATCTGCTCCAGGAATTCGAAGGAGACACGGGGAAGATATGGGAATCCAACGTCTTCGGCAAGAGCCTCTACGACATCGCCTCCGAGGGGCTGCAGGCCAAGCTGAAGCGTCTGCCGGAGGACAGCCGGGGCAAATTGCAGGAAGCGCTGCAGCGCATCGTCAACGAAGGGGCCAACGGCATGATCTGCATACTGCTATAATCAAATCGAAGCTGAGGCTTCGATTTGAGAGAGGATTGCACTCCGCTCCCCGCAGGCCCCTTGGCGGGGCCTACAGTCCGCTCCGTGAGAGGTATTTTGGGGCAGAAGTGAATTCCGCCCCAAAATGATTCCAACTCTATTCGCGGCTTCCAAGCCGCGAACTCTGCGAGGCCATACAATTCATAACTCAATCAGCGATTGAGCTGCCGCTTCCGATGGAATTGCTGGTCTTTCTGACGGCGGTATGGTATGCTGACAGCACAAAAGACAAGGAGGCGAAGCTATGGAAGGAATGGGAAACACCGGCATGGGCGGCGTCATCCGCCGCCTGCGGACGGACCGGGGCTGGACCCAGGAGGCCCTGGCGGAAAAGCTGCATCTCTCCCCCCAGGCCGTCTCCCGCTGGGAGACGGGACTGGGCCTGCCGGACGTGAGCCAGGTGCCCTCGCTGGCCAGGCTCTTCGGCGTCACCACGGACGTCCTTCACGGCATGGATTCGCCGGAGGAGGATGCGGAGGAGCAGGGGCTGGTCCTCTCCCTTTACAGCGGCCTGGACCCGGCGGCCAGCTATGCCGACTGGTCCCGCCTGGCGGCGGACCTCCGCGCCGGGGATATGGGCAAAAACCGCAGTCTGAAGCGCTGGACATTTCTCTCCCTCGCCCTTACGTTGGCGGACCCGGACTCTTACGTCTATCTGCCGGAAAAAGCGGAGGAGGTTCTTGCCGTCACGCGGGAGCTGGGGCAGCGTTTCCCGGAAGCGGAGCCTCAGGAGGCCTGGGGCCAGCGCTCGGAGTACCGCCGGCTGCTGGCCCGGCTTTGCGCTCTTGCCGGGGACCGGAAAGGGGCCTTTGAAATCCTGGGCACGGAGCGGACGTGGAATACGGAGCAGCTGGCCGCAGCGGAGGACGGGGAGACCTGGCGGCTGCTGGGGGACCGGCAGATGGAGCGCGCCAGCCTGACCACCGTCGGCGTGCAGGCGGTGCATTTTCTGCTGAACACCCTCTATGCCTGCGGGGACAACGCCCTGGCCCAGGGGAAACCCGAAAAGGCCCTGGAGGCTGCGGAGATGGCCCGGAAGCTCATCACCCTGGCCAGCGGCAGAGAAGAAGGGCTGACCTCCCTCCGGGCGCGGGAGCGGGGCGACCTCTGGGGCCTGAAGGCGCGGGCCTGCGCCGCCCTGGGAGAAAAGGAGGCGGCGCTGGACGCTCTGGAGGAGATGACGGCGCGGCGGCTGGCCCTCCTTTCCGGCGGAGAGGAACGGGTGGAAAACGTTCTCTTCTCCACCTTCGGGCAGGGGCAAACGGAACCGAAGGGAGCCGCGCTGCTGCTCCGGGCGCAGCTGCGGCGGGAGCTCCTGCATCCGGGCCTGCACTGCCTCTCCGGGGAGGAACGCTGGAAGGTTCTATTGGAAAAGGTCGAAGCTCTGGGAACGGAATAACGAAAAACACCGGCAGCGGATGAAAACCGCTGCCGGTGCGACGTATGTCCCTTTACGTTTCGACTTTGCCGAACTTTTCCTCGGCGCAGGCCTTGATGGCCATGACCGCGCCCTGGATGCCGGTGTGGGAGGTGTTGATGCAGAGATCGTAATTGTCCATGCTGCGCCAGTTGGAGCCGGTGTAGAATTTGTGATAGTTGGCCCGGCCCTTGTCGATCTTGTTCAGCACGCTCTCGGCGTTCTTGGCGTCCTGCCCGTATTCGTTGACGATGCGGTTGATGCGGTCCTCCTTGTTGGCGAAGATGAAGACCCGCAGCAGCCGGGGATGGTCCTTCAGGACATAGTCCGCGCAGCGGCCCACGATGACCCCGTTGCCGGAGCGGGCGATATCCCGGATCACGTCGGACTGGACCATGAAGGCCCGGTCGTTCACCGGCACGGTGTATTCCGCGGTGACGTCGGAGGCGAGATAAGCCGCGGTAGCCAGGTTAAAGAGGAAGCTGTTGGAGGCTTTTTCCTCCGTCCGCTCAATGAACTCCTCGCTGAGGCCGCTCTTTTCCGCCGCCATCTCGATCAGGGCCCGGTCATAGTAGCCGTAGTTCAGAAGGGCGGCCACCTCCCGGCCGATCAGCCGCGCCCCGGTGCCGAATTCTCTGCTGATGGTGATGATGGAATATGCCATTGCTCTCCCCCATTTCCCGTGTGCCGGTCCGCCCGGCGTTTTTTTGTCTGCTCCCGTATTATATATGGTGACGGGCGGCTTGTAAATGTTTTTTTCAGGGAAGCGCCGCGAACAGGGCCCGCTTGTCCCTGTCCGCCTCCTCCAGGCTGCCGATATATTCATAGGGATATTTTTTATTGAAGCAGCGGAGGATCTTCCCGCCGGGGAGCAGCCGCTTCGTGGCCCCGCCCGCTCCCAGGCTCAGGACCGTGCACAGCTCCTCCATCATGGCGACGTTGTAGAGGCAGCCGGTCCCCTCCTTTGCCCAGCCCACGTTTTCATAGCCCCCGGCGGAGAATTTCTGCCGGTAGAGGTAGTAGGGCGCATAGTGCGCCGCCGGCAGCTCCTCCAGGGCGATATCCAGCATCTGTCCCACCGTCTCGCCGGGGAGGCCCCGGAGATCCATGCCGTTCAGATCCGCCCCCCGCTTCCGGGTCAGGCTGTGAACGGTGACGTTCTCCGGTCCCATGGCCAGCACCTCCTCCAGGCCGGCGCGGAAGCCGGGGACGCTGTCCTCCGGGAGGCCCGCGATCAGGTCCATGTTGATCTGCCCGCCGAAATGCTCCCGCGCCAGGGCGAAGCTATGGCGCACCGCCTGGGCGCTGTGGCGGCGGCCGATGGCCGCCAGCACCCGGTCGTCCATGGTCTGGGGGTTCAGGCTGATGCGCGTCACCCCCGCGCTGCGGAGGACAAGCAGCTTTTCCCGGGTAATGGTGTCGGGCCGCCCGGCCTCCACGGTGTATTCCAGGCCGGCGGGCAGGTCGAAGGCCGCCGCCACCCGGTCCAGGGTCCGCCGCAGCTGTTCCGCATCCAGGGTGGTGGGGGTGCCACCGCCCCAGTAGACCGCTTTGACCCGCAGCCCCAGCTCCCGCGTCAGGAGCCCCGCGTCGCCGATCTCCCGGCCCAGGGCCTCCACATAGGGCTCCACCAGCTTCAGGGATTTTTCCACGCTGTGACTCACGAAGGAGCAATAGGCGCAGCGGGTGGGGCAGAAGGGGATGCCCACATAGAGGAGGATGTCCTTCTCTCCCAGGCTGTCCCCGACCTCCAGCCCCGTCTTCGCCGCCCTGGCACAAAGGAAAGCGCGGCGGGGGCTGAGGCTGTATTCCCTTTCCAGCCAGGCGGCGGTCTCCTTTTCGTCCCGGCCCGTCTCGGCCATATGCCGGGCGGCCAGCTTGCCGGGGCGCACCCCCGTGAGGCTGCCCCAGGGTGGAAGCTTTCCCAGAGCCCCGACGCAGGCGCGGAAGACCGACTCCTTCACCAGCTTCTGCTGGGCCCGCCTGCGCAGGAGCGGTGCTTCCGGCATGGGCCCGGCCTGCTCCGCGCGGCCTTCATAGTCTTTGCCGCGAAAGCGCAGCTCCGCCATGGCGCAGAGGCCGTCCAGGGTGCTGACCAGCTTATCCCCCTCCCCGCCGAATTCCGGCAGGAAGGCCATGACGGCCTGCTCGGCGGCATAGCGGTAATCGTGGCCCCGCAGCTCGATAGGAAGGGCCACGGCTCAGTCCCTGTCTTCCATGGCGTCCAGCACGAAGGGGTTGAAGCGCCGTTCCCGCTCCATGGTGGTGGCGTCCATGTGGCCGGGGTAGACCTCCCAGTCCCCCTCCAGGGAAGCCAGCCGCCGCAGAGAGCCCATGATGGCGGTCATGCTGCCGCCGGGGAAATCCGTGCGCCCGCAGGAGCCCCGGAACAGGGTGTCCCCGGTAAAAAGGGCGTTTTCGCATCGGAGGGTCACGCTGCCGCGGCTGTGGCCGGGGGTCTCCATGACATGGAATTCCAGCTTGCCCACGGGGACGACATCCCCCTCCTTATAAAAGCGCAGCTCGTCGCCGCCCTTGTAGCGCAGCTCGTCGTCCACGCCCTCGGTGCTGACGTCCAGGGCATGGATATACACCGTGGCCCCGGTGGCCTCGTAGACGGAGATCACCGCGCCGGTATGGTCATAATGGCCGTGGGTGATGAAGATGGCCTCGGTCTTGAGATTGTTGTCGTCGATGTAGTTGAGGATGGTCCCGGACTCCGCGCCGGGGTCGATCACGGCGCAGCAGAGGGTCTCCTCATCCGTCACCACATAGCAGTTGGTGCCCAGCTGCCCCACGGAAAAGCCTTTGATGAGCATAATGATGTCCTCCCTAATGCGTGCGGCGGACGGTTTCCGTCCGCCGTTGTCTTTGTTTCAAGCCTCGCAGAGTTCGCGCCCGCAGGTGCGAAAAAATCGGAATCATTTTTTGCACGGACATGCGCCGGGCAAAAAATACTTCTCGCGGAGCGGACTGTGCGAGCGAAGCGAGTGCGGGGAGCGCAGCGCAATCCCCTTCAAATCGAAGCCCAGCGAAGCGGGTTCGATTTGATTGTCATAGTGTCTCCGTGTCCAGGATCAGCGTCACAGGGCCGTCGTTCACCGAGGCGACGAGCATCTCCGCGCCGAACTGACCCGTTTCCACCGTGTACCCCCGCTCCCGGCAGCGGCGCAGGAAGAATTCATAGAGGGGGATCGCTTCGGCGGACTTGGCCGCCTGCAGGAATTCCGGCCGGCGCCCGTGCTTACAGTTGCCGTAGAGAGTGAACTGGCTCACCACCAGCAGGCTCCCCCCCACGTCGCTGAGGCCCCGGTTCATCTTCCCGGATTCGTCCTCGAAGACGCGGAGGCCGGTGATCTTTTCCGCCAGCTTTTCCGCCTGGGCCTCCCCGTCGCCGGTCCTGATGCCCAAAAGCACCAGATATCCCGTCCCGATCTGTCCCACGGTCCGCCCCTCCACGGTGACGGAGGCGGAGGAAACCCTTGTTACCACTGCCCGCATGTTACCAGCTCTCCTTCGTAACCTCGGTTCCGGGACGCACCACATCCCGCACGCTGCGGATGCCCCGCAGATGGCGCATGGCCCCCAGGAGGGTCTCCAGGTCCTTCACCAGCACGGTGAGCAGAGCCACGGCCCCGCCGTCGCTGAGCTCCCGGATGTTCATGGAGGTGACCCCCACCTTGTCCGCATTCAGGGCGGTGACGATATCCAGGATCAGGTTCTGCCGGGCCTCGGCGGTGATGGTGAGGGCGGCGGTATATTGCTGCGCGCCGGTATCCCCCCACTGGACGGGCACCCAGCGGCCGCTCTCCTTCGCGTCCGCGGCGGCCTTGCGGTAGTTCACGCAGTCCTGCCGGTGGATGGACACGCCGTAGCCCTTGGTGATGAAGCCCACGATGCCGTCCCCCGGCACGGGGGTGCAGCAGCGGGAGAATTTCACCAGGAAATTATCCAGGTCCCCCACCAGCACACCCTGGACGCCGGTCGGCTTCCTTTCCGGCTCCTTGGTGAGCAGGTCCTCGGGCTGGACCTTGTTTTCCTTCTGCGTCCTGGCGGCTTCTTCCTTGATGCGGTTCAGGCAGCGGACGGTGGTCATGCCCCCGTAGCCCACGGCGGCGAACATATCGTCCAGGGAGGTGACCGCCAGCTTTTTCAGCGCCGCCGGCATGACCTCCTGGTCGTAGAGCAGGTCCTGCGGCAGGCCGGCGTGCTTCAGCGCCGCCTCCATGGCCGCCTTGCCCCGCTGGATGTTCTCCTCCCGCTTCTCCTTCTTGAACCACTGGCGGATCTTGGTGCGGGCCGTGGCGCTTTTGGCCATGCTGATCCAGTCCCGGGCGGGACCCTTGGAGCTGGGGGAGGTGCTGACCTCCACGATGTCCCCGTTTTCCAGCACCCGGTCGAAGGAGACGATGCGCCCGTTGACCTTGGCCCCGGTCATATGGTTGCCCACCTGGGAGTGGATGGAATAGGCGAAGTCGATGGGAGTTGCCCCGGCGGGGAGATTGATGACGTCCCCCTTGGGGGTGAAGACGAAAACCTCGTCGGCGAACATATCCACCTTGAGCTCGGAGATGAATTCCGGCGCGTCCGTATCCTGCTGGGCCTCCAGCAGGCTGCGGATCCAGGCGAATTTCTCCTCGTCGGCCTTGCCCTGGATGCCGTCCTTATACTTCCAGTGGGCCGCCACGCCGTATTCCGCCGTGTGGTGCATTTCCCGCGTGCGGATCTGCACCTCGAAGGGGATGCCCTCGGAGCCGATGACGGAGGTGTGGATGGACTGGTACATATTGGGCTTGGGGGTGGCGATGTAATCCTTGAAGCGGCCGGGGATGGGAGTGTAGAGCTCGTGGATCTGCCCCAGGACATTGTAGCAGTCGGGCACGCTGTCCACGATCACCCGGAAGGCGCAGAGGTCCAGAATCTCGTTGAATTTCTTGTTCTGGGCCATCATCTTACGGTAGATGCTGTAGATATGCTTCAGTCTTCCCGAAACCTCGCAATTGACCCCGCACTCGCTCATCCGCTGCCGGATGCGATCCTGGATCCTGTCCATGAACTCGGTGAGTTCTTCCATGCGGGCGTCCAGCTGCACCACGATCTCCTGATAGCCGATGGGGTCCAGATAAATGAGGCTCAGGTCCTCCAGCTCCCATTTGACCCGCTGCATGCCCAGCCGGTGGGCCAGGGGCGCATAGATCTCCATGGTCTCCAGGGCCTTTTCCCGCCGTTTGGCCTCGGACTGGAAATTCATGGTGTGCATATTGTGGAGCCGGTCGGCGATCTTGATGAGGATGACGCGGATGTCCTTGGACATGGCCAGCAGCATCTTGCGCAGATTTTCCATCTGCGCTTCCTCTTTGGTGGTGTAGACCACCCGCGTCAGCTTGGTGACCCCCTCCACCAGGTCCGCCACCTCGCTGCCGAAAAGCTTGGAGACCTCCTCATGGGTGGCGTCCGTGTCCTCGATCGTGTCGTGGAGCAGACAGGCGATGATGCTGTCCTCGTCCAGCCCCATGCCCGCGCAGATACTGGCGGCGGCCAGGGGGTGGGAGATATAGGGGGAACCGTCCTTCCGAAGCTGGCTGCCGTGCTTGTCCCGCGCGAACTCATAGGCCCGGCGGAGCCGGTCCCTGTCCAGATTGGGATTGTAGTGGAGGGTCTTCTCCACCAGCTCGGCATAGAGCCGCTCCATGTCGTCCGCCTTGGCGGAATCGGGGGAGGGCACCGCGCCGTCGATACGTTTGACATCCTCGTTCATGTGCGTCTATATCCTCGTGCTTCTATCGGATCCTCGTATCAGCGCAGTTTTTGCAGCAGCGCGGATCGGCCCAGGTCCGCCTTTCCCTCATAACGGGGAATGGTGATCTCCATGACGCCCTCCGTCTCCGTCAGGCGGATCAGGCCCAGCTCATCCAGCACCCACAGGCACACCAGCACCCGCCCGGGCACCGGCACGCCGGAGCGCAGGGCGATATCCGGCAGGAGGGTGTCCGTCTCCTCGTCGAAGCGGCGGGAGCGCCGGGTGAGATAGCGCCAGACGCGGCCCATGTCGCTGCGGTCCGGCAGGAGGATGGCCCGCTCCATGGGCAGCAGCCGCTGCCCGGCGCGGAAACGCCGCGCCATGCCCACGCTGGGGTCCCCCGGCATGCGGCTGGGGCGCACATCCCGGAGAAGCAGCTGCACGGTCCGGTTTCCGCGGAAATCGTTGATGCCCGGCTCAAAGGCCAGGTCCACCAGGCTGCCGGGGTGGACGCCCAGCTCCCGGACGGAGACCCCGAAGAACACGCAGTCGAACCGCAGGCCGTTTTTCACCCCCACCAGCTTCAGATGCCGGTCACCCCCGATGGGGATCAGGGCCTCGGCCACCACGTCCCGCATGCAGAGGATCGGGGGCGGATTGCCCACGCCCCAGGGGGACATGAGCTTCAGCGCGTCGATCTCCTCCAGGGTCAGATAGGTGGGGTCCTCCACGCAGAAATCGATGAGGATATGCTGCTGGGACCGCTCTCCCTCGTGGGCGCGGTAATATTCCCCCAGGCGCCTGCGCAGAGCGTCCACCCGGTCGCGCCGCAGGGTCAGCCCCGCGGCCAGCTCATGGCCGCCGAAGCTGGTCAGCTCGTCCCTGGCGTCGTCCAGGGCATCGAAGATGCCGAAATCCCCGTAGCTGCGGCAGGAGCCCCGGCCCTCCTCCCCCTCCAGGCAGATGATAACGGCGGGGACGCCGAATTTCTCCGCCAGGCGGGAGGCCACGATGCCGCTGACCCCGTGATGCCAGTTTTCCGAGGCCAGGACGATGGGCTCCTCCGGATGCCGGGTATCCCCCAGCATCTCCAGCGCTTCCCGGAAGACCCGGTCCTCCACGGTCCGCCGCTCCGTGTTCATGGCGCAGAGCTCCCCGGCCAGGCGCTGGGCTTCCCGCCGGTCCTGGGCCATGAGCAGGTCGAAGGCCACCTGAACCCTGCCCATGCGCCCGGCGGCGTTGAGCTTGGGGATCAGGGAAAAGCTGATATCCGTGCCGGAAATGCGTTTTTTATCCACATAGATGGCCGCCATCAGGCTGTCCAGCCCGGCGGATTCCCTGCTGCGCAGCATCCAGATGCCCCGGCGGATCAGCACCCGGTTCTCCCCGGTGACGGGCATGATGTCCGCAATGGTGCCCAGAGCGGTCAGCTCGCCGTAACGCTCCAGCAGCATCTCCTCCGCGCCGGGCCCCTCCAGGGCGGAAAGCAGCTTGAAGGCCACCCCCACGCCTGCCAGGCCCTTGAAGGGATAGTCGTCGTCCTTCCGGTGCGGGTCCACCACCGCGACGGCGGCGGGCAGATCCCCCACGCACTCGTGGTGGTCCGTCACCACCACGTCCATGCCCAGCACGGCGGCGCGTTCCACCTGGCTCAGGGCCGTCACACCGCAGTCCACCGTCACCAGCAGGGTCACCCCCCGGGCGGCCAGGGAAGCGAGCGCTTCCTCGCTGATGCCGTAGCCCTCCGTCAGCCGCTCCGGGATGTAGGGGACGCAGCGCAGCCCCTGCTGCCGGAACCAGGAGGTCATGAGGGCGGTGGCGGTGATGCCGTCCACATCATAGTCGCCGTAGACCCCCACGGTCTCCTTCTTCTCCACCGCGGCGCGGATGCGCGCCACGGCCTTGTCCATATCCTTCATGGTCATGGGATCGTGGAACAGGCCCGTGTCCTCCCGCAGGAAGCTGGCCGCTTCTTCCGGCGTCCGCACCCCGCGGGAAGTGAGAAGCGCGGCAGTAAGCCGCCGGCAGCAGCCGGACTTCCAGATCGCATCTGCCGCCGCGCGGTCGCATTTGCCGACACGCCAGCCACCGTATGCTTGCATCGCCGCACCTCCCATTTTGCGAGAAAATTTCCGGGGATAGTATCATTTTACAAAAAAAGACAGAAAAAGGCAAGGCGGAAAGCGGCTTTCCGCTTCGATTTTCCGTAACAATTACGGAAAGTTTCAAGTCTCCATCGCCATGACCATATCCACCCGGCGCTGGTGCCGCCCTCCCTCGAAGAGCGTATCCAGAAACAGGTCCACGATCTTCAGCGCCAGACCGGGGCCGGTCACCCTCCCGCCCAGGGCCAGGACATTGGCGTCGTTGTGGCGGCGGGTCATCTCCGCGGAAAAGCAGTCCCCGCAGCAGGCGCAGCGGATGCCCTTGACCTTGTTGGCCGCCATGGACATGCCGATGCCGGTGCCGCAGCAGAGGATGCCCTTTTCCGCCTCGCCGGAACTGACGGCCTTCGTCACCAGCGCGGCATAGACGGGATAGTCGCAGCTGGCCTCGGAATCGGTGCCGAAGTCGGTGAAGGGGACGCCCCTTTCCGTCAGATGCTTTTTGATCTCCTCCTTGAGGGCATAGCCCCCGTGGTCGCTTCCCAGTGCAATCATGACAGTATCTCTCCTTTATATGGTCTTGTTTATTGAGGCGCAAAAAGCCTCGCAGAGTTCGCATCCGCAGATGCGAATAGAGTCGGAATCATTTTTCGCGGGGACATGCGCCTCGCAAAAAATACCTCTCGCGGAGCGGACTTCATCGTCGCAAGCTTCCTGTCGTTCGCTTCAGCCCTAAGGGCTAAAGCTCACGCATTCCTCTGCTCCTCCTCTCTCAAAATGGAAGCGGTGCTTCCATTTTGAAAAGGACGTTTCGCCGGAATCTTGCGGGTATTCGCGTGAGCGCGGATACCCGCTATTCCAGCGAATAAGAACGCGCGGGTAGCGAAGCGCAAACCCTTCTCAAATCGCAATCCAGCGAAGCGATTGCGATTTGACGCTCAGAACGGCCAGTATCCCCCGAACCAGCGCAGAAGGGCGTTGCCGTAAGCTGCGGTATAGGTAAGGCCGCTGAGGACGGGATAGAACAGGCCGAAAAGGAGGGCGCAGCCCAGGACCATGGCGATCCCGGTGCGGTCGCGGCGGGTGAGGCTGCGGCGCTGGCAGTCCCGCAGGCAGCGGCCCAGGGCCAGGGCCAGAAAGACCGTGGCCGGGAAATAGTGATAGATGAAGGCGCAGCGTTCCACCGTGACCCAGGGCAAAAGGCAGCTGAGGTAGCCCGCCAGGATGAACCAGGCCATCCGGTCCCCCCGGACGCCCTTCACCGCCATGGCGGCCATAGCCCCCAGGCCCGTCCACCAGAACAGGGGATTGCCGCAGGCGCCGATGGCGGCCTTCACCTGATAGGCGTCGTCGAAATAGTGGAGATAATAGAGGATGGGGCGCACGTCCAGCACCCACATCCACCACCGGGATTCATAGGGATGGGTCGCCTCCAGGCCGCTGTGGTAGTTATACATATATTTGATGTTGTCCAGGATCAGCTTCAGGTATTCCGCGCTGCGCATGCTGACTCCCTGGGCCCTGGCGTAGGGGGCATAGAAGACATAGTAGGCCAGCACGGGGAACAGAAGGAAAAACACGCAGCTCCAGGCGATCGTGGGGAGGAAATAGCTCATCAGCTCCTGCCGGAAGCCCCGGCGGCGCAGCCGCTCTCCCTGCCGGAGCGCCCAGAGCACCGCCAGCCCGCCCCCGGCGAAGATGCCCGTCCACTTGCTCACCGCCCCCAGGGCGAAGCAGGCCCCGCTGAGGCCCAGGGGCAGCAGGGTGCGCCGGAGGGGCGTGTCCCAGGGCTGGGTATAGTAGAGATAGAAGAAAAAATACATCAGCAGGGTGAAAAAGACGCTGTAGGTGTCGATGGTGGAGATGCGGGATTGGCTGAAGCGCATGAAATCCAGGGCGTAGACGGCGGTGGCGCACCAGGCCGCCGCGGTGCTGCCCAGCATCAGCTTCAGGAAGATATACAGGACCGGCAGGAGCAGCACCCCGAACAGCGCCCCGGAAAAGCGCCAGCCGAAGGGGGTCATGCCGAAGATGCGGATGCCCAGGCCGATGATCTCCTTTCCCAGAGGGGGATGGGTGATCTCATAGACCTTATGGTCCGTCAGATGCTCCCAGGCGGTGCGGGCATGGTAGATCTCATCGAAATAGCTGCTGTTGCGCCAGCTCTCCTCCTCCGGCACCCGGTCCTGCTCGTCGCCGACAGCCGTGGTCTCGCTCTGGAAAGCCAGCCGCCTGCCCTGTGCATCCCAAAGGGCCACCTCCCCCAGGGTCGTATCTCCCCGCAGGGCGGTGATGCGGAGGCGCTTCACCCTGCCGAAGGGCTCCTCCGGCTGGAAATAATGCCATTTCAGCACGTCCACATAGGTCTGCTCCAGGGTGGCGTCGGTCCAGGTTTCCCCGTCGGCGGACCAGCTGAGCCGGTAGCTGCCCACGGTGGCCCCGGAATAATAGCCCACGCTTCCCAGCTCCGTCTCCTCCGGGAGGATCAGTTCGGCCTTCTCGCCCGAATTCCGAAAGGTATGCCAGGAGGTGACGCCCTTCGTATCCCCCAGGTTGAGGAAGGCCAGCACGGCAGCGGCCAGGGTGATGATCAGCAGGGGCGGCAGGTCGGCTTTGGTGACGCAGCCGGGCTTGTGGAAGCGCAGCAGGGGCTTTTCCAGCCCGGAAGCGTCCCGCTCCGGCTCCAGCCGTTCAGGGTTGGCGTCGAACATGCGCACGGACAGGAAAACCGCCGCCAGCATGGTCAGCACCATGAAGATGATCGCGCTCAGGTTCATTCCCCTAACCTCGCCAGATTCCGAATATAGTCCGGGTCCGTGCCGCAGCAGCCCCCGGCATACTGCACCCCCAGGCGCAGGATGGGCTCCATGGCCGCGGCAAAGGCGGCGGCGTCCATGGGATAGGCCCCGGTGACCGGGTCCGGCATGCCCGCGTTGGGCTTGACGATGAGGGGCAGGGACGTGCTCTCCCGCAGGACCCGCGCCAGGGGCAGGGCTTCCGCGGGGCCCAGGGAACAGTTGAGGCCCACCGCCGCCGCGCCGGCTTCCTCCAGGCGCCGGGCCATCTCCTCCACGCCGACCCCCGTGAGGGTGCGCCCGCTCTGCTGGAAGGTCATGGTGGCAAAGACCGGTTTATCCGGCAGCACCTCCCGGGCGGCCTCCAGGGCCAGCAGCAGCTCCGTCAGGTCAAAAAAGGTCTCCAGCACCACCAGGTCGGCGCTCTCTCCGGCGGCGAACACCGCCCGGAAAGCATCCCCGGCCGAAGCTTCCTCCAGGTCCCCGTAGGGCTCCAGCAGCTGGCCCAGGGGCCCCACGTCCAGGGCCACCCGCGCCCGATCCCCGGCGGCGGCCCTTGCGTTTGCGAGGGCCGCCCGGATCACGGGGGCCACATCCTCGCCCCTGGCCTTCAGGGGATTGGCCCCGAAGGTGCAGGCATAAACGAGGCGGCTCCCCGCCTCGATATAATCCCGGTGGATGGCCTGCACCGCTTCCGGCTCCGTCAGGTTCACCCGCTCCGGGAAACGGGGCGTGGGGATGCCCCGCTTCATCAGCTCCGTGCCCATGGCGCCATCCAGCAAACATACGTTTTTCATCCTTCGTCCTCGCTTTTCCGTACTTCGACAGCCTGCCCGGCGGCGAAAAACCAGATCATCCGGCGCAGGACCTTCTTTCCCGTGATGCGCTCCAGGGCCCAGGCATAGGCCCGGAGCTGGGGCTTATATTCTTCGGCGCGGGCTTCCATGGTCTCCGGCGTCACCCGGTCGGTCTTGTAATCCACCAGAAGGATGCCCTCCGGCAGCTCGCTCCAGAGGTCCACCACGCCCTGCAGGAGGGTCTCCCCCTCTCCCTCGCCCAGAAATTCCCTGACAGGGGCCAGGAGGGAGAACTTGAATTCCCGGTGGATGCTTCCCCTCCGCGCCTCGGCCATGACGCCGCTGACGCAGAAGGCATGGAGCTTCGCCGGGTCCACCGCCGCGCACTGCTGCTCCGTCAGCAGCCGCTTCCGCCCCAGCTCCGCCAGGGCTTCCGCCGCCCCCGACAAGGTGACGCAGCGATCCAGGTCCGCATACTGCATGGCAAGATGCACGGCGCTGCCCCTTTCCGAGGCGTCCAGCGTTTTCTTCTCCCGCAGGACCGGCGGCGGGAAATCCTCCGGGGAATAGCGGCGCCGTCGCAGCTGGGAGGCCCCCTCCGCCGCCTCCACGGCAGCGAAGCCGGTGCGCAGGGAGGTGGCGGTGAGCTTGCTGGGGAGGCGGGTGTCCGCGCTCCGGCCATACTTCCAGTCCAGCCTTAAGCGCACCAGGGCGGGATCGACGCGCTCCTCGGGTTTCTCCTCCGACGCCTCCCGGGCTGCGGCGCTCTCCCCCGCGGGGGGGCTGCGCCAGGCCCAGTCCCCCTGACCACCCAGGGCCAGGGAGGCCATGAGAAGCCAGCTGCCGGGGCTGGAGGCCTTTTCCAGCACTTCCGGTGGCAGGGGAAGACCGGCGCCGGAGGCATGCTTCGAAGCGGCCTTTTCCCGGTCCTTCACCCGGCAGAAGAGGGCAAGGTGCTGCTTTGCCCTGGTCATGGCCACATAGAGGATCCGCAGCTCCTCGCTGAGGCTTTCGGCGCGGAGCTGCTCCGCGATGGCCATGCGGGGCAGGGTGGTGTAGGTGATGCCGCGGTCCCGGTCGGTCCGCTTCACCCCCACCCCCAGGTCGGGGTGCACCAGCAGGCTCTTGGTCAAATCCCGCAGGTTGAAGCGGCGCATCAGGTCCGCCAGGATCACCACCGGGTATTCCAGGCCCTTTGAAGCGTGGATAGTGGTGACGACGACGCCCTCGCCCCCGCCGGGCAGGGCGGTCAGGGCCGCTTTCCCCGGCTCTCTGGCCTCCCGCAGACAGCCGAGGAAGCTGCCCAGGTCCGGCCGTCCGCCCTCGGCGAAATCGTGGGCGGCGGCGATGAGGGCGTCCAGATTGGCGGCGCTGCCCTTTTCCCTCGCCTCCGCCAGGGCCCGCAGGCCCGTTTCCGCGCAGAGCTCGCAGAGAAGCTCCTCCGCGGGGACAAGGGCGCTTCGCTCCCGCCAGCGCTCCAGCGTCGAAAGCATGCTTCGGCAGTCCGCTTCCTCCGCCGCGGCTGCAGCGGTCAGGGCGTCGAAATAGGGTCCCTTTCGGCGATGGCAGCGGATTTCCGCCAGCCGGTCCTCCGTGAAGCGGAATACCGGGCTGCGCAGGGCCGCCAGCAGGGGGATATCCTGCCGGGGATTGTCGATGATCTCCAGGAGGCTCAGGGCCCAGCGCACCTCGGGTCTCGCCTCCAGATCGTCGGTGGATTTGAGGCAGACGGCGGGGATGCCAAGGCGCTTGAGCGCTTCCGCATAGGCCCCGTCCCGGCCCTTGGCCGAGCGGAGCAGGACGGCCACGTCCCCGGGCCTCAGGAGCCGGGAAGCTTCCCCTTCCGGCACGGTCACGCCGCTCTGCAGGAGGTGGGAAATGTAGCCGGCAACGGCTTCCTCCTCCGTATCCGGCCCCTCTGTCTCGTCCGTGACGAACAGCCGGAAGGCCTCCGGCGTGTCCGGTGCGCCGGAGCCGGGCTTCAGGGCTTCCGCTTCGCCGTAATGCAGCTCTCCCAGCTCCTGGGACATGACGGCGGAGAAGAATTCATTCACCGGCCGCAGGATATGGGCGTCGGAGCGGAAATTCTCCGGCAGCAGGATGCGCTTTCCCTGGCCGGGAGCCGGGTTGGCGGCATAGCTGTCGTACTTCTGCAGGAACAGGCGGGGGTCCGCCAGGCGGAAGCGGTAGATGGACTGCTTCACGTCCCCCACCATGGTGACGTTTTCGCCCCCGGCGCTGACGGCGAAGAAGATGCGGTCCTGCACCCGGTTCACATCCTGATATTCATCCACCAGTATCTCATCGAAGCGGCGGCTCAGCTCTCTCCCCAGGAGGGAGGGGGTCTTCCGGTCCTCCTCCGTCAGCAGCTGCAGGGCCAGATGCTCCAGGTCGGAAAAGTCCAGCAGCCCCCGCCGCCGCTTTTCCGCGGCGTAAGCCCGGGAAAAATCCCGCACCAGGGCCAGCAGTTGACCCGTCACGGGGCTGACGGCCGCCATATCCTCGGCGTGGGCAGCGCTGTCCTCCGCAAAAAACGATTCCAGGCGCTCCACGGTATCCTTGCAGGCCTCGCGGACGGCCTTTGCGCGCGCCGCCGCGGGATTATCCCCGATGCCCCGGTAGCCCCGCAGCGCCGGGAAGCGGACGCCCTCGAAGGCCGCGGCGGCATCCCAGCCCGCCTCCAGGGCCAGGGCGAATTCTCCCAGGTCCTCCAGGGTGGTCCGCAGGGAGGGCCCGTAGCCCGCCTCCACCCTGGGCTCGGCGCGAAGTTCTTCCAAAAGGGCTTCCAGCTGCCCCTGCCAGAAGCGGGTCTGCCGCTTTGACCGCTCCAGCAGGGTCCTGCCCCACAGGGTCTCCCCCGCGTCGGCAAAGGACACGGTACTCTCCGCCTGTCCGGCAAGCCAGGCGTCGGGGTCCGGGTGGCTCAAAACGGCGTCGTAGGTTTCCAGCGCCACGTCGGAGAGGGCCTGGTCGCTCTCGCCGCTGCTGAGGGCGTCCACCAGAGCCTGAAAGCCGGGGGTGAGGCTCTCATAGCGTTCCGCCAGGAGTTCCTGCAGGGTCTCCTTGCGCAGCACGCGCTCCTCCGCCCCCTCCAGGAGGCGGAAATCCGGGCGGATGTCCGCCAGGTGGGCGTTTTCCCGCAGAACGGCAGAGCAGAAGGAATGGATGGTGCCGATCCGGGCCTGGGGCAGCAGCAGGAGCTGCCGCTGCAGGTGGGGACTGCCGCCGGCGCGCAGCCGGTCCCGCAGGGCGCTGAGGATGCGGGAGCGGAGCTCGGAGGCGGCGGCGCGGGTGTAGGTGATGATGAGAAAGCGGTCGATGTTCCCGCCCCGGGCGATGCGCGCCAGCAGCCGCTCCACCAGCACCCGCGTTTTGCCGCTGCCCGCTCCGGCGGAGATGAGCAGCGCGCCGCCGTGGTGCTCCACGGCTGCGGCCTGGGCTTCCGTCAGATGGAATTCAGCCATGCTGCGCCTCTCTTTCCGCCAGCTCCCAGAATTCCCCGTCCGTCAGCTTTTTCACCAGCCGCTTTTCCTGCCGCTGGGGATCAAAGCCGCAGACCCGGCCGTATTCACAGTAGCGGCAGGGGTCCTCGGCGGGGGTGTGGGCCAGAGGGCTGGGCTCCGCTTTCCCGGCGCGCAGCTCCTGACCCATGCGCAGCAGCAGGCTGCGCACGAACGCCTCCAGCCGGTCCATCTGCTTTCCGTCCGCCACGCCCTTCACGGGAACGCCGTCCTTGAAGGTGACGGGGAGATATCTCGGCGGCTCCGAGCGGTCCCTGGCCCGGAGCATGGGGAGATCATCCAGCAGGAGGCCGCTGATCTTCAGCTCGTCGGCCCTGGCCTTGCGGATCTCCTCCTCCGTGCTGCTGCGGGGGAGGGGAACCGCCTTGTCCCTGGCGGGAAGATAGAGCACGCCGCCGGGAACGATCTGCTTTCCGTAGCGCTGCGTCCCCTCCGCTTTCAGGAGGAAAAGATAGATGAGCATCTGGATGGTCTGGCCCTCGCAAACATCCGACAGGCGGAATTCCTTGGGGCCGGACTTGTAGTCCGCCACGCAGAGATAGAGCTTGTCGCCCTCGCTCCAGCCGTCCACCCGGTCCACCTTGCCCTCCACCAGGATGCCCCCCAGATCCAGGGGGGGCAGCTCCCCGCCCCGGTCGGAGATATCCAGCTCGAAATCCAGGGGGATAAAGTCCCCCGCCGCCAGCTGCTCGGCCATTTCCAGCACGATGTTCTCCGCCGTGTCGCAAAGGCGGCGGAAAAGATAGAGGAAGCGCTTGTCCCGGAGCTGGGCGGGCCTGAAGCTTTCTTCGGCGTAGGCTTCGGCGTATTTCCTCGTGAGGCCGCGCAGCATTTCCCCTGTGACGGCGGCGAAGCCGCCCCCGGAGCGCACCTCCCGGCAGACGTTCTCCAGCAGATAGTGGAAAAAGCTGCCCCGCTGGGGAGCGGCAAACTGCGCCGCCTTGCGCTCCCTGAGGCGCAGGCCGTATTCCAGGAAATAGCGGTAGGAGCACTGATAATAACGCTCCGCGCGGGAGGGGGTCAGGCGCAGGACAGACCCGTAGAGCTTCCGCACCGTGGCGCTTTCCAGGGGCGCGTGGGTCTGCGCGGCGGCGGCGCGCGCCTCCTCCAGCTTCTCCGGGGGCAGGCAGGCGCGCGCGGCCTCCGCCCAGGGTCCCTGCCCCAGAGCCAGGGACAGCGCGCTCAGGGGCGAAGCGGCCAGGTGCCGCCCCTTCAGCGTTTCCTCCGTGGTCAGGGGCGCGCCCAGCAGGGTCATGGCCCGCTCTGCCAGCACGCTGGGACGGACGCCCTCTCCCCCGCTCCAGCTCACCAGCAGCCGCTCTCTGGGGGCGGCCGTCAGCAGATACAGCTCCAGCAGGGGCCGGGTCAGCTCCTCGTCCGAATCCCGGTCCAGGCGGATGCCCAGGCTCGTCAGGGTCCGCTTTTCCTCCGGGGAAAAGAGGCCGGGGCTCATCGTCTGGCCGGGCAGATGCTCGTCGTCCGCCCCCAGCACCAGCAGCACCCGGGGCTGGCGGAAGCGCAGCCGCTGGGGGCTGCCCAGGCTCACGCAGTCCAGGGCGGCGGGGATGGAGCCCACCTCCCGCTCCCGGAACAGCAGCTCCAGCAGCCGGGTGAATTCCTCGCCGCTGAGACGCACGTTCCCCAGGAGGTCGTTCATCTCCTCCAGGCATTCCGTCAGGGCGCTCCAAAGGCGCACGCAGGCAGCGGCGCCGGCGGCGTCGCCCTTTTCCTCCAGTCCGGCGGCCCGCAGCCGCAGCGCCTCCCCCACGCCGGTCTCCGCCAGGAAATCCCCCAGAGCGGCAAGCAGGGCGGAAGCCGGCGCGCTCTCCCGCAGAGCGTCGGCCAGGCGGCCGAAGGGGGCCGCCGCCCGGTCCCGGATGTCGCTGAGGCGTCTTAGGGTCTCCCCGTCGGAATCGGCGGCGTCCCCATAGCCCTCCGGGCTCAGGTCCCAGGGCTCCGTCTGCCGCCAGCTGCCCTCCCCCCGTAGGTTCCAGGTGAGGGCATAATTTTCCAGCTCGTCCGTCTCCCCGGCGCTCAGGGGGCCGAAGCCGGTCCTGAGGCAGCGGATCAGGTTCCCGGCCCGCCAGCCCTCCGTCACGGTGCGCAGGGCTTCCAGCACATAGACGGCCGGGCCGCTGGGGGCGAAGGGCTCGGCCTCCTCCACATAGATGGGCAGCCCATAGGCCCGGAATACGGCGGCCAGCACGCTCCGGCGGCTTTCGAAGCCGGGGACCGCCACGGCGAAATCCGAATAGCGGAGGCTCTCGTCCTCCATCATCAATTCCCGGATGCGGGCGGCGGCCCAGCGGCACTCCCCGCTGAAGGAATCCATGCGGCAGACCTCCGCGCCGCCGCCCTCGCCGGCAAAAGGCGGGGCGTCATACCGGTCCAGGTTTTCCGCCAGATAACGGATGGCGTCCGGCTCCGGGGCGGGCAGGCGCTCCACCTGCAGCTCCGTTCCCAGGCGGCGGGCCATCTCCGCAAGGCTGCGGAAGGCGCCCTCCGGCACGGCGAAGCGCGCCTCCTCTCCCTCTCCCAGGGTCAGGGCCACGGTGAGGTCCGTGCCACGGCGGAGGATGCCCTCCAGCACCGCCAGCTCGCGGGCGGTGAAATCGGTGAACCCGTCGGCCCAGACGCCGCCGGACCCCACGCTGCAGGCGGTGATCCCGTCCGCCAGCCTGCCCGCGGCATCCCGGCAGTCCCCCAGCTGGCGGATCTGCACCGCCTCCCAGGCTTCCATCACCAGGGCCATGTCCTCCAGCTTCTCCCCGATGGTGCCGGCGGCCTTGGCCGCCGCGGCGCGGAGGTCGTCGGGGGTGGTCATGGCGCTCTGCAGTTCCTCCGCCGTGGCCATCAGGCGGCGCAGGAAATCCGCCCGGCGGTTCCGTTCCCCGAAGCGGCGGAGCTTGGGTCCCACCTCCTCCAGGGCAAGGGCCATGAGCAGCAGCCTTCCGCCCCTGTCCGGCAGGGGGTCCGCCAGGCCGCCCAGCTCCACGGCGGCACGGCTGTACATCCGGGTGAAGCTGAGCACCTCGCCGCAGAGGCTCAGCCGGGGGCCGCAGACGGCGGCCAGCCGCCGCTCCGCCCGATGGGACTGCTGCTCCGGTGTCAGCAGCACCATGCCGGCAGTATCCGCCATCCGGTCCCGAATCTCCTCGCAGACGCGCTTCGTCTTCCCGCTGCCCGCGGCGCCCAGCACCAGCTTCAGCATCCCATCGTCCCCCCTTTCTCTCATATCCCGATGATTTTTATATGATATCACAGAAACGGCCGGTTAAAAAGGGTCAGGGGAAGATTTCCCCGGAAATCTTCCCCTGGTTTTTCTTTTCCATATCCTATTTTCGCGCCATCCAGGCCGCCCCCAGAGCGCCGGTGTCGTCCGCTCCCTCGGACCAGACGACCTCCAGGTTTTCCGAGGGCTGGGGGTGCATGGTCTTTTCCCGCAGGGCACGGAGCAGCGCTTCCCTGGGGAAGCCCTCCATGGCGGGGACGCCGCCCCCGATCACCAGCACCTCCGGGTCCAGAAGGTTCACCGTCCCTGCCAGGAGGCAGGCGGCGGTATCTATGAATTCTTCCAGCTCCCTTGATCCGGCCATGGCGGGGAACAGCCGGGAAATATGGGTATCCGGCCATTTTTCCGCCCGCAGCGCCTGGAGATAGCGGCCGGAGACCAGGTTTTCCGCGCAGCCCACGTTGCCGCAGGAGCACTTCTCCTTTCGCCCCGGCAGGGGGAAATGGCCCAGCTCATTGAGGCTGTTCTTGCCCCGGAGGGGCTTCCCGTCGTAAAACACGGCGCTGCCCAGGCCGGTGCCGATGTAGACCCCCAGGAGAAGGCCCGTCTCCGGCAGGCCCATGCGGTGCACGTCGCCGCTGAGGAGCATGACCGTGTCGTTTTCCAGCTTCACCGGCACCCCGGCGCGCTCCGTCAGCTCGTCGGCGAGCATCAGGCCGTTGAGGGCGGGGATGTTGGGCACGTTCAGCACCCGGCGGCAGTCCCGGCTGAGGGTGCCGGGGATGCCCGCGGCGGCGGCGGTCACTTTTTCGCCGCAGTCCCGGATATAGTCCCGCAGGACTTCCCCAAAACAGCAGGGGTCGGCGTCGGGCATGACCTCGGCCCTGGGAAGCTTCCGCAGGTTTTCCAGCTTCCCCTCCGGCGTCAGCAGGGCAAGGCGCACATGGGTTCCCCCCACGTCCGCGCCTACGGTGCAGAAGCTCATTTTCCTCTCCTTTGCAGGGCCTGAATGGCCGCCTTTGCCGTGGCTGCCTGCGCCGGCGTCACGTCCCTTTCCAGATCATAGCGGGCGGCACAGTAGGCCTCCGTCATATCCACCAGGGCCTGGGTCTGCATTTTCCCGCCCACCTCCTTGGGTGTGGCGGAGGGGGTCCACCCGGCGACGCGGCCGGATTTCAGCAGGGCCTTGTAGGCAAAGCGGATGCGGTAGCGGTCGTCGGGCATATCCTCAAAGCGCTCCGGCTTTTCCCGCAGCCGGTTCAGCCACTTCTTTGCCCGCTTGCCGCTCTCGGCCAGCATGGTCTTCAGGTCGCCGGTGCGCTCCACGTCGTCCTCATATTCCAATATCTCCCGCGTGCGGAACAGGCCCCGCACCCAGTCGGCGAAGCGGTGGCCCGCGCCGCCGTTTTTCCCCTCCTTGATGAAGCCGTAGGCCAGCAGGAAGAAAAGAATGGCGCACACGCCCAGGAGGATGCCGTAGAAGATGACCACGGTGGGGTCCCCGTCCTCCACGATGCCCGCCAGGCCGGGTCCTTCCGTCTCCTCCGGCTCGGGGGTGGCGGAGGAGGGGGTCATCATGCCGCTGCCGCCCCCCAGGCCCGCCATGAAGCGGAGGAAGCCGGCAAAGACGCTCACCACCCACTGACCGGCCCCGGAGAGGAAGCGGTGGAGCACTCCCAGGCTGCCGATCAGCACCGCGGCGACGAGGAACACCGTCAGCAGCGCCAGGTTCCGCCCCCGGATGCCGGAGGGGATGGCCATGGTCTCGCCGCCCTTGGCGTTGTGGACGCCGGTATAGAGGCTGGCGGCATTGAAGCTGTAAAGGCTCAGGCAGAAGGCCGCCAGACCGCACCAGCACAGGGGCTGGAAATCCCGCAGCTCCGCGTCTCCCAGGAAGAAATAGAGGCAGGAGCCCAGATACACCAGCAGCGAAGCCACCGCCACCCGGGAGGGGAAGGGCTCCTCGCCCCGGAGGCCCAGGATAAAGAGGACCCCGCCCATGATGGCGGCGCACACCAGGTAGGCGATGTCCAGGCCGCCGAAGGAGGGCCAGAAGGGGACCATGATCCCCAGGGCCACAAGGACGCTGAGGCCCAGCAGGGGATATTTCCACCGGGGCAGGGCGCGCCCCACGAAGCCCACAAGGAAGCAGAGGAGGATGGGCCAGCAGCGGAGGCTGCGGCTGAACCAGGGCCAGCCGGTGCGGCTGAACTGCTCCAGGAAGGTGAGGATGCCGAAGGCGAAGAAGGCCGACAGCAGGAGGTTCATGATGCGGATGACGATCTTTTCCGTTTTCATTTGCCGCCTCCGATCTTGAGCCAGGTGACACTGTTCCCCAATTGCCGCAGCTTCCGGGCCCGCTCCTCCAGCATATCGCTCCAGTAGGCGGAGACGATGAGGATATCCATGTCGCTCATGGTCTCCATTTGCCGGTCCAGCAGCACATGGAGGTCCAGGGTCATTCGGATCTTCAGCACCGCCAGGGCTTCCAGGATGCGCTCCAGCTGGGCGTCGGAACAGCGGGGCGGCACATTCAGGTCGACGTCCGGCAGGGCGCTCTCCCCGTTGGTGAGGAAGCCCACGTCTACGCCGCTGCGGATGCACCAGGAGGCCAGGGAGGCGCAGATGCGCACGCCGCCCTCCACATATTCCGCGTCCTTGGGCTCCAGAGCCGTGCCCATCTGCCGGTCGGAGATCTGGCAGTTGAGCACCAGCAGGGCGCGGGGGGACACGGTGTAGTCCCGCTGCTTGACCTGCAGGCTTCCGGTGCGGGCGGTGGCCCGCCAATGCACGTCCTTCTGGGGGTCGCCGCTGCGGTAGGCCCGGATGCCGGTGACCAGGATGGGGTCCGGCAATATCCAGCGGCGCACCGTCACGTCGCCCTGCCATTTCAGGGCGGTCTCCGGCAGCTCCTCCGGCTTGAGGATGGCGGGATAGACGAAAATGCGGGAATCCACCGTCACATCCGCCCGGTCATGGGCCACGCCGAACAGATCCCCCGCCACGACGGAGGCAAGGGTGCAGTCGAAATAGCCCCGGTGGAGACAGGTGATCTCATGCCGCCGGGTGATGCGGCTGAAGGAGCCCAGATAAAACAGGCTCTTGTGGAAGCGGTCCATGCTGAGGCCCATGTTTTCCTGCCGCCGGAACTGCAGGTCCCCGGAAATGCGGGATTCCACCCGCACCCAGGGCACGGGCAGCAGCTTGTCGTTAGAGAGGACCTCCACCAGCTCCACCTTCTCCCCCTCGAAGGCCCGCTCCCGGCTGAAGCGCCGGGTGTAGGTCACCTTGCGGAGGCCCCGGTGGTTGTAGTAAATGGTCTGTGCGATCGCCAGGACGGCGACGATGACCATGATCCAGATGGGGGTCATGTCAGCTCTCCAGCAGCTTTTCCGCCTGGGGGTCCTCGGAGGGCACCGCCACGGCCCTGGTGAGGTCCCGGATCAGTTCCTCGGCCCGCTCGGCGGCGCCGTAGCCGGAGCGGGTCACCAGCCGGTGGGCGAAGACGGGCACCGCCAGGGTCTTCACATCGTCGGGCAGCACATAGTCCCGCCCGTGGACGGCGGCCCAGGCCTGAGCGGCCCGGAGCATCCACAGCATGCCGCGGGGGCTGACCCCCAGGCTCACGTCCGCGGGGGTCCGGGTGGCCTCCGTCAGGGAGACGATGTAATGGCGCATGGGATCGGAGACCTGGACCCTGGGGCAGCTCTCCTGGGCGTCGATCAGTTCCTCACGGCTCGCGACGCTGCCAAGCTCCGCCAGGGGGTCGTTGTTGATGAATCGGTCCAGGATGCGCTTCTCCCCCTCGCTGCCGGGATAGCCGGGGCGCAGGCGCATGAGGAAGCGGTCCAGCTGGGCCTCCGGCAGGGGGAAGGTGCCCCCGGTCTCCACCGGGTTCTGGGTGGCGATGACGAAGAAGGGCTTCGCCAGGGCCTTCGTCACGCCGTCGGCGGTGATCTGCTTTTCCTCCATGCACTCCAACAGGGCGCTCTGGGTGCGGGGGGTGGCGCGGTTGATCTCGTCGGCCAGGAGTACGTTGGTAAAGGCAGGGCCCTCCCGGAACTCGAAGGTGTTTTCCTTCTGGTTGAAGACGCTCATGCCCGTCACGTCGCCGGGCAGCAGGTCCGGGGTGAACTGGATGCGCTTCATATCCACCCCCAGGCTCTTCGCCAGGGCTTTGGCGGTGACGGTCTTGCCCGTGCCGGGCACGTCGTCCAGCAGCACGTGGCCCCCGGCGATGAGCGCCGTGAGCAGCAGGTCCAGGTGGTCGCCGCTGCTGACGATGACTTTTTCTACGTTTTCCTTGATCCTCCCGGCCAGGGAGGCGATTTCGGCAATTTCCATAGAACGGATTTCCTTTCCTGCGGGTTTTTATAATGAGATTATTTTAACTCCTGGACAGAGGGATTGCAACAAAAAATCCGGGCAGCCTGCCGCTGCGGCGGACGAAGACGGGCCGCATCCACGCAAAGGGAGGCACGGCTGGCGCCGTGCCTCCCCGTCCTATGTCGTTTTACTTCTTTCCCAGCGTCCGATAGAGCAGGGTCACGATGACGCTGCGGGGGCAGTCCACATCCGGGCTCACGATGAGCCCCGTGTCCGCCATCAGGCCCAGCTCCTCGGCCCAGGCCCCGGCCTCCTCATACCAGCCGTCCGTTCCGGCCCCAAGGGCGCGGTAGAGCATGGTCACGATGTGCGCCGTGGAGCAGGTCAGCTTCGGGCTGAAGTGGGTCGGATCCGTCCCCTTCACGATGCCCTGTTCCACCGCCCAAAGCACCGCCTTGTAGAAGTAATCCGTTTCCTCCACATCCTCGAAGGGGCATTCCGTTCCTTCCGGCTCCGGGCAGCCCATGGCCCGCCAGATGAAGGTGACCACATGGGCGCGGGTCGCGGTGACCTCGGGCCCGAAGTGGGTCGCATCCATGCCGTTGGTGATCTGCGGGTCGGCGTTGTGCGCCCACATCACCGCGTCATAGTAATAGCTCTCCGGGTCCACATCCTTATAGGGATTCTCCGATCCGGCGCCGCCCTCCGCCTTGGGGTCCGTCTCCGCGAAGGTGGCGGTGACGGTCACATTGGTGGAGGCCATCTTGAAGGAATAGACGCCGTTGCCCTCGTATGTCCACTCGATATCCGTGTGGCTCGTATCCTGCACCACCAGCTTAGCCAGCACCCAGCCGTCGTCGGGCTTGACCGTCAGCTTGATCTTATCGCCCTTGAACGCCCAGGAGGCGCTGGCCCTCACCGTGCCGTGCTCCGTCTTGGCGACGGTGATCTTGTGGCTGAACGGGCCGTTGCCGCTCTTGCCGGCGTTCTCCCCGGCGTCCTTCCAGAGGGCCTTGAGCACCGTGTCTCCCGTCACCGCATAGACGTCGCCCTCGTCATACCGCTTGCCGTCGTTGCCCTCCCAGGCGTCGAAAACCATGTTCTCCGGGGGAGTGAAGCCGCAGTCCGGCAGCTCGAAATCACCCGCGGGGACTCTGTCGGCCTCCATGGTCCCGTCGCCGCCGTTCGGGTCATAGGAAACGGTGTACAGCTCTATGGCGTCGTAGACCGCAGTATAGGTGACGTCGCCGGTCACCATGGTGTCATCCGTGATCTCCGGATCCCAGCCCGCAAATTCATAGATGTAATCGTAGGTCGCTTCCTTGGCGGGCGTTTCGCCGTCATAAGAGGGCTTCGCGCCATAAGGCACGTTCTCGTCCGCTTCCAGCACGGTCTCCCCGTCTTCGTCCACGAAGGTCACCGTGAACGTATTGACGGTCCACTTGGCTTTCAGGGTCAGGTCCGCCGTGATGGGGGTCTCGAAATCAAAGGGGGCTTCCGCGTTTTCTTCAAACCAGCCGGCGAAGGTATTGCCCCCCTTCGTGGGGTCGTCGGGCTTCGTTGCCTTATCGCCGTCCGCAACCGTCTGTTTCTTTTCACTCTCCCCGTCCACGAAGGTGACCGTATGGGTGACTGCGCCCTTCTCGGTCCACTTGGCGATCAGGGTCTTATTCTCCGTGATGGGAGTGTCGAAGCTGAACTTCGTCGCGCCGTCGTACCACCCGGCGAAGTCATAACCGTCCTTTGTGGGGGCTTCTTCCGGCTCCTCCACGGTCTGGCCTTCCTTCACGGTCACTTCCGTCGGCTCTTTGCCGTTATCCGGGTCGAAGGTCACCGTGTATTCCGTCGCAGCCGTTTCCTCCGCGATCCACTTCGCTGTCAGGGTCAGGTCTTCCTCGACGGCGGTATCGAAGTCGAATTCTTCGTCGCCCAGATACCACCCGGCGAAGGCATTGCCCTCTTTCGTGGGGTCTTTCGGCTTCTCGGCCTTGTTCCCCTTGACGAAGGTCTGCGCTTCCACCTCGTCGCCGTTATCCGGGTCGAAGGTCACGGTCACGCCGTTCCGGAGGACGGCCTTCAGGGTGATGGTCACATCCTTCGTGGGTATCCCGGAGATAGTGAGCGTCTGGAACCCCGCCTCGCTGGACATGACCTCGACTTTGATCCCGTCCACCGTTTCCCCGGTGTAATCCTCCGGAAGGCAGTATTCGGAATCGGGAATGATCACAAATCCGATCGCGTCGATCGCCGCGCCCTGCGCCACCTTCTGATCCAGATCCCCGGAAGCGCCTTGATGCAGCTCCTCCAGCTTGCCCGCGTCGACGGTCACGGTCCAGCTCTCGCCCTTGATCTCCGCCGGCGGCAGCGCATAGTACATGCTTCTCTCGGGTGTGCCGGTCACGACGAGCTTTGTTTCGTCATCCTTATCACGCGCCACGGTGATGCCGTTGCCCGGCTCCGCAGGATAATTCTCCGGGAAATAATAACCCTTGTCCGCAACAAAGGTGATGGGGACGATGCTCTCCCCTTCAGGCACTTTCTGGTATTCCTTGCCGTTCGTATCGCTGTCCACCCGCGTCATACGCCTGCCGGCGTCGATTCGCACGACAAACAGCTGCGCCCATCTGGCATAGAGGGTCAGGTCCGCCGTGATGGCGATATTGAAATCAAAGGGTACTTCCGCGTCTTTCTCATACCAGCCGGCGAAGGTATAGCTGTCGGTCGGGGGCGTGGGGTCGTCTTCCGGCTTCGCTGCCTTTTCGCCGTAAGCCACGGTCTGCGCGTCTGCCAGGTTCTCCTCCCCGTCCGCGTCCAGGAAGGTCACGGTGACGGACGCGGGCACAAGGGTCCTGCCGCCCATCTCCGCGGTGAATACCGTCACCGCAAAATCGCCCGCGGGGAAAACAGTCTTGTTCTCCTTATCCATATACGGGCTTTCCAGGGTCACATCGTTGGCGGTGCTGGTGAAGAAGACGCTGGTGCGGTCCTCCTCGCCGGTCCGCCAGCGCAGGCGGATGCCCGCATCGGCGATGGGTGTGATGACGTAGTCTTTTTCATCCGGGGAATAATCGGATCGGACCACGCAGACGGCGCCCAGGTCCGCATCGGAGATGGCTTTGACCTGCCCGCCGGTGATCAGGATCGAACCGGCTTCTTCCTCCTGCCCGGTCGGAGAGGCGTCCGCCAGCCGGACGACCGACGCCGGTTCGCCGGAAGAAGCCAGGAGGGTGAACGCTCCGCTCCGGGCGGCCGTGTTCGCCATGGGTCGAATCTCCGGATCTTCTTCAACCTTGCCCCAGACCATGATGGCCGGCAGGGACAGTTCGCCGCCCTCGGCGGTCACGACGCCGCCCTTGGCGGTCACGACGCCGCCGTGGATGGCAAGGCGGTCGCAGACGCTGATGGCTGCGTAGATTTCAAAGTCGACGGGGTCGTCGCCGTAGTCGTCGCCGTAGTCGTCGCCGTAGTCGTCGCCGTAATCGTCGCCGTAGTCGTCGCCGTAGTCGTCGTCATCGTCGTCCGACATCAGCCCGCCCAGGGGCTCGATCGGATCGTCCAGCGGCTGCGGCTCCTGCTGCTCCGGCATTTTCAGCGAGGTCAAGTCCACCGTCAGGCTTCCGGTTCCATTTTCCTGTCCGTAAATCGTCAGGGTCCCGTCGCAGTAGAGGTGGTAGGCGGTGACCGCAGCGCCGTCCGTGAGGATCAGGTGATAGTCCCAGCTTTCGCTGTCACCGTCGTAAAAAAACTCCAGATAGCCCAGCTCGACTTCGCCGCTCGCCACATACCAGCCGGGTTCCAGTTCCCCAGAGCTCAATTCCGCGGTAAGAGGGGTATAGTCGCTGCATTCCTGCGTTTCGCCGTTTTCGTCCACGTAGGGGACGGGCTCCAGCTTCTCCACGAGGATCGTGACTTGCGCTTTTTCATCGTCTCCATAATATCTCAGATCATAATGTACGGTCTGCCCCTTTTCCAGTTCCGCTGTGATCCACGTGGCAGAACCGCCATCGCCGTCGAGAAATTCTCCGTCGGCGTCACGGAGCTCAGTTTCGTGGTCAACATCGGCGCCGGCGCCGGAAGCTTCGACGTCGGTGCTGAAGGCATATACGCCGTCTTCCCCGGCAGTGAACTGCCAAAATTGATAGGAGAAGTCGGTTTCCTTCGGTCCGAGGGAGAGGTCTTCCCGTTCTGCCAGGGTGAAGGTGACGGTCACGTCCCCCGCGGGCATTTCGAAGCTGTAACCATTGATTTCCACGTTACCGTCATTGCAGGCAGCCGTCACACCGGACACATAGTAGCCGGCGGGGGCGTCATACGAGATGATGACACGCTGCGCATGGCTGGAACTGTAATCTTCTTCTGTAATCGTATAATTCAGCGCGGCGTCCCCTTCGACGTCGATCATATTATCATAGTCATCACCGTCATATACGTTGACTCGATGGGTAAAGACCGCCGTGCCTTTCGTCCCCTCCGGGCCGCCGGTCCAAAAGGCCGTGATCGTATAGCCCTCCTGAAACACCGCCGTGACCGTCACGGCGTCGTCCGGCATAGTAAAATACGCCGAGTAGCCGTCGCCGTTATCATAGGCATCGTTAATCACGACTTCTTTGGCCTCATCCCCGCTGCCGGACGTTACGGTCAGGGAACGGAGGGCATAGCCCGCCTTCGGCGTGATCTTCAGATAGACCTTTTGACCGGGGGCGGCTTTCGCCGCCTTGACGCCCGTCGCATAGACCTCGACGGACCCGCCCGTGTCGGAACCGATCGTGATCGCTTTCAGCACTGTGCTGTCCAGCTTCTCCACGGTGAAGCTGAACGTCTTGGGCGTTGAACCTGAATACAACTGAGGGAGAAGCGTATAGGTATGGTCTGCTTCCAGAGTGGCGATCAGGTCGAAATCATCATCATCTTCGCTATCGTCGTTTTCGTCGAGAAAATCGTCTTTTTCCGTGCTCTTGCCCTTATAGATCTCTATCAATGTGTCATATTCCCCGGAGGAATAGATATGATAAGCGCCGCCCTCCTCCGGCGTGAAGGTATAGGCTGTTCCATCGCTGTTCGCGGTCACTTCTACGGTCACCGTATTGTCTGACCCCAGTGTGAGAACGTGCTCTTCTTCGTCCGCCGCCAGGGCGGGCGCGGCGCCCAGGGGCAGCAGGCCCAGCACCAGCACCAGGGCCAGCAGGAGGCTGAGCAGCTTCCTTCCGTTTCTTAACATGAAAAAACCTCCCTCTCATGGTTGCTCCCGGAGGGCGGCCGCCGCTGGGAACCGCCGATCCGTCCTCCGAGGCATGGATTCGCCTCGGAGGCGCTGGCCTCGGAGGCGCGAAGCTTCATTCGTAACTCCTAGAATGCCATATCCCGCGGAAAAATGCAAGTCTTCCGCTGATAATTCTATAATGAATATTGATAACTGTATTCATAATTGTTTCGAAGTGAACGCCCTCCGTTCCCGCCGCGCGGATGACCTTCCCCTGGGGATCGGTGCGCGCGAGGGGCAGCAGGCGCGTCCCAGCGTTGGGGCCCTCGCGCCCGGAATGGGGACCCACCGCGGAGCGGTGGGCGTGCGGTGAAGGTGGCAGCCGCCGTCTCACGCAAGGCGGCTGACGGATGAGGGACACCCCCGCCGCAGCGCCGCTTCCCGCAGGAGCGAATGAGGGGCAAACCCGCCGCGGTGGACGGGTTTCCCCCTCTGTCGTTGTCCTGTCAAATGGCTGCATATCCTGCTGCCGTTTTCCTGCGGTCCGGGTTTCCCCGTGATGCCGCGATTTCAGCGAAGTCCGAAAGCAGACGCTTTCTCAGCCCCACTGGATGGTATAGCCGGGAAGAAGCTGCTCCACCAGCGCCGTCAGCTGATCCTTGAAGACGAACCTTCCCAGGATCGCCAGGATCACGGCCACCACGATGCCCGCGACGAGCAGGATCAGGTAGGCCCGCGCCAGATTGCGCCGGGCGATCTTGCGGCAGACGCCGCAGCTCCACAGGATCATGAGGACGAAGCCCACCACGGGGATGCTCATGAGGAACAGCTCCACGGCCATGCCCAGGGAGCTCATGGGCGCATATTTGCTCTTTTTATCCGGCCTGTCCGGATCGGGCGCGGCGGCGGGCCGGGCATAGGCTGCCGGGGCCGCCGGAGCTGCCGCGGGATAGGCTGCCGCGGCCTGGGGCGGGTAAGCGGGGGCC
>JAEETX010000022.1 GCA_016286665.1 Oscillospiraceae bacterium
TGATGATGCGCCTGGCCTCCTCCTCGGCGCTGGAAATCTCCCTTTCGGATACTTTTTTGCGGTAGGTAATACCGGAGAAAAACGCGACGGCGGAAAACACGACAACCAGGATGACTGTTAACCACCAGGGCATGTACGCGGTTTACCTCCTATTTTAGATTGAAAAATATATACGGCTGAGATGCTCAGCCTGAAGAACTTCCCCTTAGCTCTCATATATTATCTGGGTTATTTTATACTTCCCTCCGTCTTATGTCAAGGTGAATTTCTCCCTTTTCCACAAAGAAGTGAAAACGAAAGAAGCTTTCCTCTTGCGGCAGCTTGACATGTATGATATTATAAGAGTTAATATTATGTCCAATGGCGGAGATGCCGTCGACCGCCGGTGGGGACTGGAGTTGATTTTCCTTTATGGACGACATACCCCGAAGTATCCTGATCCTCTTTCTGATCCTGCTGGGAGGCAGCTTTGCCGGCAGCGAGACCGCGCTGAGCTACTGCAACAGGCTGCGTATGAAAAAGCACGCCGAGGAGGGCGACAGGGGCAGCGAACGGGTCGTATATATCCTGGACCGGTTCGACAAGGCCCTTTCCACCATCCTCATCGGCACAAACGTCTGCTATGTCTTTGCCTCCACCTTCGCCGCCATCCTCTTTATCCGTCGGCTGGGAACGGCCGGCGCGGTGGTTTCCACCGTGCTGATGACGCTGCTCATCTTCTTCTTCGCGGAAACGATCCCCAAAAACATCGCCAGAGCCAATGCCGACGCCTACGCGCTCATCTGCGCCGTGCCGGTGAAGCTGCTGATGATCCTTCTGACCCCCGTGAGCGCGCTGCTGGCCGGCATCGGCTGGGTGGTCAAGCGTCTTCTCCCCCGGGAGAAGGAACAGCCTACCATCACGGAGGATGAATTCACCACCATCATTGACAACATCCAGGAGGAAGGCCTGATGGAGCCGGAGGAGACCCGGCTCATCAAATCCGCGGTGGAATTCAGCGACAAGACCGCCGGCGAGATCATGACCCCGCTGAAGGACATGGTGGCCGTCTCCATCACGGAAGAACCGGAGAAGCTGAAGGAGCTGATCCTTCGGGAGAAGTATTCCCGGCTTCCGGTCTATGCCGGTTCTCCGGACCGCATCGTCGGCATCCTTCAGACAAAGGACTATCTGCAGCTCCTGCTGAAGAAGAAGGAGCCGGACATCAGTTCGCTGATGAAGCTGACCTACGACGTGCCCCCGGAGATCAAGCTGGACGAGCTCTTTGAGGGGCTCGGCCGCCGCCGCACCCACATGGCCATCGTGATCGACGTCAGCGGCAGCGCCCTGGGATTCGTGACCATGGAGGAGATCCTGGAGGAGCTGGTGGGCGAAATCTATGACGAGGACGACGCCTCCGATAAAAAGGAGGTGGGCGCATGATCTGGATGCTGGCTCTCATGGCCCTGCTGGTTTTATGCAGCGCCTTCTTCTCCAGCTCGGAAATCTCTTATGCCACCGCAAACAAGCTGCATATCCGCTCGGCGGCGGAAGCGGGCGACAAGCGCGCCAAGGGCGTCCTTTGGATCACCGAGCATTTCCCGAAATTCCTCTCCACGATCCTGGTAGGCAACAATCTTGTGAACATCGCGTTTTCTTCGGTGGTCACGCTGCTGCTGACCCAGCGTATGGGCAGCGCCGGCGAGAGCGCCGCTCCCGTCGTCAGCACGGCGGTGCTCCTGATCTGCGGGGAGATCATACCCAAGATCGTCGGCACCAATCAGGCGGACCGTCTCGTATATTTCTATGTGGTCCCGCTCCGTTTCTTCATGCTTCTCTTCACGCCCGTCGTCGCCGTCGTCAATGCCGTTGTCGGCAAGCTCAGCCGGTTCTGGACGCCGGAGGAGCCGGAGCCGGAGGTGACGGACGACGAGCTGGTGACCATTCTGGAGACCATCGAGGAAGAAGGCGTCTTTACGGAGCAGGAAAGCGAGCTTATCAAATCCGCCATCGAATTCAGTGACGTGACCGCCGTGGATATCCTGGTCCCCAGGGTGGACGTGGCAGCCTTCAACCTGGACGACGGGCTGGAAAAACTGCTGGAAGACGACGATATGCTCAGTTATTCCCGCATCCCGGTGTATCGGGAGACCATCGACAATATCCAGGGCATCCTCTCCACGAAAAAGCTGCTGAAAGCGGCTGCGACGCAGGCGCTGGAAGACATCGACGTGGACGATCTGCTTTCCCCGCCCGTCTATGTGCACAAGACACGCAACATCTCCTCCATCCTGAAGGAATTCCGCAAGAAGCACCTGATGATGGCCGTGGTCGTGGATGAATTCGGCGGTACCATGGGCATCCTGACGCTGGAGGATATTCTGGAGGAGATCGTCGGCGACATCTTCGACGAAAGCGACGAGGTAGAGCTGGACGTGGTCCCCGAGGGCGAGGATATCTTCACCGTGGACGGCGGGACGAATATCGAAGATTTCTTTGAGTACATCGGCTATACGCCTGCGGAATTTGAAAGCGAATACAGCACCATGGGCGGCTGGGCCGTGGAAAAGCTGGACCGTTTCCCCAAGGTCGGCGACCATTTCACCTGGGACCGGTTCGACGTGACGGTCACCGCCGCCGAAGCTATGCGGGTGGAGACGCTTCAGATCCGTCTGCTGCCGCCGCCGGAGGAAAATGAATAATCAGCGATAAAGAATGCCGGAAAGCCAAATTTCAGCTTTCCGGCATTCTTTCCAAAAATATCCGGGCGCAGCGGATGCTGCGCCCGGATGCAATTTTCGCAGACCGAAATTCTCAGCCCTGTGCACGCATGATCGCGAAGCAATCGCTGCAGTAGACGGGGCGGTCGGATTTGGGCTCGAAAGGCACGCGGGCTTCCTTGCCGCAGCGAGCGCAGACAGCGGTGAAATACTCGCGGGGGCCGCGGGCGGCGTTCTTGCGGGCATCACGGCAGGCCTTGCAGCGCTGGGGCTCATTCTGGAAACCGCGCTCAGC
Organism: Oscillospiraceae bacterium; assembly: GCA_016286665.1. Lineage (GTDB taxonomy): Bacteria > Bacillota > Clostridia > Oscillospirales > Oscillospiraceae > UBA1774. The sequence goes on from JAEETX010000022.1 coordinate 2,995, forward strand.
ATAGAATTCCTGCTCACCGGCGGTGAACACGAACTCCTGACCACATTCCTTGCAAACCAAAGTCTTGTCCTGATACATTGCTAATCCTCACTTTTGACTATTCTTGGCCATTGGCCTGTATTTGCGTCAGCTTGAGCTGATATCGCCTTGGGGTAGATTCTCGAATTTGCGGCGAATGCGCTGCACGGCATTATCCACCGCTTTTTCCGATCGCTTGGTGATCTCTGCGATTTCTCTGTATGACATTCCTCTGAGGAAACAGCGCAGAACCGATTGTTCATACGCCGACAAAAGCAGAAGCAGATTCCGGTATCTCTTTTGAGCCTCTTCCCTGTCGATCAAAAGTTCTTCAGGTCCGCGCAGATTGTCATTCCGAGACTGGTTTTCGTCAAAAAGAGAGGATTCCAAGGACAGACAGTCGTCGAGAGATACGTTTTTTGTTCCGGCTGCTTTTCGCAGCGCCGAAAAAAGACGGCGGCGGATACACAGCACGGCGAATGTTCTGAAAGAGGTTTCTTCCTGCGGATCATACCTTCGGATGGCGTTCAGCAGGCCCAGCATCCCTTCCTGAATGAGGTCCTCGCTGTCGCCGCCGGTGAGAAAATACGGCCTTGCGAGACTTCGGATGACACGGCCATAGCGCCGGATCAGCGTTTCCTCCGCTTCCTGGCTTCCCTGCCGGCTTTTCCGCAGCAGTTCTTCATCCGCCATCGAATCAAATGTTAGAAAAACATTATTATTTTCCATTGACACGATTGCATTATAGTCGCATGGATTTTAAATGTCAAGGCACTCGCGCAAAAAATACTGCAATTATCGGGTGATTTCACTAAAAATCCATCTTCATCTGCGCAGGATTTCCGCTGTTTTCCATAGGCAGCGGGATATGGAGGTGTTCATAGGCCTGCCGTGTGGCGCATCTGCCCCTGGGAGTTCGCGTCAAAAAGCCCTGCTGAAGCAAATAGGGCTCGTAAACGTCCTCGATGGTGACCGTTTCCTCGTTGATCGTCGCCGCCAGCGTCTCCAGCCCGACGGGGCCGCCGCCGTACTGCATGATGATGCTGCTCAGCAGCCGCCGGTCGATATTGTCCAAGCCCAAATGGTCGATATCCAGCCTCGTCAGCGCGTCGTCCGCCACAGATTTGGTAATGACGCCGTCCGCCGTGACCTCCGCGAAATCCCGGACGCGCTTCAGCAGCCGGTTGGCGATCCGGGGCGTTCCCCGGCAGCGCTTGGCGATCTCGGCGGCACCCTGGGGTTCGATACCGATATGCAGCAGGTCGGCACTGCGGTGGATGATAAGCTCCAACTCCTCCGGCGAATAGAGCTCCAGCTTGAGGATGATGCCGAAACGATCCCGCAGAGGAGCGGAAATCTGCCCGGAACGGGTGGTCGCGCCGATCAGCGTGAACTTTTTCAGCGGCAGGCGGATGGAATCCGCGGAAGGACCCTGCCCGATGATGATGTCGATCTCTCCGTCCTCCATGGCGGGATAGAGGATCTCCTCCACGCTGCGGTTCAGGCGGTGGATCTCGTCGACGAACAGGATGTCGTTGTCGTTCAGGTTGGTCAGCAGCGCAGCCAGGTCCCGCGGCTTTTCGATGGCGGGGCCGGAGGTCTTTCGGATGTTCACGCCCATTTCATTGGCGATGATCTGGGCGAGGGTGGTTTTGCCCAGGCCCGGAGGGCCGTGGAGAAGCACATGATCCAGGGCTTCCCCTCGCTGCCGTGCCGCCTGGATATACACCTGCAGGTTTTCCTTTGCCTTCTTCTGCCCGATATATTCCTTGAGCGTCTGCGGGCGGAGAGAGAACTCCCCTTCATCTTCGGGAACGAAGCTGGCGCGCGTCAGGTCCTTCGTCAGGCTTTCGCCGGATATTTCGATACTCATTGGCGGTCTTCACCTCCGGAACGCTAGCGCAGCGAGGATTTGAGGACCTGGCGTATGGCCTCTTCCACGCTGAGATTCGTGATATCCATTTTGCTCAGCACGCCGTTGATCTCCGAGGGGTTGTAGCCAAGAACGGAGAGAGCCGCAGCCACGTCCCTGGATTTCTGGTCTCCCGCAGCCGCCTGCCCCGCCGGTGCGGACGCGCTCCCCGGCGTGAGGATGCGCATATCCGCGCTGACCTTGTCCTTGAGCTCCAGGAGGATGCGCTGCGCCAGCTTTTTCCCGATGCCGGGCGCAATGGTCAGGGCTTTTTCATTCCCGTTTGCCACCGCCAGGGCCAGGTCTTCGGGGCTGCTGGAGGACAGGATGGAGATGGCGGCTTTCGGACCGACGCCGGAGATGCCCGTCAGCATTTTGAAGCTGTTCAGCTCCGCCTGCGTTGTAAAACCGTAGATATCGAAAGCGTCCTCACGGATGACGCAGACGGTGAACAGCTTCGCCTTCTGCCCGATCTCCAGCGCGGAAAGGCTGCGCATGGAGGTATTGCAGCTGAAACCGACGCCGCCGCAGTCGATGACCGCCAGACAGTTTTCCAATGCGGCAACCGTGCCGTTCAGATAGTAGAACATTGCTGCCCCTTCTCCCCCGCATGAAATAGTAAGGACGACGCCGCCCGCCCGTGACACAGGGCGATGGCAAGCGCATCGGCCGCGTCGTCCGGCTTCGGCACCTCGTCGAGATGCAGCATACGCCGCACCATTTCCATGACCTGCCGCTTTTCCGCGCGCCCGTAGCCCACCACGCTCTGCTTTACCTGCAGCGGCGTGTACTCATAGACCGGTATCCTTTTTTGCCGGCAGGCCAGCAGCAGGATGCCGCGGCCATGGGCGACGCTGATTCCGGTGGTGATGTTGGTGTTGAAAAACAGTTCTTCAATGGCCACGGCGTCCGGCTGCAGAGAATCCAGCAGCTGGGTCAGGTCATTATAGATGGTCTCCAGACGCTCCGACAGCGCCAGGCCGGCTTCCGTCCGGATCGCGCCATAGGTCAGCGAGCGGAAATGACCCCGTTCCGCCTCGATCACGCCGAAGCCCACAATGGCGATGCCGGGGTCCAGCCCCAGAATCCGCAAGGCATTCACATCCTCGATTTCGTTTGTTCCGGGGACATTTTACCATAGAGATTCCGTTTTCGCAACGGATTCCGCCGATTCAGGTCAGCTCCGACAGGAGCTTGGCCGCCTGCGCTCTGGTCAGGGGCCCGTTGGGGTCGAATCTCTCCCCGTCGCCGCTCATGACGCCCATGAACGCCAGCTCGGAAACATAGGTACGCGCCCATTCCGGGATATCCCCGGCATCCGGCCAGGGCAGGTCCGACGCCATCCGTCCGCCGGGCATGGTGCGGCCCAGAATGACCGCAGCCTGCGCGCGGGTGAGGGCTTCCTGGGGCATGAAGACAAGCCCCTGGTCGGTTGCGGCGCCTTGGATCAGCTTCAGGGTTGCGGCCGCCTGTACGCTGTCTCTCGCCCAGGGAGGGATGGAAGCCTCATCGGCAAAGCTGACGGCGCTTTCATACGCCGACGTATCTACCTTAAGCCAGCGGCAGAGCATCACCGCGAATTCCGCCCGCGTGACCTTGCTGTTGGGGTCAAAATAGGTGGACCCGTCCTCCGCCAGCCGCCCCGCCAGCACGCCCAGGCTGTGGAGATGTTCCACATAAGGCTGCGCCCAGTGCCCCGTCATATCGGGAAACGGCTGTGCATAAGGCGCTGTCAGGAGCAGAGAGGCGGAGTTATAGTTCCCGCTCCGGTCCGCGGCCGTCAGGCATGCGCGAAGGCTGTGCGTACTGTCCGGCAGGATCGCCGTCAGGAAGCCGGATCGGTCGTCGTATGCAAAGAGGCAGGGTTCCCCGTCCACCGTCAGCTTCAGCTTCTCCGCCGGCAGGATGCCCTCGGCCCGGTCCCAAACCTGTGCGGACAGATACCCGTCCTCCGCTTCCAGCCGGATCACAGGGGATTCCATATCCGGCTCCTCGTCGCTGAAAAGGATCAGCTGATCCAGCCAGAGCGTCCCCTTGCCGCTGCCGATGATGCGCAGGGATTTGATCCGTCCGGCAAGGCCCGTATCCACCGTGAAGTGTATCCAGCCCTTATGCTCCAGCGTGCCCAGGAGAAGGGTGACGTTTTCATGGACGGAATACACCTTATTGCCGCTGCCGTCGCTGAGGAGCCAGAAGCCCGCATGCTCGCCAAGCTCCGTGGGATAAGCCTCCATGGGAAGCTCGGCGCTGCCCTCCGCCAGGTCATAATCCAGCCGCAGACTGCTGCTTCCGAATTTCACTTTATCCCGGTTCGTTTCCTGCGCCCACTGCAGCCCGGGAGCGAAACCCGATTCTGCTTCTTCAAAGTCCTCCGCACAGATCACGGAATCCGTAACGGCTGCCTGCACACGGCAGACGGCTTCCCCGCATTGCACGCTGATATAGCCGGAGGCGGCCTTCTGCGCCGCGGTAAAGCTGCCCGTTTCGTCGATGCTGCCGATCTCCCCTTCCACGCTCCACTGGAACAGTTCATCCGCGCAGCAGACCTTCATCTGATGCCAGAAGGCACGGGCGGTCAGCTCCGTCGTCGAACCGGGCAGCACCCGCAGCTGCCGAAGCTCTTTGTCGCTGTCCTCCCGGTACAGGGAAATGCGCTCCGGCTCCGCGATCACCGGAATGCTTAGAACGCCGGAGGCGTCTAAGCACAAGGCACGGACAACGGCCTCGCAGGCTTCGGCCGGCGCGGTATAAACACCGCTGTCGTCCACGGTTCCGACGTCCGCCGACCAGACCGGATCGGACAGTTCGATCGGCGCGCCGGCTTCGTCGCAGCCGCCGCAGCGCAGCCGGCAGCTGCTGCCGGCCAGGAGCACCGCTTCCTCGCAGTAGACGCCCACGGTCCGCAGCTGGCCCGCAGGCGCTGCCGGCGCTGTCAGCAGCAGAAACTGGGACGTATCCCGCAGCCAGCCCAGAGACGGCGCATTTTGAATGCCGGGGGTTTCCTCGCCCGGAAGCTGACAGGCCAGAACGGTGGACGCGCCGCCGTCCAGCGCCCCGGCTTCCACACAGCCCAGCTCCTTCAGCCGCTGCGCGACCTGCGCCAGCGTCAGGCCGATGGCATAACCGGATTGGCGTCCGTCCACCGTATAGAGGATCACGGTTCCGTCTTCACAGATACCGATGGCAGTCCGCGGCGCTTTGTTTTTGTCGATCTCATCCAGGCCGGGCAGGACTTCCCCCTCCATGACCAGAGGATACAGACAGCCCAGGGCTTCCCTGCAGCGCGCAAATCGTTCGTCTCCGGCACGGATCGACAGCGTCAGCTGCATGCCGATCTCCAGCGTGTCCATGCCCGCGGCCTGCCGGACTTCTTCCGCCCCAGCAAAGCAGAGCAGCAGTACGCCCTCCTCCGGCTTCGCCGCTTCCTCTGCATCGCAGAGGGAACGGACCGTGCAGGCGATCTCACCGCCGATCGTCAGCTCTTGTCCTTCCTCCTGCGTCAGTTCCACGCAGAGAAAGTCCCCGGAAAGGGGCGGGTGATCGCCCCAGGCGGCGGTATAGAGGCAGAATGTCCCGTCTTTGTAATTCTTGTTGAGTCCGGCTACGGGGCAGCGGACCCCTTCCCCGGAAAGCTCCATGGTCAGGCCGGGCATGCCGAGGATGGCGCTCCCGTCCTCCAGAAAGCCGAAAGCGGCGTTTCCCGCATCCGAGGAAATCAGTTCTCCGTCATGGAGGACGATGCCCAGGGGCATTCCCGTGGCCATGACGAAGTAATCTCCGTTGATTCCTGCGAGTACCCGGTCCTGCGTCAGCGCTGCAGCTTCCGGGAACACCTGTTTATCGAGGATGCTGTCTCCGTAAGCAAGGACGGGACGGGCGACGCCTCCCGGCGCATAGCTTATGTAGTGCTCAGCCTGGCGGGAAGGGTTCAGGAACACCGTCTCTGTCAGGCGGATGTCCGGCGTGATCTCCGTTTCCCGTTTCCATATCGGCGTTTGTTCTTCATCCTCCGCTGCGGCGGCCGGAACAAGGGAAAGGAGCAGGGCGAGCAGCAGAAGGACGGCCGTCAGTTTCATTGATCGCATGGTATCGCTCCGTCTGGTCTGATTTCCTTTACAACTATAGCACATCGCCGCAAGCGTGACAACCGGCGCAATCTGGCGCTTTTGGCCGAAAATGACGAAGACGCGGTTTTCCGCCGCGTCTCCGTCATAAAAGGGGAAAGTATGAAAATAAGTGAGGACAAGCTGTTTTGCGCAGCTGCCGGATGGACGGCGGCTACTTTAAGGGGCTGATCGCTTCCATCAGCCGGAAGGAGACTTCTCCGGTCTCCCCGTCACGGCACACGCCCAGGGTCAGATAATCCCCGGCCTTCAGGCCGTTGATGACGGCATAGAGCTCGCTGACGCCGCTGACCGCTACGCCGTTGGCCGTGAGGATCAGGTCTCCCCGCTGAAGCCCGGCTTCCGCGGCCGTGCTGTTTTCCTGAACGGCGGAAATATAGAGACAGGTGGGATATTCATAATAGGCGGCATAGGCGGCCGGCAGTTCCGAAACCGTCAGCCCGGAGGAAGGACGGCCGGCGACGAATCCGTTCATCAGCAGCTCTTCAATGATGCTTTTGGCTTGCCGCATGGAGATGGCGAAGCTGATGCCGCCGCTCTCGGGAAGCTGCGCAGCCATGTCGCAGTTGACGATGCCGATGATCTGACCGGAAGAATTCACCAATGCGCTTCCGGAAGCAATGTCGCCCAGGATCATGCCGAACTGGAGGACCTCCAGCGGAAATCCGCGATAATCAAAGCTGGGATTGACAGCGGAGATCATCCCGCCGGTGATGTTCACCACATCGCCCACCGGGTTGCCGACGACCGCAACGGAATCGCCGGTGACGACGGTCTCGCCGCTGAAGGTGGCGGTCGGCAGGCCCTGCGCGTCGATTTTCAGAACTGCCAGGTCCGTCGCATAATCCAGGCCGATGATATAAGCTTCATAGGACTCGCCGCCCACGGTCACCTGAATGGTGCTTGCCCCGGTGATGACATGCGTGCTGGCAAGGATCGCCCCGTCCTCGGACATGACGATCGCCGCGCCGGCCCGGCTCCTGCCCAGACCGTCCACCGCTTTCAGGACGCCCATGAAGGGCGCGCAGCCGGCATAGAGCTGGCGGAAGCTCAGATCATCCCGCTGCCCGTCTGCGGACATGCGCAGGGTCTCCCCCGTCCACTCATATCGGTCCTGGCCGGCCGACAAAGCGGGCGAATGCGCATCGGGGCCGCCCTGCATCGGTTCCTCCATTCTTATGATGGGGTTTCGTTTCCCTTTTCGGACCAGCTCGACGGAAAACCCGGTTTCATCGTAGTGAACGGAGAGGGTGATCTGGAGGATCAGCACGCAGAAAGCGGCGCCGGCTGCAAGGATGATCAGCAAAGCTGCAATGACCGGACCGACGGCGCTGCGGGCTTTTTTCTCTCTTTTCGGCCTCGGCTCCCGGTCGTCGTCGTTCAGGCGGGAGCAGAATTGATATCCCCCATTCTCCGCAGGAGCGGTATATGCACTTTGTTCCTGAGGAAAATCCTTATCGTCAGACATATCTGCCTCCATCGATGCGAACAGTATAAGGCATTTTCGGAGTGAATGTGTGAACGCTGTGTAAAAGAACTGTAAACGCGCTCCCCGTCAGAAAACGAGGGCTAGATGACGGTCAGGGAAAAGCGGAATTCCGTCTCGCCGTCCTTGGAGCGGACCCAGATATCCTCGCCCAGATGATCCAGGATGGTCTTGACGATATAGAGGCCCAAACCCACGCCGTCCCGATCCAGGCTTCTGGAGCGGTCGGATTTGTGGAAGCGGTCGAAAATCATGGGAAGTTCTTCCTCCGGGATCGTTTCCCCCCGATCCGTCACGGAAATGAAGGCTTTTCCGTTCTGCTTATACAAACAGACGTCCAGCCGGCTGTCCCTCTCGGCGAATTTCACGGCGTTATCCAGAATGTTGTAGATCACCCGCGCGACGTCGTCGCCGCTGCCGCGGCAGATGACCGGGTCCTCGGGAATCTCCGGCCGGAGCTCCAGCCCCTTTTCCTCCATGCGGCTGTAGAGATTGGTGATGGCGACGCGCAGGACCTCGGTAGCGTCAAAGCTTGCGTCCCGGCTGCCCCTCTTATCCTTCATGCGGCTGATATCCAGCATCTGCCGCACCAGCCGGCTGAGCCGCTTTGTCTCCTCGGAAATGATGCTGAGGTATTTGGGCGCGTTTTCCATGGGGATCGTGCCGTCCAGCAATCCGTCCGCAAAGCCGGAGATCGTAGTCATGGGGGTTTTCAGTTCGTGAGAAACGCTGGAAATGAATTCCTTGCGCCGTTCCTCCGATTTTTCAAGGGCGTCCGCCATCTGATTGAAAGCTTCGCACAGCTCCATCACCTCGTCGGAGCGGCCCCGCAGGCTGATGCGCGTGCTCATATCCCCCTTGGCAAACTGCCGGGCAGCGGCGGCCATTTCCTTCAGCGGCGCCGTTTCCCGGCGGCTGGAAATGACGGAGATGGGGATGGCGATGAGCAGCGTAAAGCAGCCGGTCAGCAGCAGCATCGTGGTGAACCGCCGCCAGAGCTCCCACACGGCGCCGATCTCGGCCGCGGCAAACACATAGCCTGTGATCTCGCCGCCGCGCTGCCGGATGGGAACCGCCGACACATAGCGCTTTTCCCGATAGAAACCCGAAAGGTCCGACAGCTTCCGGAAGCCGGAGCCCTCCTCCGATTCGCTGAGATACGCGGCGGGGACCGTCTTCCCGATGTGCTCGCATTTCACCAGCGCATCGGAACAGATCACGACCTTGCCGGAGGTATCACAAATGAAAATATGGAGGCCCGTCGCCCGTGAGATGGAGGCGGCCTGCAGGCTGAGGCCCCAGTTTTCCGCATCGGAGGTCTCGTTTACCGCGGCAGCCACATCCGCGACCACCTCGGCGGTGGAGTCCAGCACCAGGCGCTTTTCGCGGATCACATAGGTGTAGCACACTGCGGAAAAGGAAAGGCTGAGGATCAGAAAGCTCAGGACCACCATGCCGGTGCTGAGGAGGATGTTGCGTGTCTGGATATTCCTGCTCATTTTTCAGGAAAGGTTTCGAACTTGTAGCCGACGCCCCAGACGGTGGAGAGGGCCCAACGCTTGCTGACGCCCTCCAGCTTCTCCCGCAGGCGCTTGATATGCACGTCCACCGTGCGGGAATCGCCCAGATAATCAAAGCCCCAGACTTCATCCAGCAGCTGGTTCCTGGTGTAGACCCGATTGGGAGAGGAGGCCAGGTGGAACAGCAGCGCCATTTCCTTGGGCGGCGTGTCGATCTTTTTTCCGTCCACGATCAGTTCATAGGAGTCCATATTGATCTCCAGCTTATCGAATCTCAGCACCTGTCCCTTGTCTTCGCCGCCGCCGTCCGTCCGGCGCAGCACTGCGTGGATGCGCGCCAGCAGTTCCTTGACTTCAAAGGGCTTCGTGATATAATCGTCGGCTCCGAGCTCAAGGCCGTGCACCTTGTCGTCGGTTTCTTCCTTGGCGGTCAGCATGATAATGGGGGTCTTGTCCGTTTTTCGGATCATGCTGCACACCTGCCAGCCGTCCATGACCGGCAGCATCACGTCCAAGAGGACAAGATCGGGGCTTTCCTCCCGAAACTTTTGGATACCGCTGCCGCCGTCGCCGGCGATCTCAACGGCGAAACCGTCCTTTTCCAGATAGATTCGGATCAGATCGGCGATATTCCCGTCGTCTTCCACCACAAGGATCTTCTTCTGCATCCTTATCCCTCCTCTGGATTTATTATGCTCAGTATAGCATGTTCCGGAATGCAATGGTAAACAAATCGTAAATTCCCGTGGATAGAAAAACGCCTGGGAACGAACGTTCCCAGACGTTTTGGATCAGGCGATCTTACTTGATTTCGACAGTGGCGCCCACTTCTTCGAGCTTCTTCTTGAGCTCCTCGGCTTCTTCCTTGGCGACGGCTTCCTTGATCTTGGCAGGGATGCCCTCGACAAGCGCCTTGGCCTCGGCCAGACCCAGGCCGGAGACGATCTCGCGGACGGCCTTGATGACCTTCACCTTCTCGGCGCCGAAGCTGGTCATCACGACGTCGAACTCGGTCTTCTCTTCCACTTCCTCAGCGGGAGCGGCGGCCACGGGGCCGGCAGCCACGGCAACGGGAGCAGCGGCGGAAACGCCGAACTTCTCCTCCAGAGCATGAACGAGCTCGCTCAGCTCCAGGACGGTCAGGTTGGAAACTTCTTCGATCAGAGCATTGATCTTTTCGCTAGCCATTGTAATGTTCCTCCTATAATTGAGTAGTGGTCGCTTGCCTCAGGCAGCGCCTTCGGATTTTTTGTCGGCGATCGCCTGGAGAGCGACGGCCAGACCGCGGATGTTGGCATTGAGAACCGTTGCGAAGCTGGTCACCGGGGCCATCATCGTACCCAGCACCTGGGCCACGAGGGCTTCCTTGGAGGGCAGCTCGCTCAGAGCATGGACTTCGTCTGCGGAAATGACCTTTCCGTCCACAAAGCCGGCCTTGATCGTGATCGTGCTGTCCTTCTTGTCCGCGTACTCGCAGATGATTTTGGCCGCGGCTACCGGGTCGGAATGACTCACCGCCATGGAAGTCGCCCCGTGCAGGATGGGATCCAGCTCGTTGAAGCCCACCTGATCGGCGGCGATCCTGGTGAGGGTGTTCTTGACGACCGCGTAGTCGACGCCGGCGGCGCGCATGGCGCGGCGCATTTCCGTGTCGGCAGCGACGGTGGTTCCCGTGTAGTCCACGAAAACGCCGCCCTGGGCTTCACGGAACTTTTTGACGAGATCGGCCACGATCGCCTGTTTCTCACTCAGTACCCGTGCGTTAGGCATTGTTTCACCTCCGTACTGTATTCGCGTCCAAAAGAAAAGCCCTCCGGCCAAAGCAGGAGGACAGTAAGCATCCAAGCATAAGTTCAGAAGCTCTCCTCGGCGGGTCTTCCGCATCGCTGCTGCCCGCTGTCTTTGGAACGCTCAGGTATCATAGCAAACACCTCCACCCTTGTCAAGTGTTTTTTCCTTATTTTCGGCTATTTTCTGGCAAGATCGATAAGGAAAGAGAGAAAAAACCTGTCGGCATCGTCGACAGGCTTTTTCATTATGGTCGGAGTGGCGGGACTTGAACCCGCGGCCTCATGGTCCCGAACCATGCGCGATACCAAACTTCGCCACACCCCGGTAAATCGGCAAGCGTCATTGTAGCACAGCCGCTTCCCCGCCGTCAACCCCCAATTTCAGAGCTTTCCGCGTTTGTTTCGGAGCGGAGAAAAACCGCCGCAAGCATTTGATCCGCTTGCGGCGGCGATGGAGCGGATAAGGGGAATCGAACCCACCTATCCGGCTTGGGAAGCCGGTGTTCTACCGATGAACTATATCCGCATCACGCTATGCAGTATAGCATAGCGGTTTTCAGATTGCAAGTCGATTTTTCTGCAATGGGCAAAAAGATCATTCCTGCGCGGGCTCCGGGAGCTCTGCTTCTTCCGCCCCGATTTCCTCCTCGGCCTGCTGACGAGCGAGAATGATATCCTGTATCTGCTGGATCGTCATCTGACCGCTGCAGGCAGGATACTTGTCCACATCCCACCAATACTTGGGGATCATCTGGCTGTCGCTGAACAGGAAGCCCTCCGCGACCGAATTGCCGACGCAGGCAGAGCAGTCCACATGGTAAAAGCTTCCCTCGAGCGCAATGATATTCCAATAATGGATGCTGCCGTCCATCCGCCCTTCCACGACGCGGCAATCGACGCCGCAGCGATTGCAAAGGAGCTGATAGGCCATGGCGCAGCCCTCGGAATCCGCATTGCCCAGGATGAGCGTATCATAGGCCGTGCTGCCCCGGCCGGTGTTATGGACGCTCTCCGTCACGGTCCGGCAGCAAAACAGCGCTGCTTCCTGCGGCGTCAGGCCTTCCAGGGAAGCGGCCAACTCCTCGGAATAGGGATTGAGTTCTTCCAGCCATTCGACGGCGGTCTCATGCTCCTCCCGATAAGAAAAGTCAAACTCCACGATCTTATTGATGACGTCCTCCGAAGGGTAAAACGTGATCACCGCTTTCGGCTCCGAGGTCAGCAGCTCGGGATGGGTGCGATAAAGGTTGTGGAGGTAGGTCAGAAGGACCTGCTCCTTTACGGAAAGGGACGAGGTCTGGATGGTGATGTGCTCCTGCCCCTTCACAACGGCATTCTCGATGAAGGAATACACATCCGAAAGCGTCGTGGCGGAGCGAACGGAGGCCATTTCCTCCGGCGTCATCCGATAGCTGATGCGCAGGCTGACTTCGTCATATCCGAAGATGCGGCTGACGGAATGGCTGATATATTCCACCGCGTAAGCGCCCATGGGGAAGTCCCGCGTAGCGTCCAGACACACGCGGGCGATATCGTCCTGCACGGAACTGGAATAATCCTTCACCCGGATGGTCCCGGTCTCCGCGGCGGCGGAAATCAGGCTCTGCACGGCGTTTTTCATGCCCACATAGGTGCGGACCTCATAGTACTGCTCCGTGTCGCCCACAAGCGCGCCGGGTTCTTCATGGCTGGTCACATAGCTGTACTCCCCGTCGTAAAAGCGGCTGCAGCCGCCCAGAAGGAACAGCGACGCCAGCATTAAAAGCATGATGCGTGCCTTTGACACCTTACTCCCCTTCCATGGCGATCTGCGTCTCCCCCGTGTCCTCCTGCTTCAGCAGCGCGCCGGCAGCGGGAAGGCTGCGGGCAGAATAACGGGAATGGTTGACGATCCGGGAATGATCCAGGAACTCCGCCGTCTTCAGCTTGTATTTCGGCTTCAGCGTCATCACCTGAACCCCCTGGCTGTCCCTGGTCGTCTTCTCCGTCAGCTGGGCGGTGTTCAGAATGAGGGCCCTGCCCTCGGTGGAATACACCGCGACCTGGGTTTCCCCGGTAAAGGGAAGGACGGCGCGGATGGGAGAACGGTCGGAATAAGCCCCGGTGAGTTTTTTCCGGTTCGTCTTCGTTACATAAGCGCCCAGGCCGACCCTGGCGATTTTGCCGTTTTCAAAAACAAACAGGATGCTCCCGCTGTAATCGCCGGGGTCAAAGGCCATGATGACGCTTTCTCCCTCCTCCATCTGCAGCTTCGTTGGCAGGAAGACGCCAAGAGCGGAAGCCCTTCCGTCCTCAAATTCGCTGAGGCGGGTCTTGTAAACCTGGCAGCGGTCCGTGAAAACCAGCAGCTCCGCTTTGTTGGAGGATTCAAAGCTCAAGCGCAGCTCGTCGTCCTCCTTATACTTCTGCTCGCCGCTCATGCGCAGAGACTGGGCGGTGATCTTTTTCAGATAACCGTGACGGCTGAGGAAAACGGTCACCGGATAATCCGGCGTCATCTCCTCCTCCGGTTCCTCCGCCAGCTCATCCTTATAGATCAGCGTGGTGCGGCGCGGCGCGGCGTATTGCTTGACGACCTTTTCCAGCTCCTGCCGGATGATGGTATGGATGCGGCTGCGTTTTTTCAGGATATCCTCCAGGTCGGCGATCTCCTTCTCCAGCGCTTCCGTGTCCTTGATCTGGCGGAGGATATATTCCTTGTTGATGTTGCGCAGCTTGATCTCCGCCACGAACTCCGCCTGCACCTCGTCGATGCCGAAGCCGATCATCAGGTTCGGCACCACCTCCGCGTCGGATTCCGTGCTGCGGATGATGGCGATGGCCTTGTCGATATCCAGAAGGATCTTTCCAAGGCCTTTCAAGAGGTGGAGGCGTTCCTTCTTCTTTGTCAGCTCGAAGTGGACGCGTCGGCGCACGGATTCCGAACGCCAGGCCACCCACTCCTCCAGGATTTCCCGGACGCCCATGACCCTGGGCATCCCGGCGATGAGCACATTGAAGTTGCAGGAGAAAGGGTCCTCCAGCGTGGTCATTTTGAAGAGACGCTGCATGATGCGGTCCGGATCGGAGCCGCGCTTGAGGTCGATGGCCAGCTTGAGGCCCCCCAGGTCCGTCTCGTCCCGCATGTCCGCGATCTCTTTCAGCTTCCCTGCCTTAACCAGCTCCGCCACCTTGTCGATGACGGCCTCCGAGGTGGTGGTATAGGGGATTTCATAGATTTCAATGATGTTGGTCGCTTTGTCATAGCGCCATTTTGCCCGTACCCGGAAGCTCCCGCGCCCGGTCCGGTAGATTTCCTCCATCTCAGCCCGGTCATACAGGATCTCCCCGCCGGTGGGAAAATCCGGCGCAGGCATGATGCTCAGCAGGTCCGCCTCCGGGTCCCGAAGAAACTCGATCGTCGCCTGACAGACCTCCGACAGGTTGAAGCCGCAGAGGTTGCTTGCCATGCCCACGGCAATACCCAGGTTGGCGGAAACCAGCACATTGGGAAAGGTCGTGGGCAGCAGCGAGGGCTCCTTCATGCCCCCGTCATAGGAGTCCACCAGGTCCACCGTATCCTTGTCGATATCCCGGAAAAGCTCGGCGCAGATGGGCGAGAGCTTTGCTTCCGTGTAACGGGAGGCGGCATAGGCCATATCCCGGGAGAAAACCTTGCCGAAATTGCCCTTGGAATCCACAAAGGGCGTCAGCAGCGCGCCGTAGCCCTTGCTGAGGCGCACCATGGTATCATAAATGGCGGCGTCGCCGTGGGGATTGAGCTTCATGGTGGAGCCGACGATATTGGCGGATTTTGTGCGTCCGCCGTTCAGCAGGCCCATCTTATACATGGTGTACAGGAGCTTCCGGTGGGAGGGCTTGAAGCCGTCGATCTCCGGGATGGCTCTGGATACGATGACGCTCATGGCATAGGGCATGTAATTGACTTCCAGTGTGTCGACGATCTCCTGTTCGGTGATCTCAGCCTTTAATCCCATGACGTTGTCGGTACCCGGCACTTTTTTCGATTTTTCCTCGGGCTGTTTTTTCCTGGCCATCGTTCCTCACCTCCTCAGCTCACGTCGATCAGATCGATGTAGCGCCATCCGTTTTCCGCGATATGGCTTTTCCGGCCGGTCAGATTATCTCCCAGCAGCAGGTCGAAGGTATCCGCGGTATGCTGTACGTCGGAGGGGAGCACCTTGATGAGCCGCCGCGTCTCCGGGTTCATGGTGGTCATCCACATCATCTCCGGGTCATTCTCACCCAGGCCCTTGGAGCGCTGGATCACCGGCTTCGCGGTTTCCCCCAGCTTTGCCAGGATATCCGCCTTATCCTTTTCCGTGTAGGCAAACCAGGTTTTGCCCTTATGATTGATCTCATAAAGCGGCGACTCGGCGATATACACGTATCCCAGCCGGATCAGAGACGGAACCAGACGATAGATCATCGTCAGGATCAGGGTGCGGATCTGATAACCGTCCACGTCCGCGTCGGTGCAGATGATGATCTTGTTCCAGCGCAGGTTTTCCAGGTCGAAGGTGTTGATGTCCTTGTTATGCTTGTCGCTGACCTCCACGCCGCAGCCCAGCACCTTCAGCAGGTCCGTGATGATCTCGCTCTTGAAAATCCTCGCGTAGTCCGCTTTCAGGCAGTTGAGGATTTTCCCCCGGACGGGCATGATGCCCTGGAATTCCGCGTCCCGGCTCTGCTTGCAGGCGCCGAGGGCGCTGTCGCCCTCCACGATATAGATTTCCCGGCGGCTGACGTCCTTTGTCCGGCAATCCACGAATTTCTCGATGCGGCTGGTGAGGTCCACGGAGCCGGTGAGCTTCTTTTTCATGTTCTGCCGGGTACGCTCCGCCGTTTCCCGGCTGCGCTTGTTCACCAGCACCTGCTCCATGATCCTTTCCGCATCCTTGGGATTCTCGATGAAGTAGATCTCCAGCTTGGATTTGAAGAACTCCGTCATCGCTTCCTGAATGAAGCGGTTGGTGATGGCCTTCTTCGTCTGGTTCTCATAGCTGGTGCGGGTGGAGAAGCAGTTGGTCACCAGGATCAGGCAGTCCTGAATGTCGTTGAAGGTGACCTTGGATTCGTTTTTCTGATACTTTCCCTGCTTGCGGAGCAGCGCGTCGATAGCGGAGACAAAAGCGCTCTTGGTGGCCTTTTCCGGCGCGCCGCCGTATTCCAGCCAGGAGGAATTGTGGTAATACTCGATGCAGTTGAACTTGTTGGAGAAGCAGAAGGCTGCGGAGAGCTTCACCTTGTAATCCGGCATGTCCGCGCGATCCCGCCCCCGGCGTTCCCCTTCGATATATTCCGGCAGGGTCAGGGAGTCCTCCCCCGCCAGCTCCGCCACATAGTCCCGGATGCCGTTTTCATAGAGATAGACCGTCTCCCGAAAGCCCTTGTCTTCCTCGATGCGCAGCCTGAAGCTGACGCCGCTGTTCACCACGGCCTGCTTCTTCATCACATCCTCAAAATAGGAATCCGGGATATCGATATCGGTGAACACTTCCAGGTCCGGCTTCCAGTGAATGCGGGAGCCGGTGCGCTTTTTGGCGTATTCCTCCGATCGAAGGCCGCCGATGTTCTCCCCTTTTTCGAAATGGAGGTCGTATTTTTTCCCGTCCCGCCACACCGTCACGTCCATGTATTCCGAGGAATACTGGGTTGCACAGGAACCGAGCCCGTTGAGGCCCAGGGAATACTCATAGTTGTCCCCGCCCTCATTGTCGTACTTGCCGCCCGCATAAAGCTCGCAGAAGACGAGCTCCCAGTTGTAGCGCTTCTCGGCGGGATTATAGTCCACCGGGCAGCCCCGTCCGAAATCCTCCACCTCGATCGATTTGTCCTTGTAGCTTGTGAGGATGATCTCCCTTCCGTAGCCTTCCCGCGCTTCGTCGATGGAGTTGGAGAGGATTTCAAACACGGCGTGTTCGCAGCCCTCCAACCCGTCCGAGCCGAAGATGACGCCCGGACGTTTCCGGACGCGGTCCGCGCCTTTCAGGGAGGAAATGCTTTCATTTCCGTATTCCTTGTTCGTTTTCTTTGCCATATTCCCTTTGCCCGGCGGCGCCGGGCGCTCCTTTTCCGGATGTTCACTTGCGCAGGTATCCCCCGCTGTTCCGATATTCCGGACTGCCGCAGCCCTATTGCCCGGAAACCGTCGGCCTGAACGGCGTGATCCTTATTCCCGCACCAGGAAGGGCAGACAGCTTTCCTTTGTCACGCCGCTGCGGGTCAGCTTCATATGAACCGTGCAGAGGCCGGGCTTCCGTGCGGTCACACAGCCGTCCTTCACAAGCAGAACGCTTTCATCGGAGCAGCTGATGACTGCGTCCGCCGTATCCGTGCGCCGGGCGTCCGTCAAGGTGGCTGTCGCTTGCAGCTTCGCCGTTTCCCCGGGCTTCAGTATCCTTCGGTCGCAGCGGAGCGTCACGGCGCTCAGGGGCGCTTCCCATACGCCGCTGACGGTGATCCGTTCTCCGCAGATTTCCGCGTCAACGCCGGCGGAGCGCCCAAGCCAGAGGTACCACTGCCCTTCCGGCACGAGATATCGGCGGTCCGGCGCGTGCCAGACCTTGAGCTCGCTGACGGGAAGAAGCAGGGTCACCCGCCGCTCCTCGCCGGGTTTCAGGCTGATTTTATCAAAGGCCAGCAGCTTTCGGTATGCCTGGTTGTGCCAGAGGCCCAGCTTCTTTCCGTAAAGCTGCACTACCTCGCAGGCTTCCGCGTTGCCGGTATTTCGCACGGTGACGGAGGCTTCCAGGACGTCGTTCGGGCTCAGCTCTGCGCTGCTCAGGCGGAAATCGGCATACGAAAAGCTCGTATAGCTGAGACCGTGCCCGAAGGGGAACAGCGGCTTTCCCAGCCAATACTGATAGGTTCTCCCCATCTGGTTTGGCGTATCCAGCGGCCGGATGCCGTAGTCGGCGATATGGGGCAGTTCTTCGTCGCTGTTATACCAGGTTTCGCAGCTGCGGCCGGAAGGACTGATGCGGCCGAACAGGGCGCGGGCGATGGCGGTGCCCTGGCTTTCCCCTGCGTAGGCAGCCCAGAGGACCGCCGGGATTTCGGAGAGGAACTTTCCGGTCACCGGGCCGGAAGTGATGAGGACTGCGGCAAGATTGGGATTGATCTCCCGGAGCCGGCAGATCTTATCGTCCTGGGCATAGGGCAGAGCCAGCGTGTCCCGGTCACGGCCCTCGCTGGTGACGCTGGGGTCCGTCCCGGCGATCACGATCACCGCATCGGCATCCCGCGCGGCCAGCAGCGCTTCCGCCCAAAGCGTTTCATCATCCTTGCCCAGGTCCGGGTCATCCACGGGATGACGGGGTACGGGCGGCGGCAGCTGGGCGCGCTCGGCGCGCCGCGCCGCAAGCTGCCGGTTCAGTTCCTTCACCGGCTCCGGCGTCCGTACGTCGAGGTATTCGTCCAACCCCATGCCGTTTTCCTCCGCCGAGCGCTCCAGCACGGGGAAGCGGCTGCCGCCCTCCATGGGCTTCTCCAGGATGTGCCAGCCCTTGGCATAGGAAACCTCGAAGCCCAGCTGCCCGCCCAGCTCGCGGATGCCCTGCAGGGGCGTCACGGAAACGCGAGTGTCCGCGTATCCGCCGATGGAATAGCTGCCCAGCTGGCGATAAATGGCGTTGGGCCCGATCACCAGCAGCTTCTTTGTCTTCTCCTTTTTCAGGGGAAGGAAATCCTTCTCATTGCGCAGCAGCGTCAGAGAAGCCTCCGCCGCATGCAGAGCGGTGGCCGCGTGTTCTTCGCTGCAGATGGTTTCCTTGCCGAAACCGTGCCAGGGCAATCGCTCCGCCGGGTCGAATTCACCCAGGCGGAAGCGGGCCGTGAAGGCGCGGACCAGCGCCCGGTCCAGGGCGTCCTCCGTGGTGAGACCTTCCTCCAGCGCGGTTTTCAGCCAGACCTTATAATCGTTGCCGCAGCAGATGTCCGTGCCCGCGTTCAGCGCGAGGGCTGCGCCCTCCTGCATGGTGGAAGCGTAAAAGTGTCCCCGGGGCTGGCCCCACATGAGGTTCCAGTTGGGCCCCACATCCCCCACCGCTCCGTCGTCGGAGACGACGTAGCCGTCGAAGCCCCATTCGTCCCGCAGGATATCCTGCAGCAGATGCTCGTTGGCGCTGCAGGGCACACCGGAAATGCGGTTGTAGGCCGTCATGACGGACTGGGCTTTCCCCTCCCGGAAGCAGCGTTCAAAAACGGGCAGGAAGTATTCCCGCAGCGTCGCCTCGTCCACATTGGAGGAGGCGGAATTCCGGTTGTATTCCGAATTGTTGGCCGCGAAGTGCTTGGGGGTGGAGATCGCTTTCAGGTAGCGCCCGTCCTCGCCCTGGATGCCCTGCACATAGGCTGCGGCAAGCTGCCCGGCCAGCAGCGGGTCTTCCCCGAAGGCTTCGTCGTTCCTGCCCCAGCGGGGGTCCCGCCCCATGTTCACCGTGGGGCACCAGTAGTCCAGCTCCTTGCCGTTCAGATTATAAAGCGAGCGCATCTCATCGGATATGGCGCTTGCGGTCTCTTTCACCAGGGCCGGGTCCCAGGAGTTGGCCAGGGCAAGGCAGACCGGGAAAGAGCTGGCCTCCGCGAAGCTCTGGAAAACGGGGAGCACGCCGTGGGAAGCTTCGTTCCACCAGGTCCAGGCACGGATGCCCAGCCGCGGGATCGCCGGCGCGTCAAAGCTAAGCTGACTGATTTTCTCCTCCAGGGTCATGCGGGAGATCAGGTCCAGGGCGCGTTCTTCAAAGGTGCGGGAAGTATCCCGGTAAGCATCCATGATATTTCATCCTTTCGGTTCAATTTTGCGCAGTAATGTGATATGATGCTGAAAAAAACAGGAGGTCAACGATGGAACAGATTCTGAGATATCTCCGCCTTCCGGAACTGATGACCCATGCCGACGGCACAGCCGTCACCAGAGAGAGCTGGCAGCGCCGCCGGGGCGAACTTCTCTATGACCTGCAGCGCTACGCCTACGGCTTTCTGCCGCCGGAGCCCCTGACCGTCCGCGAAAAAGCGCGGGTGGGCTACGATTCCGGCTGGGGCAGGGACGGAAAAGCGCATACCCGCGTGGAATGGATCGAGCTGGAGCTGATTTATCCCAACGGTATCTTTACCTTCCCCTTCAAGCTCATCCGGCCGACGGACGTGGAGACGCCGCCTCTGCTGGTCACCATCGGCATGTCTCTGGAGGGCATTTTCGCCGCCCTTCCGCCGGAGGGCTTCGTTCAGAAAGGGATCGCCGTGGCGGCGCTGGCCACCAACGACATCACTGCGGACGCCTGGCCATTTGACGACGGCATCTGCAAGCTGCTGTGGCCGGAGGGACACGGAGGCGCCGATGCGGGCAAGCTCCTGATCTGGGGCCGCTGCATGGGATATGTGATGCACGATCTGCTGGCTTCCGGCGAATTTGACGAAACGAGAGTCGGCTGCGCCGGGTGCTCCCGCTTCGGAAAGACCGCCATGGTTGCCGGGGCCTTCGACGAGGGCTTCACTCACGTGATCTCCGTCTGCTCCGGCTGCGGCGGCGCCAGCCTTCTGCGTGGAAAGATCGGCGAGACCGTGGCGGATATCACGGGGAATTACGGTTATTGGTTCAACGACGCTTTCAAGTCCTTCTGGGAGGACGTGGACGCGCTGCCGGTGGACGCCCATTTTCTGGCTGCTGCCGTCGCCCCGCGCAAGCTGCTGATCTGCTCCGCCTATGAGGATTTCTGGTGCGACCCGTTTCATGAGCAGCTGACCTGCATCGCCGCCTCCCCGGCCTGGGAGATCCAGGGGCTGCACGGATTTGTCTATCCGGAGCCCAAGGGGCAGAATCCCGGCCCCCGCTACGCAAAAATCGGCGAGAAATTCTTCGACGGCGAAGTATGCTATTCCCTCCGGGAGGGCGGTCACGGCATGCCGCAGGAGGATTGGGACACCCTTGCGTCCTTCCTGCTGGAAAAATGATCAGTTCTTCTGCGCCTGCGACAGCGCGTTCAGCATTGCCCGAAGGTTTTCCCCGGGCATGCCGGGCGAAGCGCCTCCCCCGGCGGAGAGCATCAGGCGGCACCCCTCCGGCCTGGAAGCCAGCAGCGCGCCGACAGCTTCGGCGATCTCCTTCGGCGTCCCCCGCGTGAGTAAATCCAGCGGCGGGAGGCTTCCCAAAATTGCCACCTTCGGCCCGAGCAGCGCGGCCGCCTCTCCGAGCTCTGCCTGATAGGAGTAGTTGAACAGATTGACGCCCAGATCGGCGATATGGGGAAAGGTCGTATAGCGGTTCCCGAAATTATCGTTGTGGAACATCTTCACCGGGACGCTGAAGTGGTCGAAGATCCGCTTGAGACGGGGATGGGCAAATTCCAGGTATTCTTCCTCGCTGAAAAAACCGCAGATATCATCCAGCACCAGGATGCCGCCGATCTCGCCGGCCGCTTCCGCCTGGGCTTCCAGCCAGCGGATGACAAGCTCGGTCGTCTTGTCCAGCAGCCGGTGGATGCGCTCCGGCTCCGTCTTGACAGCCACGCAGAATTCCGGGATGGTCATTAGGAACCCGGCCACGTTCAGCGGACCTCTGGCGGCGATCATGCGCATCCTGCGTCCCCGCTCCAGTAGCGGACCCCGCAGATTCCGGATCCTGGAGAGAGCCAGGGGCATCAGCCCATCCCGCCTCGGGTCCGGCACCGGCAGATCATCCAGCGCTTCCAAATCCTCCGCCGCAGTAATCAGATGCCCGATGCCCACGGTCTGGTCATGGTAAAACCGCACCGGACAGCCGAAGGACGAGGGTTCGGAGGCCATGCCGAATTCCACCCAGTCGCCCGGCAGGAACAGGAGCTCGGGAAAGTCGGTGCGCAGCTGATCCTGGCAGGCGAGCCAGATCGCGCTGTCCGTGTAATAATCCACCGTGTCCACCCGGCAGTAGCCGGGGATCCAGGGACTGTCCACGATCAGACCTGCGGGGACGCGCCCGACAGGTCCGCTCTGCAAAAAGTCCAGAAGGTCTCTCCACTCCCGATCCGTCATGATTCCCTCTCAAAACACTAGATATGGTAGGGTTATTGTACTTGCTCCGGGCATATTTTGCAACCGAAATGAAGTGATTTTTATGGATTATTCCCTTCTCTGGCTGGATTGGAGGCCCAAAAAGCGTCTTCCGGCCTATACCCGCTGCGTCTGCGGCCTGCCCGCCACCCGACAGGGAAAGGCTGCCCTGCGGGAACTGATTTCCGGCCTGCAGGCCATGGGGGCTGCGCCGGAAATCCGCAGGAGCCCGTCGACCGGCATTCCGGCCGTCACACTGATGGAGCGTCCCGGCAGCGATGAGCAGGTATCCCTTCGCCGCAGCGGCGACGGGATCGAGATCGCCGGCACAGGGCGAGGACTGATCTACGGGGTGTTTCATTTTCTCCGGCGTCTCTCCATGGGAGAGGAATTTCCGGAATGGACGTCGGCCCCCGCCTACGCCATTCGGATGCTGGACCATTGGGACAACGCGGACGGCAGCATCGAAAGAGGGTATGCCGGGCAATCCTTCTTTTTCAGGAACGGGAAACCCGTCTGCACGGAGCGCACCAGGGATTATGCCCGGCTGATGGCGTCCTGCGGGCTCAACGGCTGCTGTATCAATAACGTCAATGTCCGCGGGAATGCAAGGAAGCTGCTGACCGGCTCCTATCAGCGGGAGCTGCGGCGCATTGCTCTCTGCTTCGCGGAATACGGAGTATCCCTCTGGCTGAGCGTCAGCTTTTCCGCCCCTTTGGAGCTGGGCGGGCTGGATACCGCGGACCCGCTGGATGAAGGCGTGAGACAGTGGTGGAAGGAAACCTGCCTCCGGCTGTTCACGTCGATCCCCAATTTGGCGGGCTTCCTGGTCAAAGCCGATTCCGAAGGGCGGCCGGGCCCCCACAGCTACGGACGCAGCCAGGCGGAGGGCGCGAACATGCTGGCGGACGCGGTGCGGCCCTACGGCGGCAAAATCCTCTGGCGCTGCTTTGTCTACAACTGCACCCAGGACTGGCGCGACACGAAAACGGATCGTGCCAGGGCGCAATGCGACCACTTCGCGCCGCTGGACGGGCAGTTCCGGGAGAATGTGTACCTGCAGCTGAAGAACGGTCCGGTGGACTTCCAGGTCCGGGAGCCGGTGTCTCCCCTGCTGGGGCATCTGGAGCGCACAGCAAGTCTGATGGAGTTTCAAATCGCCCAGGAGTACACCGGCCAGCAGCGGCACGTGTGCTACCTGATCCCCATGTTCCGGGAGATCCTGGATTTCCGTTTTCACTCCCGCCCGGAAAAGGACAGGGTTTCGGAGCGCATCTCGGCCGTCTGCGCCGTCAGCAATACCGGCGACGACGGAAACTGGACGGGGCACGACCTGGCTGCCGCCAACTGGTTCGGTTTCGGCCTAATCAGCTGGAATCCGGCTGCCGATCCGGCGGAGATCGCCAGGGAATGGTCGATCCTCACCTTTGGGGACGATCCTGCGGTGACGGAAACGGTGACGGACATCTTGCTGCGCTCCCGCGAGGTCTATGAGAAATATACTTCTCCCCTGGGCATCGGCTGGATGTGCGTCCCCGGAACCCACTACGGACCCAGCCCGGAGGGCTATGAATTCGACCGCTGGGGCACCTATCTCCGGGCAAACCACCGGGAGATCGGCGTGGAACGGGGGCCGGAAGGCACCGGCTTCACGGAGCAGTACAGCCCGCCGCTGGCGGCGATGTACCGTGATATCGCCGCCTGCCCGGAGGAATTGCTCCTGTTTTTCCACCGTCTGCCCTATGACTATCGTATGAAGGACGGAAGGACCCTTCTGCAGCGCATATACGACGACCATTTTGCGGGATACGAGGAGGCTGCCGCCATGGCGGACGCCTGGGACAAGCTGGAGGGCAGACTGGACGGCGAAGTTTTCCGGCGCGTGCAGGAACGGTTTCGGATGCAGGTCCGTTCCGCTGCGGAATGGCGGGACGTTGTGAACACCTGGCTTTACCGCCTGACCATGCAGCCGGATGAAAAAGGCCGGAGGATCTATCCATAAAGAAAACCGGGAAAAGCGGTTCGCTTTTCCCGGTTCCTTTATCCTTCCAGTCCCTGATAGATCAGATCCCGCAGCTTCGGATGGATCTCCTCAAAGACGGGACCCATATTCAGAACATGCTGGACGTAGAATGCGCTGAGGCGGTTAGAAGGATCGATGATGCAGTAAGCGCCGGCTGCGCCGTCCCACCCGAATTCCCCGACGGGGCTTTTTCCTCCGTCCTTATGATCGATCCTCGTCCGAACGCCGAGTCCGTATCCGTAGCTGCGGAATCTCTCCCACCGTAGGTCAAAGCCGGCCCGGCGGGAGCCGAAGATATGGTCCGTTCGCATGGCTTCTATGGTTTCCGGCTTCAATACCCGGTATCCGTTTCTGCCAATGCCGTCGTTCGCCAGGGCTTCCGGCAGCAGGATATAATCCTCCAGAGTACTGCACAGCCCGGCGCCGCCGGAATCGTATTCCGGTGAAAAACAGAACTTGTTGTCGCCCGAACAGGGCACCGCGCCCTTTTTCCTTCCCTGCCACTCGAACTGCGGGGCAAAACGGGCTTCCTGTTCCTCCTTCGGGTGGAAGCAGGTGCCGGTCATCCCCAGCGGTTCGATGATCTCCCGGCGCAGCAGGTCCGCATAGCGGACGCCCGTGACCTCCTCCATGACGGCTGCCAGCACATCATGGCAAAGGCTGTAGAGATAGGTGACCCCCGGCTCGTCCACCAGGGGCATCCCGGCGATGGCGCGAACGATGCCGCGGGTGGTGCGGTCCTCCGCCTGTACGATCAGCGGATGGAAGATATCATAGGTCAGGCCGCCGCACATGGTGATCAGGTGCTCCAGCAGCAGCGGCTTCTGCGCCGGGCGGCGGTTTCCGTCCGCATCGGCGATTTCCAACCGGGCGTATTCCGGGAGATAATCGGAAACCCGGTCTTCCAGCTTCAGCTTTCCCTGCTCCAGGAGGCGGCAGAACATGGCGGCGGTGAAGAGCTTGGTGGCGGAATAGAGCCAGTAGATATCTCCCCTGCCCACATTCACCAGATCCTCAAATACCGTTTCTCTTCCCCAGCGGACGATCAGGGAACACTGAGGTACGCCCCATTCCTCCGGCAGGTTTTCCAGATATGCTTTCAGTTCGGAAAAATCCATGATCGATACCTCTCATGAAGCGTACATCATGCCCAGGATGCGGTTGGACAGAGCGGCGGGCAGCAGCTTGAACAGGAGCGCCAGGCATTTGTAGCCGAAGCCGACGGTGTACAGCGGTCTGAGACGCTTTCTTTCCGCCAGCCGGGCGACCAGGTTTCCCGCCGCATCCGGGCTCATGCCGCTTCGCTCGTCCTTTTCCATCTTCCGCACGCTGCGGGAGATCGCACCATGATAGACGTCGTCTCCCTCCGGGCACTTCCGGCGCACGTCGGTAAAACCGGTCTTCGTATCGCCGGGCATCACGGCGGCGGCGGCAATGCCGAAGGGGCGAAGCTCGTTTGCCAGAGCCATGGTATAGCTGTTGATCCCCGCCTTGGAAACGGAATACCAGATCTGGAACGGGATGGGGGTCAGCGCGGCGAAGGAACTGATATTGAGGATGCGGCCGCCCCCCTGCCGCCGCATCTGGGGGATGACGGCCTTGCACATGTTTGCCGTACCGAACAGGTTGACCCGCACCTGGGATTCCGCTTCTCCGTCCGGCGTGAATTCCGCGGCGCCGGATATGCCGAACCCGGCGCAGTTCACCAGCAGGTCCAGCCGGCCTGCACGGCCAAGGACCGCGTCCACCGCCCGGCGGCAGTCGGCAGCGTCGCCGACGTCCGCCCGGATATGCTCGAAGCCGTCGGGGCCTTCTTCCCGGCGGGAGAGTGTGAACACCCGCCAACCGCGAGCCTGCAGCGCCTTGGCGCAGCTGAGGCCGATGCCGCTGCTGCCGCCGGTGACCAGCGCCGCTTTTTTCTCAGCCATTGTATTCTCCGATGACTTCCTTCATGATGTCCATAGCCTCATCCAGCAGCGCCTTCGTGTGGGTGGCCATGATGCTGCAGCGGAGCATGCAGCCGTCCGCCGGGGCGGCGGGAGGCAGCACGGTGTTGACGTACACGCCCTTGTTGTAGAGCTCCGTGGCGATCTTCAGGGTGTTGATGGCGTCATAGGTGAAAATGGGGACGATGGGGGTGATCCCCTCGCGGATCTTCATGCCCCGGGCCTTCAGTCCCTCCCGCATGTAATCGCTCAGCTCCCGCAGATGATCGACTCGCTCCGGCTGCGCTTCCAGCTTGCGCAGGGCGGCCAGCGCCACGGCGCAGGAGGAGGGGGTGATGGAGGCGGCGAACATGAAGGGACGGGAATTATGGCGGATATAGTCGATCACCTTCTGCGGACCGGCTGCATAACCGCCCAGGCTGGCCAGAGATTTGGAGAAGGTGCCCATATAAATATCGACCTGATCCTCCAGACCGAAATAGCTGGCGGTGCCGCGTCCGCCTTCGCCGATGACGCCAAGGGCGTGGGCGTCGTCCACCATGACCCTTGCGCCGTATTCCTTCGCCAGGCGGCAGATTTCCGGCAGATTGCAAAGGTCCGCGCCCATGCTGAACACGCCGTCGGTGACGATCAGGATGCCGGCGGTCTCCGGCACGGTCTTCAGCTGCCGTTCCAGATCCGCCATATCGTTGTGGCGGTAGCGGAGCATTTTTCCGTAGCTGAGCTTGCAGCCGTCATAAATGCTGGCGTGGTTGTCCCTGTCGCAGATCACATAGTCGTTTCTGCCCACCAGAGCGCTGATGATGCCCAGATTGGTCTGAAAACCGGTGGGAAGGGTGGTCACGGCTTCTTTTCGCAGGAAGCTCTTGAGTTCGTTTTCCAGTTCCACATGGAGCTGAAGCGTTCCGTTGAGGAGCCGGGAGCCGGAGCAGCCGGTGCCGAACTCCCGGAGGGCTTTCAAGCCGGCCTCCATCACGTCAGGATCGGTGGTCAGCCCCAGGTAGTTGTTGGACCCCAGCATGATGCGCCGTTTGCCTTCCATAATGACTTCCGTATCCTGACGGGACTGCAGTTCCCGGAAATACGGAAAGATTCCCATGGCTTTATACTCGTCAGCCAGCGTAAAGTCCGCGCATTTCTGAAACAGATCCATCTTTTTCAGCCTTTCTGTGTGTTTTTGTATGATCGATACTTCACCGGTAATTATAGGTTTATGGGATTGAGTATAGCGCAGTTGGGGGCGCTTGTCAAATCACATTAAATCGCTGATTATCAATCGCTTTTGTGTTCTCCGCAGACAACATTCCCAGCAGGATCCAGAAGAACGGCGCATTGGCTGTCGTTCCGATGCCGAAGAAGGAGGCGGCGGTATAGGCGATCAGAGCGCTTCGCAGGGCAGGGGCGGCATGGGAAGGATTCCGGAAGGAACGGACCAGGATCAGCAGCCATGCGGAGGCGAGCAGCAGCAGGGACGGAAGCCCCTGATTGACCAGAATATTCAGCGGCTCGCAGTGGGCGCAGTCCACGGCGCGGCGGATCACGCTCCCGTCCGGCAAAGCCTTGACAAAAGCGATTCCGCGCTCCCCCAGCGTATCTGCCCCGCCGCCGAGAAGCGGGCGCTCCGGCACAAGACGCCAGACATTTTTCCAGATGTAAATGCGACCACTGCCGAAGGAGTCCTCCGCCTGACCGTGCAGCAGCGCGTGCAGCTCCCCCAGGGGACCGCTGAGCGGCAGCAAATACAAGGTAAGCAGAGCCGCCGCGCAGAGAAGCCCGATCCCGGCCCAGGCAAGGCGTTTTCCCGTTTTGCCCACCGGGAGCAGCGCAGGGAGGCAAAGGCAAACGCTGGCGGCCGCCCCCACGAGGCCGGCCCGGATGCCGGACGCCGCCAGCACCGCGAGGCACAGCGCAGCCGGCAGCCAGAGGAAGCGTCTTCCCTTCCACAGCGCAAGCGGCCAGAGGAAAGCGAAGCCGGTGCATAAAACCGAAGCGGTCAGGTCCGCATTCCCGATCAGGGAAAGGAACGCGCCGTTGTATTCCCGTTCCCGCCCGGACCAGCGGAGCGCTCCGGGGTAAAGGCCCAGCGGATTCCGGTCAAAAAACTGAAGGACGGCGACAAGACAAAGAATGCCCGCCGCCGCTGCCGGCAGCCAAAACGGGAACCGGGCGGCGCTTCCGTAAAGGCTCAGGAGCAGGAAGACCGCACAGTACAGCGTGATCGTGATCATACCGTCAAGCCGGTCCCCGCCCAACAGGGCGGTCCTTCTCCAGGGAGAACAGAGCGCGCTGAGGAGGCTCCACCCCCAATATGCCAATATGAGATACTGAACCGCATCCCATTTCCGCCGCAGAAGCGCTTTTTCTCTGACGGCACAGGTGATCACAGCCGGCAGGAACAGCGCCGTCAAGACGCAGAAGACGGCGAACTTTGTCTCCACGATGTTCTGATACCCTTT
The DNA here is from genome assembly GCA_016286665.1 of Oscillospiraceae bacterium. GTDB lineage: Bacteria > Bacillota > Clostridia > Oscillospirales > Oscillospiraceae > UBA1774. Next base: position 31,298 of record JAEETX010000022.1, read on the forward strand.
CGGAGAGACCGCCAGGGGGAACAGGGAGTACATCAGAATCAGATAAACGCCGCAAATGCGGCTCGCATCCCACTTTTTCATGCTTTTTATGATAGCACAAAAGCGCTCCGGGAAGCAATACTGCCGGGTTTTCCCGGCAGCAGCCTTTATAAGTGTTCCTCCTATCCGATCTCTTGGAGGATCTCCAGGCGGAGCCTGGCGATGATCCGCTTTTCCAGGCGGGATATATAGCTCTGGGAAATGCCCATGGAGTCCGCCACCTCCTTCTGCGTCTGCTCCCTTCCGCCTTCCAGGCCGAAGCGCAGCTTCACGATCTTTCGCTCTCTCCCCGGCAGCCGTTCCACTGCCCGACGAAGGATCGTCCGGTCCGTTTCCTCCTCCAGCGGCTGCATCACGATGTCCGCATCTGTTCCCAGCACCTCGCTGAGCAGAAGCTCGTTGCCGTCGTAATCCGTGTTGATCGGTTCATCCAGGCTGATCTCGCTCTTTTGATTCGACAGCTTTCGGAGAAACATCAGGATCTCATTCTCGATGCAGCGGGAAGCGTAGGTGGCAAGCTTGATCCGTTTGTCCGGATCGAAGCTGTCCACGGCCTTGATAAGGCCGATGGTCCCGAGGCTGATCAGGTCCTCCAGCCCTACGCCGGTATTCTCAAACCGCTTTGCCACATAGACAACCAGGCGGAGATTCCGCTCGATCAGGATGTCCTTCACCGTGCTGTCCGCGGCGCGGAGCCGTTCCAGACAAGCTTCCGTTTCCGCTTTGCTCAGGGGTGGCGGCAGGCCCTCGCTGCCGCCGACATAGTAGACCCGCCAGCCAAGAATCTGCCAGAGCCATTCCTTGAATCTTCTTACCATTTCCTTTCCCTCCCGAATCAAATACCGTCTCCGCCGATGATGGCGCTGTAATCCGGCCCCTCCACGCTTTCCCTACTGAACACCACGCGGCAGGCTCCCAGGGCCTGGCTGTCCTGATAGACGGAGATCACTTTCCCGGAAAGCGCCAGCGCGCTTCCGTTCACCGTCCGCAGGGGAATCAGGCAGAATCCCCTGCCCAGCTTCTCCATCCGTTCCTCCGGCGCTTCTCCCGCCGTGGCTTCCAGGATGCTGCGGCATTCCGGAGAAAACAGCGGAGCGAGCACCTTTTCCGACGCGATGACGACGGGCTTCCCGCTGAAGGGGTCCGTGAGCCGGTTCCCCGTGTCCCGCAGGGCTTTCAGTCGCACCTCCCCTCCTTCCCCGATCATGCGCAGCTCGCACACGCCGCCCCGGACGCCTGAAAAACGGAAGGGCAGGGCGCACACGCCGAGGCTGATCCCCGCGGAAAAGATAAGGGCTCTGGCGGTCGCGCGCCCCGCCGCAGCGGTCACCGCCGCCGCAATACCGCCATAGACCGCGCTGAGGAAAAGGAAAGCCAGAGCGGGCCTCCACAGCTTCCGTTCTCCCCCGTATGCCGTCAGCAGCATCAGCAGAAGGGAGACCAGCTTCCCGATCATTGCCGCGGCGGGAGGAACAAAGAGCGTCAGGACCGTGTACGCGCTGCCGATCAGTCCCGCAGCCAGCAGGCGAAGCGGTCTTCTTCGCGTATTGCACAGCTTTCCGGCTGCCCAGAGCAGCACGCTGTCCGCCGTCAGCTCCAGCCAAAAGAGGCTGTCCAAATAAAGCACCCTCATGCCCGTATTGTACGAGCAGGAGGGTGCTTTGTCCGTCGAAAGCTTGCATAGAGCAAAAAACCCCGCCCGGCGCTGCGCCGGGAAGCTATGCCTGCATTATGATTCTTCCGTTCGATTTGTTTCCATGGCCTTGACAGCCTTTTCCAGCTTGCCGCGGGGCATCTCCCACATATGGCCGCAGCCAAGGCAGCGAAGGCGGAAATCCATCCCCGCCCGCAGGACCTCGCAGCGGTCGCTGCCGCAGGGGTGGGCCTTTTTCAGCCAAAGCAGGTCGCCGGGAGATATTTCCATGTTATTCGCCTCCCTTTCGGACAGAATATGGATGGTTACTGGGGGCGGCCGAACGCCGGCCGCCCTTGTGCCGGAGACAGGAAACCTTCGGAGGGATGCATATGCAGTGTTTGATCGCCGCCCATTTTTCTTCCGTCGACGAAGCGGACCGTGCCGTCGCCCGTCTGCGGGGCGCCATCCCCTATATGAAAGCGGAGATCAGCGGCAAAAAACGGACAGGCCTCCCCGGCCACGCGCCGCTGACGGCCTCGATCTATTACCCCTGGCGGGTCAACATGACGGTGCAGGAAGAAGGCAGCATGGCGCCGGAGCTGGGAAGCAGGGTCTTCTATACCTCGGACCTCATGGGCCTGCCGGTTTATCACGACGGAGACACGGAGCTTCTTTTGACATTGGACGCCGCCGACCTCGGACGGGCGAGAGCGCTCCTGGTGAATCTCGGAGCCGGAAATATCCGCATCCGGCCATAGACTTCGGACGTCTTTGCCATTATATCATCTTTCCCTGTTGCAGGAAAGCACCCGGCGCAGTAAAATAGAGGCGAATCATCTTCGGAGGTGCTTCGCCGTGCTGCTTCTAGTGATCGTCGTCATTCTTGTCATTCTGATGTTTCTCTTTGCCTGGTTCTTTTTCCGCAAGGGCTTTCACCGCCCGCCGGCGAAGGACCTGACGGTGCAGGAGGTGTTGATCACTTCGCCCTGGTTTTCCTATACGCCGGTGCTGCAGCCGGCGCTGGAATGGTTTCAGAAGCAGCCCTGGGAGGAAGTGGCTGTCTCCGCCGCCGACGGCTGTACCCTCAGCGGCCTCTGGCTTAGTAAACGCGCGGCGAAGGCCTGCCTGCTCCTGATGCATGGCTACGGCGCGCTGCCGCAGAATCTCAGCGTCATTGCCCGCTGGGCCGCCCGGCAGGGCTGGTCCGTCCTGCTCCCCTATGAGCGCTCCCACGGAAAAAGCGGCGGCGAATACGCCACCCTCGGTCTGCTGGAGGCGGAGGACGCGCGTCTGTGGGCGGAAAAAGCGGAGGAGCTCGCCGGCGATCATACGAAGCTGATCCTTTTGGGGAGCGGAATGGGCGGCTTTGCGGTCCTCCACGCCATTTCCGGTTCGCTGCCCGAATCCGTCTGCGCCGTCGTGTCCGACGGGGCTTATGCCTGCCCCCGGGAGATGGTGCGCCGCGTCATGAAGGAAGAAATGCGGATGCGTGTCTTCCCGCTGCTGCAGATCGTTTGCCTGTTTGCCCGCCTGATCTGGAAGAACGGACCCGGCAGCGTCGACCTGCGCACGGAGCTGAAGGAGAACTCAGCCATGCCCGTTCTGTTCATCCACGGAAAGAAGGATATGCGGGTCCCGTTTAAGTGGACGGAGGAAATGCATAAGGCCTGCGCGTCAAAAAAAGCGCTGTACTTATCGGAAAACGCGGGCCAGGGTGCCGCCTGTATGGCGGACGGAGACGCCTATTTCAAAGAGCTCCGCACGTTCGTTGCGCCGCTGATTTCCGGTGGATGATCCCGCGGTTTTCTTCGGGCGATTTCCGGCGCAAATTGTTGCCAAATGCCTTGACATATGCTTTCGGCTGTGCTATTTTATAACAGCTGCGGCATTTGGAGAAGTACCCAAGAGGCCGAAGGGGCTCCCCTGCTAAGGGAGTAGGGCGTGTTGAGCG